>JBEIHU010000133.1:0-11336 GCA_040381175.1 Burkholderiaceae bacterium
GGGGCCAGCGAGGACCCGACGCGCGCGGCCGCCGCGGCGCCGGCAGCCTCGCCGCGCAGCGGCAGGCGGTGCACCTCGGCCACCGGGCGCTGTGGCGGCGGCGAAGGTGCCGCACTGCCAGGCTCCAGTTCGAACAGCCGTTGCGCAGCATTGAAGACTTCGGTGCAGCGCCCGCAGCGCACCCAGCCTTCGGACACTTTCAGCTGGTCGCTCACCACCCGGAACACCGTGCCGCAGGCGGGACAGCGCGTGGCCAGGCTCATCGCGCTACCCGGGGCTGCCGGTGGCAAGCTGGCCGGTCATCAGGACCCAACCGTCCTGCGCATCGCTGACCTGCAGCGCCAGCCAGGGTGCGTAGGCAGCCTTCAGGTCATCCGCCTGGCGCTGCAGGATGCCGGCCAGCACCAGCTGCCCGCCGGGCCGCAGCCGCCGGCACAACAGCGGTGCCAGCAGCTTCAGCGGCGTGGCCAGGATGTTGGCCAGCACGACGCTGTAGTCGCCGTCGGCCTGCTCGGGCGGGCCGGCGCGCACGGCAACCGCATTGGCCGAGGCGTTGTCCTGCGCGGCTTGCACCGCGGCCGGGTCGATGTCGACGGCGTCGATGTCGGTGGCGCCGTGCAGCGCCGCGCCAATGGCCAGGATGCCCGAGCCGCAGCCGTAGTCGAGCACACGTGCACCGGGCGCTGCCAGCGCGGGCTCCTGGCCGGCCAGCCAGCGCAGGCACATGCGCGTGGTCGGGTGCGTGCCGGTGCCGAAGGCCAGGCCGGGGTCGAGGCGGATGACGCGCCTGGTGCCGCCCGGCACCGCATGCCAGCTGGGCACGACCCAGAACCCATCGGCGATGGCCACCGGTTCGAACTGCGCCTGCGTCAGGCGCACCCAGTCCTGGTCGGGCAGCGGCTGCAGCGACTGGACATGCAGATCCGCGGCCCAGTCCTGCGCCAGCAGCAGCGAGGCTGCGTCCGAGGCCGCAGCCTCGTCGGCAAACAGCGCGTGCAGCGTCGAACGCTGCCAGCCGGGCCGCGGCGCGGGCATGCCGGGCTCGCCGAACAGCGGTTCTTCGGCCTCGTTGCCGGCATCGGCGTCCTCGACCGAGACCGACAACGCGGCCAGCTCGTCCACCAGCGCATCGGACACCGGCTCGACCAGGGCTTGCGGCGCGCGCAGCACGAGCTGGTACATGGTCTCAGCGCTGAGCAGCCGTCGAGGCCAGGCCGCCGCCCGTGCCGGCAGCAGCAGCGCGGCCGCCATTCGCCGGCCAATGACGGCTTGCAGGGCCTGTGATTCGTCCGACCCGCCGGCGTGGAGCGGGAGCGCGCAAGGCGCTGCGTGGCTGCGTCACCTCTTGTGCTGACCGAGCCAGCCTTCGAGATAGTGGATGCCGGTGCCGCCCTCGATGAACTTGGCATCGACCATCAGTTCGCGGTGCAGCGGAATGTTGGTCTGGATGCCCTCGACCACGGTTTCCGACAGCGCGGTGCGCATGCGCGCCAGCGCCTGGGCGCGGGTGTCGCCATGGCAGATGAGCTTGCCGATCATCGAGTCGTAGTTGGGCGGCACGAAGTAGTTGGTGTACGCATGCGAATCGACGCGCACCCCCGGCCCGCCCGGCGGGTGCCACATGCTGATGCGGCCTGGCGACGGCGTGAACTTGTATGGGTCTTCCGCATTGATGCGGCATTCGATGGCATGACCGCGCATCTGGATGGCGCGCTGCGTGAACGGCAGTTTCTCGCCCGCGGCAATGCGGATCTGCATCTGCACGATGTCGATGCCGGTGACCATCTCGGTCACCGGGTGCTCGACCTGCACGCGGGTGTTCATCTCGATAAAGAAAAACTCGCCGTTCTCGTACAGGAACTCGAAGGTCCCCGCACCGCGGTAGCCGATCTTCTTGCAGGCGGCGACGCAGCGGTCGCCGATGCGCTCGATGATGCGCCGTGCGATGCCGGGCGCTGGGGCTTCTTCGATGATCTTCTGGTGGCGGCGCTGCATCGAGCAATCGCGCTCGCCCAGCCACACGGCATTGCGGTGCTCGTCGGCCAGCACCTGGATCTCGATGTGCCGCGGATGCTCGAGGAACTTCTCCATGTAGAGCGCCGGGTTGCCGAAGGCCGCACCGGCCTCGGCCCGGGTGGTCTGCACCGCATGCAGCAGGGCGGCTTCGGTGTGCACCACGCGCATGCCGCGCCCGCCGCCGCCGCCGGCCGCCTTGACGATGACCGGGTAGCCGATGCTGCGGGCAATGCGGATGATCTCCTTCGGGTCGTCGCCCAGCACGCCTTCGGAGCCGGGCACACATGGCACGCCGGATTTGATCATGGCCTGCTTGGCCGTGACCTTGTCGCCCATGACGCGGATCGACGCCGGCGTCGGGCCGATGAAGACGAAGCCGCTGCGCTCCACCCGCTCGGCGAAGTCGGCGTTCTCCGACAAGAAGCCGTAGCCCGGGTGGATGGCCTCGGCGTCGGTGACCTCGGCGGTGGAGATGATCGCCGGCATGTTCAAGTAGCTCTGCGCCGACGGCGCCGGCCCGATGCAAACCGCCTCGTCGGCCAGCTTGACGTACTTCGCCTCGCGGTCGGCTTCGGAGTAAACGTTCACCGACTTGATGCCCATTTCGCGGCAGGCGCGCTGGATGCGAAGGGCGATCTCGCCTCGGTTGGCAATGAGGATTTTCTTGAACATGGGTGCCTCGGCTCGATCGCCCTAGCGGGCTGCGCCCGCTGAGCGATCTGGCTTCGCCGCAACCGGGCCTGCGGCCCGGTTGTCGCCTCGGATCACGATCGGCATCTTCTTGAACATGAAAGGGCCAATCACTCGACCACGAACAGCGGCTGACCGAATTCCACCGACTGGCCGTTCTCACACAGCACCTTGGTGATGGTGCCGGTGTGGGTGGCCTCGATCTCGTTCATGATCTTCATTGCCTCAATGATGCAGACCGGCTCGCCCTGCTTGACGCTGCTGCCCACCTCGACCAGCGGCTTGCCGCCTGGACTGGAGGCGCGGTAGAAGGTGCCGACCATTGGCGAGGTGATCACATGGCCCGCCTCGGCCGGTGGCGCTTCGGGCTCGGCGGCGGCCGGCGCTGCGGCGCGCGGCGCCTCGGGTGGGGGAGGCATGCCTTGCGGCATGGCATAAGCCATCATCTGCGGCGGCGCGGCAGGCGCCCCGGCCTTGACGATGCGCACCTTGCCTTCGGCTTCGGTGATCTCCAGCTCGGAGATGTTTGACTCCGATACCAGGTCGATCAGGGTCTTCAGTTTGCGCAGATCCATGTGTTTCCTTGTCGGCAACCCCTGGCGACAGCGCAGGTCGCTGGCCGGGCCAGGGCGATGGTGACCGGCGCGGCAGCGGGCCGCAGGGCCCGCAGCTGGCGAAAATCATCAACGGCAACGAAATGACTGGCTTCGTGGGCAAACGCCTGCCAATTGCCTGCTGCCGATCTGGTCGAGGGTGGCGCTGCAAGGCTTGTGCAGCAGATACAGGATGTTTCGGACCTCGGATTGTGCCCCAAGGGCGCTGGCCCTCCAAATGCTGGCAAACCCTTTGATCTGACGGTATGCGTGGAACTTGCCGGCACAAGCAAGCAGATGGCAACCACTTGCTGTAGAAATGGCGCAACCCTAAAGCCGTTTGACCCAGGCTTGCAGTTCGGCGTAGTGCGTCTCGCCAAGCTTGCGCTGCACCACCGCGCCTTGCCGATCAAGCAGTGCCGTAAAGGGCAGCGCGCCTGCGCTGTTGCCCAGGCTACGCGACAGTTCGGTGCCGGCAAAGCCGGCCAGGCCGATGGCGAAGCCCAGAGGCTGCTTCTGCAGGAACTCCTGCACCGCCTTCAGGTTGTCGACGGCCAGGCCGACCACGCTCAGCTGCGGCTCGTGGCTGCGAGAAAAGCGGTCGATCTCCGGCAGTTCGCGGATGCACGGCGGGCACCAGGTGGCCCAGAAGTTGACAAGCAGCGGCCGGCCTCGCAACTGGGCCATCACCAGCTCACCGCCTTCGGGCCGCGGGAAGCTCAGGTCCCACAGGTCGACACTGCTGCTGCCGCCGGCGCCATCCGCGGCGGCGGGCGATGGCGGCTTGCGGGCGTACCAGAACGCTCCCCCGGCGGCGGCCAGCAGTCCCGCGGCGGCCAGCAGCGCGCGCCGGCGCAGTGGACTCATGGGGCTTCGGCGTCCAGCAGGCGCTGCAGCGCGGCCGCGTCGCCGCGCCAGCTGCGGCCGCGGGCGTCGGGCTTGAGCGCACCCCGCTGGTCGTCCAGGTCGCGCACCGCCAGGTGCAGCGTCACCCGTTCGCCCAGCTCAGGGCAATGCTCGGCGACGCTCAGGTAGGGCAGTTCGCCGTCGCCGGCGGCGTCGTAGTCGATGCCCAGGTTGATGAGCGCGATCTCGGCGGCCTTGGGGTCGTCGCAATACAGGTCGATGTGCACCGACGACAGCCGCGTTGCCGTGCCGCGCCAGACAGCGCCGCTCAGGTGCGGGCGAAAGCCGGCCAGCCGCTGCATCCAGCGCAGCGCCAGCTCGCGCAGCGCGCGCAGTTCGCCGGGCTGCGAGTCGGCGCAGAACAGCTCGATGTAGCTGCGCACCTGGTCCTCGACGAGCTCGTTGCTTGGCAGACCGGCGCCGCGCGGCATGCGGCCCAGAGCGCGCGAGGCCTTGCGCTTGGCCTGCGCGTATTCCATGCCCTCGTCCACCACCAGCCGGGCGGCGACGCTGGCAATCTCTTCGGCAGCGTAAGAACTCATCGAGGAATTCTAGGTGGCGCGCCTGCGGATCATGGGACTGCCTGGCGTCATCAGGGCAAATCCACCGCGCCCATGCGGGCCGCGATGCTGGCCGCGCGGGCGCTGAGGTAGGCCGAGCCGGGGCGCTTCTCGAAGCGCTTGGGCGCCGGCAGCATCACCGCCAGCCGCGCAGCCTCTTCCGGCCCCAGCCGCGACGCGTCCTTGCGGAAGTAGTGCCGTGCCGCAGCCTGCGCGCCAAAGATGCCTTCGCCCCATTCGACGTTGTTCAGGTAGATCTCCAGGATGCGCGGCTTGGACAGCAGGGCCTCGAGCATCAGCGTCAGCACGAACTCCTGCGCCTTGCGCAGCGCCGTGCGCTCACCTGACAGGAACAGGTTCTTTGCAAGCTGCTGGGTGATGGTGGAGCCGCCCACCAGCTTGGCCGACACCGGCCGGTTCGGCGCGCGCGCCTGCGCCTTTTCTGCCCGCGCCTCGGCGCGCTGGTTGCGCTCCCAGGCCTGCTCGATCGCGTCCCATTCCACTCCGCTGTGCTCGGCGAAGCCGGCGTCCTCGCTGGCGATGACGGCGCGCTTCAGGTGCGGGCTGATCTGTTCGTAGGGCACCCATTGCTGGCTCCACAGGATCTGCCGCTGCTCGACCAGCAGCCGCCAGGCCTCGCTGCGCTGAAAGCTGGTGGACTGCGGGTCGATCCAGGCCATCGCGGCGATGCGCAGCGCAAAGCCCAGCTGCAGCGCCAGCAGGCCCAGCAGCAGCAGCGCCAGCAACCGACGGACATGCTTCATGGCGAGGCCGCAGCGTCGTCCACGAGCCGGCGCAGCCGTTGCAGCACCGGCCGGGTGTCGGGCATCACCTGACGCCACAGGAAGAAGGCCTCGGCCGCCTGCTCGACCAGCATGCCCAGGCCGTCGCGCGGCACCGCGCCGTGGCGCGCGGCCCAGGCCATGAAGGGCCGGGCGGCGGCGCCGTACATCAGGTCCACCGCCAGGCAGCCGGGCCTGAGCACGCGCTCGTGCACCGGCACGGCCGCGCCACCCAGGCTGCTGGCGCTGCTGTTCAGCACCACGTCATAGGCCTCGCCGGCGGCGTCCAGGCCGCTGCCGGACAGGGTCACGCCGAAGCGCGCGGCCAGCGGCCCATGCCGGCGCAACAGCTCGGCCGCCTTTTCGGGGGTGCGGTTGGCCACGTGCAACTGCGCGGGGCCGGCCTCGATCAGCGGCCCCAGCACGCCGGCAGCGGCGCCGCCCGCGCCGACCAGCAGGATGCGCCGGCCCCGCAGCGCCACGCCGGCATGGTGTTGCAGGTCGCGCACCAGGCCGATGCCGTCGCTGTTGTCGGCCAGCCAGCCATCGGCATCGAAGCGCAGCACGTTGGCCGCTTCGGCCAGCGCGGCGCGCGGCGTCACCACCTGGGCCAACGCGCCCGACTGGAACTTGAAGGGCACAGTGACGTTGCAGCCGCGCGCTCCCGATTCGGCGAAGGCCTGCACCGCCTCGGCAAAGCCATCCATCGCGCACAGCACGCGGGTGTATTCCAGGTGCTGGCCGGTCTGGCGGGCGAACTCGGCATGGATGAAAGGCGACTGGCTGTGCGCCACCGGGTTGCCGAGCACCGCATAACGATCGGGGGCCTTGCTCATTGGTTGGCGTTGCTCAGGGTGGTTTCCAGGCCGTCTTCGCGGGTGAAGCGGAAGCGCGAAGTGACAACGATCTGGTCGGCCTGCTTGCGCATCGCGGCATTGAAGGGGCCGAAGGGCGCCGCGGCGCGCACGATGGACAGTGCGCGCTGGTCGAGCAGCTTCTCGCTGGACGGGCGCACGATCTCGGCGTCGACCACGTGGCCGCGGTCGTCGATGGTGACGTTCATCGTCAGCTCGCCGTAGAGCTTGCGGCCGCGGTACTCGGGGAAGTCGCGCGTGCCGCGGGCCTCGATCTTGCGCCGCAGCTTGTCATAGTAGATCGCGTACACCTCCTCGCGCGTGGCCGGGCTGATGTAGCGCTTCTTCGGGCGCGCGTTCTCCTCGTTGATGCGCTTTTCGATCTCGGCCAGCAGCCGCAGCAGCTGGCGCCGGCGTTCTTCCTGCTCGGCGCGCTGCGGGTCGCCGGCGTCGCGCGAGGGGTCGGGCGGCGGCAGCGCCGCCACCTCGCGGCGGATCTGCGCCAGCAGCTGCTGCTGCTCGTCCTGCAGCCTGTCGATGCGGCGGCGTGCGTCGGCCGGCGCGTCGCCCATTTCCATCTGCGCGGTCGGCGGCAGCGGCGAGGTGGCGCGGCCCTTGTCGGCCTCGCCGCCGCCGGCCAGCGAAGCCTGGGCGACGGCCTGCGCCTGGGCCGGCTTGTCGGTGGAGCGGGCGTTGACCAGGATCACCTCGAGTGGCGTGTCCTCGAAGATGCGGTTGAAGTCCTCGGGGTTGACCACGCGCACCGTCAGCAGCGCCGCATGCACGCCCAGCGACACCAGCAGCGCCCAGTGCAGGGTGCTCAGGCCGCGAAACCAGGTCACCGCGCCGAACCCCTCAGACCGGCACCGTGGGCGGTGCGTCGTCCACGGCGGGTTCTTCCAGGTCGATGGCCAGGCGCAGCGCCCCTGCGTCCGGGCTTTCGTCCTCGGCCTCGGGCTCGGCCAGCGTGGCTTCGGGCGCGGCCGGCGCCTCGACGCGCGCCAGCAGCACGGCGTGCAGCTCCAGCGTCAGCAGGTCGCTGCCGGTCAGGCGCACGCGCACCCGAGCGCCGCGCGGCAGGCTGTCGGTACCTTGTGCGCGGAACACCAGCGGCAAGGTGTCGGCCCGTACCAGGCCATCCTTCATCACCGTGGCTTCGAGTTCGCCGATGCCGTTCTGTTCCAGCCAGCGCAGCGTCCAGAAGCGCTCGATCCCGTTCTGGAAGTCGTTGTAGGCCGCGTACGCCGCGTCGAAGCCGGAGATGATGGAAAACAGCGCCGCATCCTTGGGCTTGAAGGGCGCGGCCAGCGCCGCAGTGCGGCCGTGCCGGGCGCAGGCGATGATCTGCCACTGGTTGACCAGGTCCACGTAGCGGCGCAGCGGCGAGCTGGCCCAGGTGTACTGGGCCACGCCCATGCCGGCATGCGGCGCCGGGCGCGTGCCCATGCGCACCTTGACGCCGGGCGCCAATGCCGCCTGGCTGCGGTAGATGCCGGGCACGCCGCATTCGGCCAGCCAGGCGCCCCAGGTGCAGTTGGCCAGGATCATGGCCTCGGCGACGATCAGGTCCAGCGGCGCACCTCGCACCCGCGTGCCGATGAGCACGCGCTCGTCGCCCGCCGGCTCGCCGGACGCGCCTTCGAGCCTGAAGCTGTAGTCGGGCCGGTTGAAGCTTTCCGGCTTGCCGCGGACCACCTCGCGCTGTGCCTTCAGATGCCGCGCCAGGCGGAAGGCGAAGGCCAGTTCGGCTGCATGGTCGTAGGCCGCAGGCGCCTGGCCGGTCAACGAGGCTTCGGTGATGACGCCGTCGAGCTGGTCGTGGCGCAGGTTGGTGACGATGCGCACCCGCTCCAGCCGGGTCTGGCTGCCCAGCACGGCCAGCGTCGTTTCGTCGAGGCTCACGTACAGGCTCACCGCGGGGCAGTCCTGCCCGGCGGTGAGCGTGTAGGCCTGCACCACCGCGTCGGGCAGCATGGTCAGCTTCCAGCCCGGCATGTACACCGTGGACAGGCGCTCGCGCGCCACCTTGTCCAGCGCCGATTCAGGCGTGATCGCCAGCCCCGGCGCGGCGATGTGGATGCCGAACACCACCGTCCCGCTGCCCAGGCCCTGCACCGACAGCGCATCGTCGATCTCGGTGGTGGCCGAGTCGTCCACCGAGAAGGCCAACGCCGGCGACAGCGGCAGCGTGTCCCTGAGCGGCGGCACCTCCAGCGCTGGGAAGGACGTGCCTTTGGGAAAGGTCTCGAACAGGAAGCGCCGCCAGTGGAACTGGTAGGGGCTGTCGATCGCGCCGGCCGCCTTCAGCAGCTCCAGCGGCGCGCGCTGTGCACGCCGCGTGGCCTCGACCACGGCCTTGTATTCGGGGCCGTTCTTGTCGGGCTTGAACAGGATGCGGTAGAGCTGCTCGCGGATCGGCGCCGGGCAGTCGCCGGCCACGAGCCCGTCGGCCCACTGTTCGATCTGCAGGGCCTGCTGCTTCTTGCGTTCGATGCCCAGCAGCGCCGCCTTGACGGTCTCTTCGGGCGCCTTCTTGAACATGCCCTTGCCGAGGCGGCGGAAGTAGTGCGGCGCCTCGAACAGCCGGAACAGTGCCGCGGCCTGCTTGTCGGTGCCTGCCGAAGCCTCGAAGTAGTCGCGCGCCAGGTCGGCGAAACCGAATTCGCCTTCGGGAGCGAATTCCCACGCCAGGTCCAGGTCGATCTGCTGCGCCAGCGTCTGCGCCCGTGCGATCAGCTCGGCCGGCTGCGGTGCATCGAAGCGCAGCAGCACGTTGGCGGATTTCACCTTGACGCGCTTGCCCGACTCCAGCTCGATCTGCATCGAGCTCTCGGCCTCGGACATCAGCCGGCCGGCCAGGAACTTGCCTCCATCCTCGAACAATGCGTACATGGAGCAATTGTCGCCGCTGGCAGGCGGCGCACCGGGGTTGGCGGCTACGATGTGTGTCGCAGGCCACGCCACGGTCGGGCCATCGCAAGAGGAGCAAGCACGATGAGCGAATTGGTCTTCTACACCCACCCGCAATCGCGCGGCCGCATCGTGCACTGGATGATGGAGGAGCTGGGCGAGCCCTACCAGACCGTCTGGCTGGAGTACGGCAGCTCGATGAAGGCGCCAGAGAACCTGGCGCTCAACCCGATGGGCAAGGTGCCGGCGCTGCGCGACAGCGACACCGTGGTCACCGAGTCGGCGGCCATCTGCGCCTACCTGGCGGACCGTTTCCTACAACGCGGGCTGGCCCCGCCGCCCGGCGACGCCGGGCGGGCGGCCTACTACCGCTGGCTGTTCTTCGTTGCCGGGCCGCTGGAGCAGGCCACCACCGCCAAGGCGCTGGGCTGGGAGGTTCCCGAAGGGCGCAGCGGCATGGTCGGCTTTGGCTCGATGGCGGCCACCCTCGATGCGTTGGAGATGGCGCTGCGGCCGGGCCCGCATGTGTGCGGCGCGCAGTTCACCGCCGCCGGCGTGGTGCTGGGCTCCGCACTGGGCTGGGGAATGATGTTCGGCACCATCGAGAAGCGCCCGGCCTTCGAGGCCTGCGTGGCGCGGCTGCAGCAGCGCGGGGCCGCGCAGCGCGCCTTCCGGCTCAACGAGGAACGGTTGCAAGCGGCGGGCAAGGCCTGAGGCGCGAGAGGCTGGACTCTCCATGTCGACCTCTCCGCGCCCCTTTGCATTCGTGCTGATGCCCTTTGCGGCCAGCTACGACGATGTCTACCACTTGGCGATCGCCGAGGCCTGCAAGGAGGCGGGGGCCTACGCCGAGCGCGTGGACCACCAAATCTTTACCGGCAACATCCTCGAGCGGGTGTTCAACCAGATCGCCAAGGCCGACCTGGTCATCGCCGATATGTCCGAGCGCAATCCGAACGTGTTCTACGAGGTCGGCTACGCCCACGCCTTGGGCAAGACCACCTTGCTGCTGACCCGAGACGCTGCCGACATCCCCTTCGACTTGCAACAGTTTCCTCACATCGTTTACGCCAACAGCCTGACGAAACTCAAGAGCGAGCTCGAGCGCAGCGTGCGCTGGCACCTGGAGAACCCACGCGGTACCGCCACAGCGGCGCCGGAAGTGCTGGTACGAGCTAACGATATCGAGTTGCGAGATGCGCCGGCAGTTCCGGCCACCCGGCGTGGCGCCGAAAACTCGATCCGGCTGAACCTGACTTTCAAGAACATCTCGGCGCGCACCATTCGACGGATCGCGTTCCAGGCAGGCTTGCTATTGCCGCGGCTGATTGTCACTGCGACTGACAGTGCCAGTGGTTCCTACGCTGGCATCGCCGATGGCGAACATCGAGTCTTCATCGCGCCGCGCGCCATTGACCTGTTGCCGGAGCAACTTCACGAGATCCAATTCAGGTTGATTCCAGACAGTGCCGAGATTGGGCGTGTGCCCGATGCCCTGGCGTGCAGTGTGCGTCTCTATCTGGAATCTGGTGTCATCGACTACCCCTTCACGCTGCGGCTGCAGCCAAGCATCGCAGCCTAGCCGCTACACCGTCATCCCGCCCGACACCTCGATCACCGCGCCGTTGATGTAGCTGGCCTCGTCGCTGGCCAGGAAGGCATAGACGTTGGCGATTTCCTCGGGCTTGCCCAGGCGGTGCAGCGGCACCTGCTCGCGCATCTGCTGCAGCACCTTGTCGGGGATGGTGGCCAGGATCGGCGTCTCGACGAAGCCCGGCGCCACGGCGTTGACGCGTATGCCCTTGGGACCGAGCTCGCGGCTCCATGTCTTGGTGAAACCGATGACGCCGAACTTGCTGGCCGCGTAGTTGGTCTGGCCGAAGTTGCCGTAGATGCCGACCACGCTGCTAGCGTTTAGGATGACGCCGGCAGACTGCGCCAGCATCACCGGCAGCACCGCCTGCGTGGCCTGGAACACGCCGCGCAGGTTGACGTCGATGACCGCGTCGAACTGCGCCAGCGTCA
>JBEIHU010000134.1:0-11287 GCA_040381175.1 Burkholderiaceae bacterium
TGAGAACGTCTCGACGTAGCGCCGCTGTCCCTCGGCGTAGAGCGTGTCGAACACCAGCGAGGACTTTCCCGAGCCGGACACGCCGGTTACCACGACGAGTTCCCCGGTGGGGATCTCGAGGTCGAGGTTCTTCAGGTTGTTCTGGCGGGCGCCGCGGATGCGGATGAGGCCGGTCGACATGTCGCTGCGGTGCCTGATTGGGGAAGGGCGAAGCAGGGCATTCTAGGAGCCGACCCGCCCAGGGGGCCGGCGTGGCCCGCCTGGCCCGCGCGCGCAGCCAGCCGGCGGTTGCGGATACGCGCGCAGCGAGCCACGAACGAAGCGCGCAACGCCACCGGCGCGACACCGTGCTCAGGCCGCCAACGCCAGCGGTACCTCGACTGAGGATTTGAGCGCGGACTCATACCGCGCCCAGTCGATGATCTCCAGCCGCCCGTCGGCATGCTCGACCAGCGCGGTCAGGCTCTCCACCCAGTCACCGTCGTTGGCGTAGAGGATGCCGTCGATGTCGCGCATCTCGGCATGGTGGATGTGCCCGCAGACGACCCCTTGCACGCCGCGCGCGCGCGCCTCGCGAGCGACGGCCTGCTCGAAATCGCTGACGTAGCTGACGGCGCGCTTGACCTTCAGCTTCAGGTAGCGCGACAGGCTCCAGTAGGGCAGGCCAAGCCTGGCGCGCAGCGAGTTCTGGTGCCGGTTCAGGCGCAGCGTCAGCTCGTAGGCCCAGTCGCCCACGTAGGCCAGCCAGCGGGCGCACTGGATCACGCCGTCGAACAGGTCGCCATGCACGATCCACAGCTTGCGCCCGTCGGCGGTTTCGTGGATCCAGTCGTCGACCACGTCGACCCCGCCGAAGTTGTGCTGCACGTAGCGCCGGGCGAACTCGTCGTGGTTGCCGGGCACGAAGATCACCTTCGTACCCTTGCGCGCAAAGCGCAGCAGCTTCTGCACCACGTCGTTGTGCGCCTGCGGCCAGTACCACTGGCGGCGCAGCTGCCAGCCGTCGATGATGTCGCCCACCAGGAACAGCGTGTCGCATTCGACATGGCGCAGGAAGTCGAGCAGCCGTGTTGCCTGGCAGCCGGGCGTGCCCAGGTGCAGGTCGGAGATCCACACCGTGCGCACCTTCAGCCGCGGCGGCGCTGCCGGCGGCGTGTCGCCCAGGTCGGCAGGCAGGTCCCGCTGCATGCGCGCGATGTTGGCCGCCGTGCGCGACGGGCAAATGACGGTTTGGCGACAGGCTCGTGAATGTCGGGCCGGCGCTACGACGCCTGCACGTCGGCCGTGCGGGCGTCGTTGGCTGCGGGCATCGAGCGCTGCACCTGCGCCAGCGCGGCGTCGCCGGCAGCCTGCCTGCGCGCATCGCAGTGGATGCCGGCCAGGATGTGCGGCAGCTCGAACAGCGCCCGGTTGTCCATGCGCCGCACCTGCGCGCTGAACTGCGGCAGCCGCGCACGCAGCCGGGCCACCGCCTCGCGCACGCCGGCATAGCTGTCCAGCACCAGGCCAACGCGCTGCTCGAGCACCCAGTCGGTGTTGTAGCGCTCCTGCGGCAGCGTCCAGGCGTTGCGCGTCACGATCACCGGCAGCCCGCAGTGCAGCGCCTCGCTCAGGCTGCCCGGCCCGGGCTTGCCGATGAAGAAGTCGCCCAGGCGCAGGTAGTTCGCCACCTCGGTGGTGTAGCCGACGATGACGCGCGGCGACTGCGCGGGCTGGTCCCGAAGCCGCCGGGCCAGCGCCTGGTTGTGGCCGCACATCAGGATCAGCGGCACGTCGTGCAGCCGCTCGGCGATGTCGAGCATGGCCCGCGAACCCTGGCCGCCGAACAACACCACGCCGGTGGGGGAGTGCGCGTCCAGGCCGAGTGCGCGCCGTGCCTCGGCCCGTGGTTGCGCCGGCGGGCGGTAGAAGCCTGGGCGCAGGATCATGCCCGAGCTGCGGTGCAGGCGCCGCTCGTCCACGCCGGCCTCGCGCGCCTGCTGCAACGCCCTGTCGGTGCCGCAGACCAGATGCTGGCCGGCGCCGCGCTCGATCCAGAAATGCGGCGGATGGTCGGCCAGGTCGGTGAGCACGGTGACGAAGGGCGTGCCCGGCCGCTCGGCCCGCAGGCTGTGGGCCAGCGCCAGGTTGAAGTTCGGCACCAGCGACACCGCCAGGTCCGGCGCCGACTGCCGCCAGTGCGGCTGCAGCCGTTGCACCAGCTGCAGATGCGCCAGGCGGATGGCGGCCTGCAGCAGCTTGAGCTCCTGCGCCATGCCGAATGTCCAGCCGCGCGCCAGGCGCCGGTTGTAGTAGTCCTCGGGCGCCATGCCGGTGAAGCGGCGGAACAGGGCCTGCGGGTCGAGCAGTTCGAACAGGTTGACCAGCCGCACCTGCCAGCGCGCGCCATCGGCCTCGCGCACCTCGCGCAGCGCCTCGGCGGCGGCCCGGTGGCCGCCGCCGGCATTGAAGTAGACCAGGTCGACGTGCAGCATGGGCGCCTCAGGTGGGGGTGGCATCGGATGGTGCGCAGCGCGCATGCCAGGCCAGTGAAGGGCCCGGCGCGATGGCAGGCTCGGGCAGGCGCATCAGCCGCTGTCCCATGCGCACCTGGGTGCCGGGCTCGATGCCCGGGCACAGCGTGAAGCCGCGCGGCGCGAAGACGATGAGGGTCGAGCCGTGTTCGAACCAGCCCAGTTCCTGGCCCTTGGCCACGCGGGCGTCGCAGTCGATGCGCTCGGGCCCGCGGTAGCGCAGGTGCAGGCGCAGGTCGATGAAGTGCAGCCGCAGGCTGGCCACCAGCACCGCGGCCACCGGCACCAGCGTCAGCACGTGGCCGCCGGCGTCCAGGCGCAGGCGAATCGTCGCGCGTTCATTGCGGCAGTACAGGCGCTCGATGCGCTTCAGCGCGATCGGGTTGACGTTCCAGGTATCGCCGCTGTGGTGGGTGACGCGGTCGATGCGGCCGGCATGCGGCGCATGGAAGCGGTGGTACATGTCCGAGCGCAGGCGCAGCGTGACGTAGCAGCCGTCGCGGTAGCGCGAGGCCGCGTCCTCGTCGCCGAACAGGTCGGCCAGGCGGTACGGGAAGCCCTTGGCCTGGAACACGGTGGTGCCCTGCATCGTGCCGCAGGCGCCGACGATGGCGTCGCAGGGGCTGGCCAGCACGCCGGGGTCGGCGTCGATGGCGCGCGCGCCGGGCTTCAGCTCGCGCGTGAAGCAGTCGTGCAGGCTGTCGAAGCGTGTGGCCCTGGCGTCGCTCAGGTCCAGGTCGGTGAAGCGGCGCCACACGGCGATCGAAAGCCTGGTCAGCCAGGGGCTGCGGATGCGGCTGTACCAGCCCATGGCGTGCGTCAGCGCGATGCGCGGGATGCGGTTGGTCAGCAGGAAGTTCATCTCCTCTTGCTGCAGCCAGCGCCGGACCAGGCCGGGACTTTTCATCGCGCTGTCAAGTTGGCGCGGTACACCAGCGCCTGTCGCTGCATCAGGAATCTTCATGCTCGAGACCTTTGCCTTGTCGGCCGTCGCGCTGGGCGCGCTGGCGGTGAGCCTGCCGCTGGCCAAGCGGCGGCTGGAGCTGTCGCAAGCCAAGCACCCGTCGCTGACCGGCCACGCGCGCATGGCGCGGCGCGTGGCGTCCTGGCTGCCCGGCTACCGCTTCGACGAAGCGCACTTCTTCGCCTCGGACGGCGCGCCTGCGCACGTGGCGGCGCAGCGCCGCGCCGCGCTGCAGCGCCTGGCGCAGCACTACCGGCAGCGCTACGCACGCTCGCTGGCGCTCAGCGCCCAGGCCGCTGAAAGCCTGCCGGACCTGCAGTTCACCGGCAGCTACCGCGTGCCCTTCCAGTACAGCGCGCTGCTGCGCGAGCACCTGAAGGTGGGCAGCTTCATGCAGTCGGCCGAGGGCGTGACGCTCACCGACCTGGACGGCAACGTGTTCCACGACCTGACCGGCTCCTACGGCGTCAACCTGTTCGGCGTGGACTTCTACAAGCAGTGCATCGCCGAAGGCAGCGCGCTGGTGCGGCCGCTCGGCCCGGTGCTCGGCAGCTACCACCCGGTTGTGGCGCGCAACGTCGCGCGGCTGAAGGCGATCTCGGGGCTGGACGCGGTGTCCTTCCACATGTCCGGCACCGAGGCGGTGATGCAGGCGGTGCGGCTGGCGCGCTACCACACCCGGCGCACGCACCTGGTGCGCTTCTGCGGCGCTTACCACGGCTGGTGGGACGACGTGCAGCCCGGGCCAGGCAACCCGGCGATGCCGCAGCACACCTACACGCTGCGCGAGATGCACGACGACACGCTGCGCGTGCTGCGCAAGCGCCGCGACATCGCCTCTGTGCTGGTGAACCCGTTGCAGGCGCTGCACCCCAATGCCGCCGCGCCCGCGGATTCGTCGCTGGTCGACAGCTCGCGCAGCGCCAGTTTCGACCGCGACGCCTATGCCGAATGGCTGCGCCGGCTGCGCCAGGTGTGCAGCGAACGCGGCATCGTGCTGATCTTCGACGAGGTCTTCGTGGGCTTCCGCCTGGCGCCCGGCGGCGCGCAGGACTACTTCGGCGTGCGCGCCGACCTGGTGACCTACGGCAAGACCTTGGGTGGAGGTCTGCCCGTGGGCGTGGTCTGCGGCCGGCGCGAGCTGATGAAGCGCTTTCGCGACGAGCGGCCGGCCGACATCTGCTTTGCCCGCGGCACCTTCAATTCGCACCCCCATGTGATGGGCGCGATGAGCGCCTTCCTCGACCGGCTGGAGCGGCCCGAGGTGCAGGCCCTGTACGAAGGCCTCGACGAGCGCTGGAACCGGCGTGCGCTGACGCTGAACCACCGCCTGAAGGAGGCCGGCCTGCCGGTGCGCGTGGCCAACCTGTCCACCATCTGGACCGTCACCTACACCCAGCCGTCGCGGCACCACTGGATGCTGCAGGTCTCCCTGCGCAAGCACGGCCTGGCGCTGAGCGGGGTCGGCCCCGGCCGGCTGGTCTTCAGCCTGAACTACGCCGACGCCGACTTCGACGCGGTGGCAGGCAACGGCGTCGCCGCGGCGCGCGAGATGCAGGCCGACGGCTGGTGGTGGTGCCCGCCCGGGCTGAGCAACCGCGCCATCCGCAGGCGCATCCTCGGCGAACTGCTGCGCCACCGCCTCTGACACGCCGCAAGGCCCGGGGCAGCTCAGCGGCGGCCGCGCACGTGGCCCATCGGGTCGAAGCGCTCGCCGCGCAGCAGAGCCAGCGGCGCACGGTGGTACAGCAGGATGTCGTGGAAGGGGTCGCTGACAATCTTCAGCATCCAGGCCAGCCCGGTGCGCAGGTCCTGGGTGATGGCAAGCTGCAGCACCCGGAACAGCAGTCCCCCGATGCCCAGCGCCAGCCACGCGATGCCGACATCGTGCAGGTAGCCGCGCAGCGTGGTGGCCGGAACGATCAGGCCGAAGAGCGACGGCGCCAGCCACAGCAGCAGCGGCATTGCCGCCCATACCGACATCAGCACGATCTTGCGCCGGATGTTGTAGCCGACCTTGATGGCTTCCTTGTGTGCATCGGTGGCCTGGTTGACATGGTCGTAGCCGCGAGGCTCGAAAAAGAAGTGCCCAGCCTGGCGCGTGGTCATCGACACGCACCAGGCCAGGATCGCGGCCAGCGCCGGGTCGACGAAGAGCAGCAAGTAGGCGGCGACGAAACTCAGCGCGCTGATCAGGTGCAAGGACTGGTTGATGCGGCAGTGGTGGTAGTAGCGGTGGTCGTCCCAGCGTTGCCGGGCCAGTTCCTGCAGCAGCTCGTTCATCGCATCTCCTGTGGTGGGCAGCGGTTGGCGCGCAGCGTGCAGGACGCCGCGCGGCAGGATGCTGGCAAAGCTGCGTGAAAGCGCGATGACGACTGTGTGTCGGTTCCGTGCACGCGCGCGCCGGCCCGACCCCGGCGGCGTCATCGAATTGACGCATCGCTGCGGCAGCATGTCAACACATGGATCTGTCCGACCCCGTTGTGACGCCGGCCGCGCCAGCAATCTCGAACCGCAGGTCGCTGCGCATTGCATTGGTCACCGAGACCTTCCCGCCCGAAGTCAACGGCGTGGCCCTGACCGTGGCGCGCATGGTCCAGGGCCTGCGCCAGCGCGGCCATGAACTGCAGCTGCTGCGGCCGCGCCAGCCGGTGGATGCGGCCGATCCGGCGCGCAGCCCGCTGCGCGAGGTGCTGCTGCGCGGCGCGCCGATTCCGTGCTACCCGAACCTGCGGCTCGGCCTGCCGGCCGGGCGCGAGCTGGCGGCGCTGTGGCGCCAGCGCCGGCCGGACCTGGTGCACATCGCCACCGAAGGGCCGCTGGGCTGGTCGGCGCTGCGCGCGGCGCGCGGCCTGGGCCTCGCCGTGACCTCGGACTTCCGCACCAATTTCCAGGCCTACAGCGGCCACTACCGGCTGGGCTGGCTGAGCGGCGCGATCGCCGCGTACCTGCGGCGCTTCCACAACCAGGCGGGCTGCACGATGGTGCCGACCGAGGCGCTGCGCGGCGAGCTGCAGGCGGCCGGCTTCGAGCGCGTGGTCGTCGTCGCGCGCGGCGTGGACACCCAGCTCTTCGACCCGGCGCGGCGCAGCCAGGCGCTGCGCCGGCAATGGGGCGCGGCCGACGAGGACGGCGTGGTGCTGTACGTCGGGCGGCTGGCTGCGGAGAAGAACCTCGACGCCTTGCTGCAGGCCTATGCAGCGATGTGCCAGCTCAACCCGCGGCTGCGCCTGGTGCTGGTGGGCGACGGCCCGCTGCGCGAGCGGCTGGGACAGCGCTGCCCGCAGGCCGTGTTTGCCGGCCAGCGCAGCGGCGCCGACCTGGCGGCGCACTATGCGTCGGCCGACATGTTCCTGTTTCCCAGCCTGACCGAGACCTTCGGCAACGTCACGCCCGAGGCCATGGCCAGCGGGCTGCCGGTGCTGGCCTTCGACCATGCGGCCGCGGGCCAGCTGGTCGAACACGGCGAGAGCGGCTGGCTGGCGCCCCCTGGCGACACTGGCGCCTTGCTGCGGCTGGCGCAGGGCCTGGCGTGCGAGCCGCAGGCGCTGCGCCGGGCCGGCCAGGCGGCGCGACGCTGCGCGCTGGAACTGGGCTGGGAGGGCATCGTCCGCCAGGTCGAGTCGGTGTTCGTGTCGGCGCTGATCGCCCATCGCAGCCAGCATCCAGCCTCCGCGCTGCTGGCCCGCTGGGGCCCGACCTGAGCCGGCCCAGAGCCGACAAGGACATTGCCGACGTACAGGCGCTGCGCAAGCGCCTGGCGGCGCTGTGCGCCGGCCGCCTGGACGTCGTGCTGCGGATCGAGACCCGCAGAGGTTTCCGGATGCTGCCCGAGCTGCTGCGCGCTGTCCTGTGCGGCCCTGCGGCCGTGCACGCCGGCTGTCTGATACTCGACAAGGGGCCGGCCGTCGTGGAGGCCCTGTGCAGGCTCGACGGGGTGCTGCGCCTGGTGCAGCAGCAAGCGGCCAAGAAGCGAAGCCTGCCGCCCGCGCTCCTAGCCCGGATATTTCGCGAGTAGTAGGTCAGCAGCCTCGTGCCGAGGCGCGTTGTCATAGGTATCTGACCCCCTATGGCAACCGAGGACTGCCGATGCCAAAGTGTACCGATGCGACTGTGGAGTTCGGACGCGTTGGAAGGCGCGTGATCGAGGCCGCTTTCGATGGTGGCGATATTGTCAGCGACGGCGGCGTGTTGCTTCTCAAGCGGGTCGATGAACGTCTTGGCCTGACCCGCGCAGCGGCGCTGGTCCTGGGTGACGAGCGGCGCAGCGCCAGCGTGCAGCACAGCGTGCACAGCCTGCTGGCGCAGCGCATCTACGGCCTGTGCCTGGGCTGGTCGGACGTGTGTGACCACAACGTGCTGCGCAACGACCTGGTGATGCAGACTGCCGTGGGCCGCGTCGAGCCGCTGGCCAGCGCGCCCACCTTGAGCCGCCTGGAGACGGCGGCCACGCCCGAGCACGCGGCTGCATTGCACAAGGTGCTGATGCAGCAGTTCATCGCCGGCCACGCCAAGCCGCCCAGGGAACTGGTGCTCGATGTGGACGCCACCCACGTGCCGCTGCACGGCCAGCAGGAGCGCGGCCACTTCCATGCCTACTACGACAACTACTGCTACCTGCCGCTGTACGTCTTCGCAGGTCAGGACCTGCTGGCCTGCGTACTGCGCCCGAGCGATCGCGATCCGGCCAGCGTGGTCAGCGCGCTGATCAAGCGGCTGCTGGTGCCGCTGCGCCGGGCGTGGCCCAAGACGAAGATCATCGTGCGGGCGGACTCGGGCTTTTGCCGCCCGCGCGTGCTGCAGCGCCTGGAGCGCTGGGGCGTGAGCTACCTCATCGGGCTGCAGAAGAACTCGCGCCTGAACGAGCAGGTGGCCCTGGCGCAGATGGCCCTGGCCGAGCAGTACGCCGCCAGCAAGACCAAGCAGCGCATGTTCGGCGAGTTCCCGTACGCGGCCGGTACCTGGGACAAGCAGCGTCGCGTCATCGCGCGGCTGGAGCACGGCGAGCAAGGGGCCAACCCGCGCTTCATCGTCACCGATCTGCCGGGCTCGCCCAAGGCTTTGTACGAGCGCCGCTACTGTGCCCGAGGCGAAGCCGAGAGCCGGATCAAGGAAGCGCAGCTCGACCTGTTCGGACGCCGCGCAAGCTGCCACCGCTTCCACGCCAACCAGCTTCGGCTGCTGCTGGCGGCGTTGGCCTACACCTTGATGATCAACCTGCGCCGACTGGGCCTGCAGGGCACCGAGCTGGCCCAAGCCTGCACCGCCACGATCCGCACGAAGCTGCTGAAAATCGGCGCGGCCGTGCTGCGCAACACCCGTCGCGTGCGGGTGCTGCTGGCCTCGGCGCACCCGATGAAGCATGTCTTCCTTGCAGCTGCCGCTGCACTCGGTCCGTAGCAGTTCATCCAGTGCCTGGCCCGCGCGTTGACACCAAAGCGGCCCGCATCCCAAGCCGGGGCGGGGGTAATCACGCCCAAGCATCCACCAGCAGCAGCTTGCAACGCACGAAGCTCCGTGAACGCTCCTCAATCCGCCTCGCAGGACACCCTCTCAGCACCACAGACCCATCCAGTACGTCGCTCGTGAAATATCCGGGCTAGGCCTGCAAGGCCCAGTGGCCGGACATTGCTTCGGCAATGCGCCCGTCGTCGCGCAGCTTCAGCAGGTGCGCCAGCAGCGAGCGCCGCGCCATCGTGTGCAGCTTGGGGGGCACGTCGTCGTACACCGCCGCCAGCAGCTGATCCACCGAATAAGGTTCCTGGCTGGCGAAGGCCTGCAGCACCTTGGCCTCGCGCTTCAGGCGGTGGGCCACGATCTGCTGCATCGCCTGGCGCGGCTGCGGCATCAGGAAGCCGTGGCCTGGAGCGAGCCAGTCCAGCTCGAGCTGCATCAGCTCGCGCAGAGACTTCAGGTACGCGCCCATGTCGCCGTCGGGCGGGTTGATGACCACCGTGGAGCCCTGCATCACGTGGTCGCCGGTGAACAGCAAACGCTCCTCGTCGAGCAGGTAGCACAGGTGGTTGCCAGCGTGGCCGGGTGTGTGGATCACGCGCAGCGTGCTCTCGCCGGGCAGGTTGAAGAGCTCGCCGCCGCGCAGCGCAACGTCGGGCTGGAAGCCGGTGTCCTGCCATTCGGCATGCAGCGCCGCCATGCCCAGAAGCTGCGCGCCGGTGCGCGCCTTCAGGGCCTGCGCCGCCGGCGAATGGTCCTTGTGCGTGTGCGTGACGAAGATCCAGCGGATGGGGCCCGGCGCGGCGTCGACGATGGCCTGCACATGGGCATCGCTCAGCGGGCCGGGGTCCAGCGCCGCCCACTCGTTGCGCTCGCCGCCGCCGATCAGGTAGCAGTTGGTGCCCGGGCCGGTCATGATGCTGCCGTTGTCGGCGGTGACGCGGATCAGCCGCGGCGACAGGCGTACCGCCACCGCCGGCGCCAGCTCGTAGCTGGCCTGGCCGTGGCCTTCGGGGTCGATGCGGCCGATCTCCGCGTAGGGCGGCTCGTCCGGCATCACCGGGCGCAGGCCCTTGGCGCCACCGGCCAGGCGCGGCATGGTGCACGGCACGGCGGTAAGGCCACGCGCATGGGCCAGCACCGCGTCCACGCTGCCCAGGCGCTGCAGCAGCTCGAGGATCTTGTAGGTGGGCGGCGCGAGCTTCAGCTCCTTGCGCCGCTCCAGCCCTTCGGCCGGCGTCAGCCACAGCTGCGCGTCGGTCTCGTGGTCGTCCTGGCTGGCCACCTGCAGCTCGGGCGCCTCGGCCACGAAGAAGCGGGTGTCGTAGCGTTTGGGCACGCCCGGAGGTGTCAGCCAGTGGTCCAGGTAGGCGATGCGATCGGCCGCCAGGTGGATGCCGAAGCGCTGGCAGATCTGGGCCATCGTCAGCTCGCGCCGGTTGAGCGCGTCGCGTTGCGTGGCGATCTGCGCCAGCTGCGCGGCGTGCAGGTGCGAGCGGTCCTTCGCCGCGGCGTAAAGCAGCCCGGCCTCCTCGAAGCATTCGCGCATCGCGGCGAACCAGTAGGCCAGCCCGCCGGCAGGCAGGGCGAGCCGCGCGCTGGCCTGGGCGTCGTCCAGCCCGCTGCACAGCGCACAGCCTTCGGCATCGCCGGCGTCGAGCAGCCCGCCGGGGAAGACGCTGGCGCCGCTGTGGATGTCGCCGGCGCGCGGCGCGCGGCGCATCAGCAACACCTGCATGCCGGCATCGCCACGCCGCAGTACCACGACGGTGGCGGCCTGGCGCACGGCGGCGCCGGGAGTGGGGGTCCAGGCCCGGGCGGTGATGCCGGCGGAATCGGAGGGGGTCGGTGTGCTCATGGCGGCAAGCGTAACGCAGGCCGCTCAAGCCGGCGTGGACAGCTTCAGCCCGAAGATGCCGGCGACGGCCTGATGGGTCCGGCGAACTGCGCGGTGCCGGGCTGAGGGCAGCGCCTCAGCGCCGACCGCGCACCAGCCGCTCGCGAAAGCCGCGCGGCGAAAGCCCCTCCACCCGGCTGAAGACGCGGCTGAAGTGCGCCGGGTCGGCAAAGCCCAGTGTGTAGGCGATGGTCGATACCGGCAGGCTGGTGTAGGCCAGCTGGCGCCGCGCCTCGCGCATCAGCCGGGCCTCGATCAGGCGCGACGCCGGCTGCCCGGTGGCGACACGCAGCACCCGGCTCAGGTGCGTGGGCGTGACCGCCAGCGCACGCGCGCAGTCGGCCACCGTGGGGTGCTCGAGCAGCCGCGTATCCACCAGCTGCTCGAAACGCCGCCGCAGCGCCGAGCCCGGGGCGTCACGCGACGGCGGCGCAGCGCGCGCGGCGGCGCGCGCGGCCA
>JBEIHU010000135.1:0-11200 GCA_040381175.1 Burkholderiaceae bacterium
CGCCAGCCGGGCCATCGCCGCAGGCGAGATCCCGCCGCGCGCATTGCCGGGCATGGCCACCACCATCGGCATCATTGCCACCGACGCGCGGCTGAGCAAGGCGCAATGCCAGAAGCTGGCGACCATGGCCCACAACGGCCTGGCACGCAGCATCGACCCGGTGCACACGATGACCGACGGCGACACGCTGTTCGCACTAGCCACCGGCGCCAGCGGCCGGCCCGGCGACATGACGGTGCTGGGCGCGCTGGCCGCCACCGTGACCGCGCGCGCGGTGCTGAACGCGGTGCACGCCGCCACCGGCCTGGCCGAGCCGCCGCTGCCTTCGGCCCGCGACCTGGGCCTGGCCTGAACCCACGGACAGGCACGACACCGCAGGCCGCGGTGCCGCCGGATCGCACGCGAAGGCCGCCCCTTACCTGGGCTTGGCCTCGTAGTCGGCGACAGCCTTCTTCAGCATGTCGTGCTCGGCGCAGCCGAAGAAGCAGATCCTGCCCAGCGCAGCCAGATGCTCCTTGGCCTTGGGCAGGTTGCCGGCCATCAGATAGGCCTCGCCGATGTATTCGTGGGCGCCACGGTGCTTCGGATCGATGCGCAGCGCCTCGTTATAGTGCTTGAAGACCAGTTGCATGTCCGGACTGGCGCCCTTGCGGATCGAGTAGGCATACAGGTTGTGCAGGTCTGCATTGCCCGGGTCCGGGGCCAGCGCGCCCTTCAGCGCGGCCTGCGCCGAGGCATAGTCGCCGGCGGCGATAGCCTGCCTGGCCGACTTCAGCGCGCCGTCTTCGGCCTTGCCGGCAGACGACCAGCCCGGGGCCGGGCTGGGGCTGGGGCTGGAGGTGTCGGCACCGGTCGAGGCCAGCGTCGCAGCCAGCAGCACCGCACCCAGGAGCATCGGCTTCAAGCGCATGTTCGACTCCGTTTGTACATTACATGATGGATGCTAGCGGCTGCCGCGGATGCACGCCGCTACGATGCGGCCATCCCCAACGAATAACCAACCCATGCACGCCGCCATCGACACCTGCCTGCGCGCGCCCACCGAAGTGCCTGAACGCGCCAGCGTGGCGCAGTGGTGGCCCCGCTGGCGCGGCGGCGCGGCGCTGGCACGGGGCTCGGCGGCGATGGCACTGCTCGGCGGCTTCGATGCCGACCGCGTCGGCTGGGCCTTCGCGGCCGGCTACCAGGCGGCCCTGCGCGCGCTGCTGCCAACGCTGCCGGCCGATGCGGTGGCGGCCTTCTGCGTTACCGAGGAAGGCGGCAACCGGCCGCGCGACATCGCCACCCGCATCACCCCGGCGCTGGGCGGCGGCTGGACGATCGATGGCGCCAAGCGCTGGACGACGCTGGGCCCCGACAGCAACCTGCTGCTGGTGGTGGGCGCGCTGCCGGGGCCTGCCGGCGACGGCCGGCCGCAGCTGCGCGTGGCCCGCGTGCCCGCCGGCTCACCGGGCCTGCAACTGCTGCCGATGCCCGAGACGCGCTTCGTGCCCGAAGTGCCGCATGCCCGCGTGCAGCTGGACGCCGTGGCGGTGGCGGCCGATGCGCTGCTGCCCGGCGACGGCTACGAGAACTACGTCAAGCCCTTTCGCAGCATCGAGGACAGCCATGTCACGCTGGCCGTGCTAGCCCACCTGCTGCGCGAATCGCGTGCACGCGGCTGGCCCGCGGCCTTTGCCGAACGGCTGTGTGCGCTCATGGCGCTGCTGGCCGACCTAACCGAATCACCGGCCTCGGCGCCCGCTGCGCATGTCGCGTTGGCGGGCGCGCTGGCGCTAGCCCATGGCCTGTATGCCGACGCCGGCCGGCTGTGGGCCGAGCAGCCCGACGACCCGGCAGCGCAGCGCTGGCAGCGCGATGCCGCACTGTTCGGCGTGGCCGGCTCGGCGCGCAGCCAGCGTGCGGCGCGCGCCTGGGAGAGGCTGCGGGCCGGGGCCTGAGATGCAGCTGCGCCAGGTGCTGTTCAGCCAGGGCTTCGGCACCCGGCGCGAGTGTGATGCGTTGATTCAGCACGGGCTGGTCCGCCTGGGCGAGCGCGTGGCCGACGAGCCGGGCGAAGACGTGGCCACCGCCGGCCTGGTGTTCAGCGTGCGCGGCCAGGCCTGGCCCTTCCATGAGCGCGTGCTGCTGATGCTGCACAAGCCGGCGGGCTGTGAGTGCTCGCGCAAGCCCAGGCACCACCCCAGCGTGCTGAGCCTGCTGCCGGCACCGCTGCGCACGCGCAACGTGCAGCCTATCGGCCGGCTGGACGCGGACACCACCGGGCTGCTGCTGTTCACCGACGACGGGGCGCTGATCCACAAGCTGACTTCGCCGAAGTGGCACGTGCCCAAGCTCTACCGGGCCGACTGTGCCGAGCCGGTGACCGCCGCGCAGCTGCAGCGCCTGCTGGACGGCGTGGTGCTGCACGACGACCCGCTGCCGGTGCGCGCCGCTGCCTGCGAGGCCGCCGGCGAGCGCCGGCTGCTGCTGACGCTGACCGAAGGCAAGTACCACCAGGTCAAGCGCATGGTGGCTGCCACCGGCAATGCGGTGCAGACACTGCACCGGCTGCGCTTCGGTGCGCTGGCGCTGCCGGAGGACCTGCTGCCGGGGCAGTGGCGCTGGGTGGAACGCGGCGCGATCGCGCCCGGGCTCTGAGCCGTCGCTTCGGCGAGAATGATGCCGGCGCCGCGCTGGCACGGCGCGCGCACCAGGGAGGGACGCATCAAAATGAACCCGATCCGCGGCCTGCGCGCCGCTCTGCTGGCGCTGGGCGTGCTGTGCGGCTCCGGCGGCGCCGTCGCACAGACGGCGGTGGCCGACTTCAAGGCCGGCCCCGGCAACGGCGAGTACAGCTTCGCCAGCTGGACGCCGAAGACCCTGGCCGAGCTGATGCGCGGCCAGGGCAGCGCCGAAGCGCAGAACTCCACCGGCCACCTTTTCCTGCCACCGGGCGATGCCAAGGTGCCAGCGGTGCTGCTGGTGCACGGCTCGGGCGGCATCTACAACGCCATGCTCGACTTCTGGCCCAAGGCCTTCAATGCCGCCGGCATCGCGGTGTTCTCGATGGACAGCTTCGGCCCGCGCGGCGTCAAGAGCACGGCCGAAGACCAGTCGCAGGTGGCCTTCGCCGCCGACACCGCCGATGCCTTCGCCGCGCTGAAGCTGCTGGCCACGCACCCGCGCATCGACCCGCAGCGCATCGCCATCATGGGCTTCTCGCGCGGCGGCATCACCGTGCAGCGCACCGCGGTGGAACGGATCATCGCCTCGCAGAAGCTGCCCGACGGCCTGCGCTTCGCGGCGCACCTCCCGGTGTATTCGGGCGGCTGCGTCGGCGTGTTCAGGCTGCGCGTCAAGCCCGGCGTGTTCTCGAAGGCACCGCAGCTGTGGATTCACGGCAATGCCGACGACTACACCGGCCTGGCGCCGTGCGAGGCCTATGCCAAGCACATCGCCGAGGCCGGCACGCCGGTGGAGTTCGTGGTGCTGGAAGGTGCGGGCCACAAGTTCGATGCCGACGACCCGCGCCGCGTGCTTGTCCGCGGCGCGCAGCGCACGCTGGACACCTGCCCGGTGGAGATGGACATCGACAGCTTCGCCTCCTTCGACCGCAACACCGGCCAGCGACTGCAGGGCGAGGCCTACCAGGCGGTGCTGAAGAGCTGCAGCGCCATCGGCGCCAGCATCGAAGGCAGCGCCAAGGCCCGCGACCGCGCGGCCCAGGTGACGCTGGCCTTCCTGGGCAAGGTGTTCGCCAAGTAGCCGCGATGGCCGATCCGCAGGCCGCGCTGCACACGCTCTGGCAGGCGGCGGGGCTGGACGCCGCGGCGCTGGGCCGGGTGCAGCTGCACGGCGCCGAGCCGGTGCTGCCCTCTTCCTTCGCGGTGGGCTGCGCCGCACAGGCGGCCACCGCCGCCGGCGCGTTGGCCGCCGCCGAGGTCGGCCGGTTGCGCAACGGCCTGGCGCAGCAGCTGAGCGTGGACATGCGCCATGCCGCGCTGGAGTGCTGCACGCACTTCCTGCTCGACGGCCAGCCGCTGCAGTTGTGGGACAAGCTGGCGGGGCTGTACCCCTGCGGCGGCGACGACGCCGCCGGCGGCTGGGTGCGCATCCACACCAACTTCGCTCATCACCGCGACGGCGCGCTGCGTTTGCTCGGCCTGCCCACGGACGGCCGCGCCGAGCCCGCCGATGTCCGGCGCGCATTGCGGGGCTGGAACGCGCTGGATTTCGAGCAGGCCGCGGCGGACGCCGGCCTGGTGGTGGCGGCGCTGCGCCGCTTCGACGAATGGGACGCGCACCCGCAGGGCCAAGCGGTGGCAGCGGCGCCGCTGCTGCACTGGACGCTGCTGGGCGACGCGCCGCCGCGCGCGCTGCCAACGCTGCCGCTGGCAGCGCGCCCGCTGCAGGGCGTGCACGTGCTGGACCTGACGCGCATCCTGGCCGGTCCGGTGGGCACCCGCGCCCTGGCGGGCCACGGCGCCGACGTGCTGCTGGTCAACTCACCGCGGCTGCCCAACATCGAGGCCATTGCCGAGACCAGCCGCGGCAAGCTTTCGGCCCAGGCCGACCTGCATCAGGCCGCTGACCGCGCGGCCTTCGAGCAGGTGCTGGGCGAGGCGCATGTGTTCGTGCAGGGCTACCGGCCCGGCGGGCTGCAGGCGCTGGGCTACGGGGCCGAGGCGATGGCCGCACGTTGCGCGGGGCTGGTGATGGTGTCGCTGTCGGCCTATGGCCCGGACGGCCCCTGGGCCGGCCGGCGCGGCTTCGATTCGCTGGTACAGACGGCCAGCGGCTTCAACCATGCCGAGGCGCAGGCCGTCGGCAGCGGGCCGGCGCGCGCGCTGCCGATGCAGATCCTCGACCATGCCAGCGGCCACCTGATGGCCATGGCCGCCTGCGCCGGCCTATGGCGCCAGCAGCGCGAAGGCGGCAGCTGGCATGTGCAGGTGTCGCTGGCGCGAACAGGCCACTGGCTGCGCAGCCTCGGCCGCGTTACCGATGGCTTTGCCGCACCGAAACCGGACTTCGCTCCCTATCTGGAAAGTGTCCCCAGCGGCTTCGGCACTCTCGAAGCACTGCGGCATGCGGCGCAGCTGTCGGCCACGCCGGCCGGGTGGGACCGCCCGTCGATGCCGCCGGGTGCGCACCCTCTGGCCTGGCCTGCGGCCTGAGCGGTACATCGGGCCGCGCGAGCGGCCCCCATGCGATGACAGTCCGGCGGCCCGGACCGCCTCAGCGCACCGCGCGGACCGCCTGCGCGCTATCGCTAACCCGCTGCGCGCGCGACAGGCGCGCGAAGCCGACCACCTCCTCGGCCACCGTGCCGCAGGCGCGCAAGACGGCCGGATCGACCGGGCCGCCGCCCTGTCCGAAAGGCCGGGCGACCGAGTTGATCGCCGCGCCATAGGGCGTGGGCCAGCCCCGCAGTGCATGGATCACGTCGCGCATCGAACTGAGCGTCGAACCCATGGCCTGCGCCCCATCGGCGCAGACGATGCACCCGACCGCTCGGCCTTGCAGGTAGGCCCGCTCGTCCTCGCGCATGTCCTCGATGAAGTCGATGGCGTTCTTCACCAGGCCCGACATGCCGCCGTGGTACGAAGGCGTCGCGATGATCACGCCGTCTGCGCGGCGCAGGGCCTGGACCAGGGCGAGCGCCCGCGGACTGCGCTCGGGGCGCGCGGGGTCGTAGGGCTCGGCAGGCAAGGCGCCCGAGCCGAACGCTTGGGTGTCGCAGCCCAGCGATGCGGCATGCGCCAACGCGGCGGCAAGCGCCAGTTCCGAGGTCGAACCTTGCCGGGTCGTGCCACCGATGCCGACGATCAGCGGGCGTGAACTCATGGCGTGCTCCTCGTAGTCGACACGAACGCGGCCTCCCCGCCGCATCGGCGCAACCAGACCCCTGTGCAGTGTAGCCACCCTGGCCGGGGCGCCACGGCGGCACGACGCACGCGGGCTTTCACGCTGGACGCGCCGTCGCGACACTGCTAGAAGAAGCGGCGGTCATGTTGCCGCCAGTCCGTTGCTGCGGCCCGCTGGACCCGTCGCGGTGCCCGCTTCCCGCCCACCAGGAGACAGTTAAATGAACCATCGCATGCGTTTCGGCATCTTCCTTGCCCCCTTCCACAAGCCGGGCATCAACCCAACGATGGCACTCGAGCAGGATCTCGAGCTGCTGCAGTGGCTCGACCGCTGCGGCTATGACGAAGCCTGGTGCGGCGAGCACCACTCCGCCGGCAGCGAGATCAGCGCCAGCCCCGAGATCATGATCGCCGTCGCATCGCAGCGCACGCGCCACATCCGCCTCGGCACCGGCGTGGTCAGCGTCAGCTATCACAATCCGCTGTGGGTGGCGGAACGCATCGTCCAGCTCGACCACATGACCCGCGGGCGGGTGATGCTTGGGGTCGGTCCGGGCTCGCTGCCCTCCGACGCCATCATGATCGGCTTGTCGCAGACGCAGACCCGCGGGCTGCTCGAGGACGGTCTCGGCGTGATCATGAAGCTGTTGAACGGCGAAGAACCGGTCACCTTCAAGAACGACCGCTGGGACCTGCGCGACGCCAGGCTGCACCTGCGTCCGTACTCGAACCCGCTGTTCGACGTAGCGGTGGCCGCGGTCGCGTCGCCGACCGGACCCAAGCTGGCCGGCATGCACGGCGTCGGGCTGCTGTCGATCGGCGCCACCTCGGCCGCCGGATTCGATGCCCTGGCCTTGCACTGGAACGTCATGGAAGAGCAGGCAGCGCACTACAACACCCGGGTCGATCGAAGCAAGTGGCGCCTGGTGGGCCTGGTGCATTGCGCCGAGACCCTCGAGCAGGCCTACCGCGACGTCGAGTACGGCATCGAGCAATGGTTTGACTACTTCCAGACGGTGGCAGCCTTCCCGCAGATGGCCGTGCCCGGCAGCAACATCAAGGAGATGATTTCGTTCATCAACGACTCGGGCTTTGGTGCCATCGGCACGCCCGACATGGTGAACGCGCAGATCGACAGGCTGTGGAAGCAGAGCAACGGCGGCTTCGGGGCTTACCTGATGCTGGCGCACAACTGGGCCAACTTCGACGCCACGCGCAAGAGCTACGACCTGATCGCCCGCCACGTGTTCCCGCGCTGGCAGGGCCAGTTCTCGACGCTGGACGCCACCACGCGAGCCCGCGCCTCGCGGCCCGACCTGGCGGCCATCCACAGCAAGGCCGTCGAGGACGCGACCGCGCGCTTCCAGGCCGAAACCGCCGCGCGCGTGCACTGATCCGCTCCCGGCGGCGCCGGGCGGTGCTGCATGGCGGCGGTGATAATCGCTGCCATGCAGGTTTTCCGAGGATTGCGCCATCCAGGCATCGCGTCGACCTGTGCGCTGACCATCGGCAATTTCGACGGCGTGCACCGCGGCCACCAGGCCATGCTGGCGCTGCTGAACAACGAGGCCCGGCATCGCGGCGTGCCCAGTTGCGTGCTCAGCTTCGAGCCGCATCCGCGCGACTACTTCGCCCGGCTCGGCGGCAAACCCGAGATAGCGCCGCGGCGCGTGGCCACGCTGCGAGACAAGCTGTCCGAACTGGAGCGCTGCGGCATCGACCAGGCGGTGATCATGCGTTTCGACGCCGCCTTTGCCGGCCAGTCGCCGCAAGCCTTCATCGACGACGTGCTGGTGCGCGGCCTGCGTGCGCGCTATGTGCTCGTTGGCGATGACTTCTGCTTCGGCGCCAAGCGCGCCGGTGACTACGCCATGCTCGACGCCGCCGGTGCCCGCCAGGGATTCGACGTGGCCCGCATGATGAGCTACGAGGTGCACGGACTGCGCGTGTCCAGCTCGGCAGTGCGCCAGGCGCTGGCCGATGGCAACATGCCCCGGGCCGCCACGCTGCTGGGCCGGCCCTACAGCATTAGCGGCCATGTGCTGCACGGCCGCAAGCTCGGCCGCGAACTGGGCACGCCGACGCTGAACCTGCGCTTTGGCCATGCGCGGCCGGCGGCGCAGGGCATCTTCGCGGTGCAGGTGCATGGGCTGGCCGATGTGCCGCTGCCCGGCGTGGCCAGCCTGGGGGTGCGGCCCACGGTAGAAGACGGCGGCCGTCAGCTGCTGGAGGTGCATTGCCTGCACTGGCCCGGGGCGCTGGGCGGCCAAGGCGCCTACGGCCGCTGCGTCAAGGTGGATCTGCTGCACAAGCTGCACGACGAGCGCAAGTACGCCTCGCTGGATGCCCTGCGCGCGGGCATTGCCCAGGACATCGCCGACGCCCGGGCCTGGTTCGGGGCGCGCGAAGGCGCCCGGTAGAATCGGCACATGGCATCGAGCACGCACGCCGCCACTGGCCGGCAGATCACCCGCGATCGAATTTGACGCCCCGCGCGGCTTTCTTCCGGCCGCCGCTGCTGCCTTCCCGAGCCCGAAGTTCTTGCCTTGCGGCGCCCGATGCGCCGCCGCACACCATGAATGCCCCTGCCCCCAAGACCGACTACCGTGCCACCCTGAACCTGCCCGACACGCCCTTCCCGATGCGCGGCGACCTGCCCAAGCGAGAACCGGGCTGGGTGAAGGAATGGAACGAACAGGGCCTGTACAAGCAGCTGCGCGACGCGCGCCGCAACGCGCCCAAGTTCATCCTGCACGACGGTCCGCCCTATGCCAACGGCCAGATCCACATGGGTCATGCCGTCAACAAGGTGCTGAAGGACATGATCGTCAAGGCGCGGCAGCTCGCCGGCTTCGACGCGCAGTACGTGCCCGGCTGGGATTGCCACGGCCTGCCGATCGAAAACGCCATCGAAAAGCAGTTCGGCCGCGGCCTGGGCCGAGACGATATGCAGGCCAAGAGCCGCGCCTACGCCACCGAGCAGATCGCACTGCAGATGGCGGATTTCCAGCGCCTGGGCGTGCTGGGCGACTGGACCAAGCCCTACCGCACGATGGACCCGGCCAACGAGGCCGGCGAGATCCGCGCCTTCAAGCGCGTCATCGAGCGCGGCTTCGTCTACCGCGGCCTGAAACCCGTGTACTGGTGCTTCGATTGCGGATCATCGCTCGCCGAGTTCGAGATCGAATACGCCGACAAGAAGAGCCAGACGCTGGACGTGGCCTTCCTGTGCGCCGAGCCCGACAAGCTGGCCGCCGCCTTCGGACTGAGGGAGCTGATGGGCGAGGCCTTTGCGTTGATCTGGACCACCACCGCGTGGACGATTCCGGCCAACCAGGCGCTGAACCTGAATCCCGAGCTGGGGTACGCGCTGGTGCACACCGAGCGCGGCCAGCTGCTGCTGGCGGCCAGCCTGGTGGAGAAGTGCCTCGAACGCTACGGCCTGAAGGGCCATGTCATCGCCACGACCAAGGGCGAGAAGCTCGCGGGAATCAACTTCCGCCACCCGCTGGCGCATGTGCACGAAGGCTACGACCGGCTGTCGCCGGTGTACCTGGCCGACTACGCCACCGACGACGACGGCACCGGCATCGTGCACTCGTCGCCGGCCTATGGCCTGGACGACTTCAACTCCTGCGTCGCGCACGGCATGAAGGTCGACGAGATCCTCAACCCGGTGCAGGCCCAGGGCAGCTACGCGGCGGACTTCCCGCTGTTCGGCGGGATGAGCATCTGGAAGGCGGTGCCGCAGATCATCGACACCTTGCGCGACGCCGGCCGGCTGATGTCTACCGGCCCGCTGACGCACAGCTACCCGCACTGCTGGCGCCACAAGAGCCCGGTGATCTACCGCGCCGCGGCGCAGTGGTTCGTGCGCATGGACGAAGGCGCGGGCGTGTTCACCAAGGACAAGGCGCCGCAGACGCTGCGGCAGATGGCGCTGCAGGCCATCGACCACACCGGCTTTTACCCGGAAAACGGCCGCGCCCGGCTGCGCGACATGATCGCCAACCGGCCCGACTGGTGCATCAGCCGCCAGCGCAGCTGGGGTGTGCCGCTGCCCTTCTTCCTGCACAGGAACACCGGCGAGCTGCACCCGCGCACGATGCAGATCCTCGACCAGGCAGCCGACATCGTCGAGCAAGGCGGCATCGAGGCATGGAGCCGCGCCACCGCTGAAGCGATCCTCGGCCCCGAGGATGCGGCGCACTACACCAAGAGCAGCGACATCCTGGAGGTGTGGTTCGACTCCGGCTCCACTTTCTGGCACGTGCTGCGCGGCACGCACAGCAATACCGGCAGCAGCCTGGGCCACCACGACAGCGGCCCCGAGGCCGACCTGTACCTGGAAGGCCATGACCAGCACCGCGGCTGGTTCCACAGCTCGCTGCTGCTGGCCTGCGCGATCTACGGGCGCGCGCCGTACCGCGGCCTGCTGACCCACGGGTTCACGGTGGACAGCCAGGGCCGCAAGATGAGCAAGAGCCTGAACAACGGCATCGAGCCGCAGGCCATCAGCCAAAAGCTCGGCGCCGAGATCATCCGCCTGTGGGTGGCGGCCAGCGACTACAGCGGCGACATCGCTGGCGACGACAAGATCCTGGCGCGCGTGGTCGATGCCTACCGGCGCATCCGCAACACGCTGCGCTTCCTGCTGGCCAACACCAGCGACTTCGATCCGCAGACGCAAGGGCTGCCCTTCGCCGAGCTGCTGGAAATCGACCGCTGGGCGCTGACGCGCGCCGAACAGTTCCAGGCCGAGGTGCTGAAGCACTACGAGGCCTACGAGTTCCACCCTGTCGTGGCCAAGCTGCAGGTGTTCTGCAGCGAGGACCTGGGCGCGTTCTATCTGGACGTGCTGAAGGACCGCCTCTACACCACCGCGCCGAAGGGCCACGCCCGGCGCAGTGCGCAGACGGCCCTGTGGCAGATCACGCAGGCCATGCTGCGCTGGATGGCGCCCTTCCTCAGCTTCACGGCCGAGGAAGCGTGGGCGGTGTTCGCGCCCGGCCAGGGCAGCGTCTTCAAGCAGACCTACTGGAACTTCGCGGGCGTGGGCGCCACCACCGATGCCGCGCTGCTGGCCAAGTGGCAGGCCATCCGCGAATTGCGCGATGCGGTCAACAAGGCGATCGAGGACGTGCGTGCCCAGGGCGGCGTGGGCTCGTCGCTGCAGGCCGAGGTGACGGTCACCGCGCCGCCGGAAACGCATGCGCTTCTGGCCTCGCTGGGCGAGGACCTGAAGTTCGTCTTCATCACCTCGGCGGCCACGGTGGCGGCCGCGGCCGAGGGCGAGGTCTTGCACGTGGAGGTGCGGCCCTCGGCGGCACGCAAGTGCGAGCGCTGCTGGC
>JBEIHU010000136.1:0-11154 GCA_040381175.1 Burkholderiaceae bacterium
CGCATCAGCGAGAAGGTGCTGGCCAATGCCGCGCATGCGCTGGCCGGCATGATCGCCCACCCGCCGACGGCCGAGAGCAGCAGCAAGCCAGCACTCGGCCTGACGATGTTCGGCGTGACCACGCCCTGCGTGCAGGCGGTCACCAAGCTGCTGGCCGACGACTACGACTGCCTGGTCTTCCATGCCACCGGCGTGGGCGGGCAGAGCATGGAAAAGCTCGCCGATTCGGGCCTGCTGGCCGGCGTGATCGACGTGTCCACTACCGAGGTGGCCGACGAGATCGGCGGCGGCACGCTGTCGGCCGGCCCGACGCGGCTGGACGTGTTCGCGCGCCATGCCCTGCCCTACGTGGGCTCCGTGGGAGCGCTGGACATGGTGAACTTCGGCGCCTGGGACAGCGTACCCGAGCGCTTCAAGGGCCGGCGCCTGGTCCGCCACAACCCGAACGTGACGCTGATGCGCACCACGGTCGACGAGAACCGCGCGATCGGCGAATTCATTGCCACCAAGCTGAACGCGATGGTCGGGCCGGTGCGCTTTCTCATCCCCGACGGCGGCGTGTCCGCCATCGACAAGCCGGGCCAACCCTTCCACGACCCCGAAGCCGACCGCATGCTCTTCGACACCATCGCGCAACGCTTCCGCGCCGGCCCCGACCGCAAGCTGCAGCGCCTGCCTTTGCACCTGAACGACGAGGCCTTCGCCGAGGCGCTGGTGGCGGCCTGGCGAGAGATTGCCGTCACTCCATCCAGCGCCCGCCGCGCCTGAGGATCGATATGCCCCGCATCGCCCGCACCGCCCTGCTGGAACGCTTCCGCGCCAAGATCGCCGCCAGACAACCGCTGATCGGCGGCGGTGCCGGCACCGGCCTGTCGGCCAAGTGCGAGGAAGCCGGCGGCATCGACCTGATCGTCATCTACAACTCCGGCCGCTACCGCATGGCCGGGCGCGGCTCGCTGGCCGGCCTGCTGGCCTACGGCAATGCAAACGAGATCGTCTGCGAGATGGCGCGCGAGGTGCTGCCGGTGGTGCAGCACACGCCGGTGCTGGCCGGCGTGAATGGCACCGACCCGTTCATGATCCCGGACGAGTTCCTGCAGCGGCTGATCCGGCTGGGCTTCTCGGGCGTGCAGAACTTCCCCACCGTGGGCCTGATCGACGGCACCTTCCGCGCCAACCTCGAGGAAACCGGCATGGGATACAGGCTGGAGGTGGAGCTGATCCGCCGCGCCCGCGCGCTGGACCTGCTGACCACGCCCTATGTGTTCAGCGACGCGGACACGCGCGCGATGGCCGAGGCCGGCGCCGACATCATCGTCTGCCACATGGGACTGACAACCGGCGGCAGCATCGGCGCCGAGACCGCGCTGAAGCTGCCCGACTGCGTGGAGCCCATCAACCGCTGGGCCGCGCTGGCCCGGCAAATCAACCCCGAGGTGATCGTGCTGTGCCACGGCGGGCCGATCGCCACCCCGGACGACGCCGCCTTCATCCTGAAGCACTGCCCCGGCTGCAACGGCTTCTACGGCGCCAGCTCGATGGAGCGGCTGCCCACCGAGGTGGCGCTGACCGAGACCACTCGGCGTTTCGTGCAGATCAAGCGATAGACAGGAGACACCCCATGACCGGCGCTGAATTCGGCAGTTTCATCCTCGGGCTGATCGTCGTTGCGATCGTCGTCGCCATCGCCGTATGGCTGCTGCATTGGCTGTACCTGCGCAGCAGCAAGGAGCGCGCCTTCGTGCGCACCGGCCTGGGCGGGCAGAAGGTGGTGCTCGACGGCGGCGCCTTCGTGCTGCCGATCGTGCACGACGTGATCCCGGTGAACATGAACACGCTGCGCCTGGAGGTGATACGCGGTCGCGACAAGGCGCTGATCACCAAGGACCGCATGCGCGTGGATGTGATCGCGGAGTTCTACGTGCGCGTGGCCGCGCAGCCCGACGCGGTGGCCGCGGCGGCGCAGACGCTGGGCCTGCGCACGATGGAGCCCGAGCAGCTGAAGGAACTGGTCGAAGGCAAGTTCGTCGACGCGCTGCGCACCGCGGCCGCCGAGATGACGATGGAAGAGCTGCACGAGAAGCGCGGCAGCTACGTCAAGCGGGTGCGCGAGACGGTGGCCGGCGACCTGACGAAGAACGGCCTGGAACTGGAGGCCGCATCGCTGACCCAGCTCGACCAGACCGGCATGGAGTTCTTCAACCCCAGCAACGCCTTCGACGCCGAGGGCCTGACACGGCTGACCGAGCAGATCGAGCAGCGCAAGAAGCAGCGCAACGACGTCGAACAGGACACGCTGATCGCCATCCGCAACAAGAACCTCGAGGCCGAGAAGCTGAGCCTGGATATCGAGCGCGAGAGCGAGCATGCGCGTCTGGCGCAGCAGCGCGAGGTGGAGATCGCCCGCGCCCGCCAGCGCGCCGAAGTGACGGCCGAGCGCGCGCAGCGCGAGCAGGCCGCCGAAGGCGCGCAGATCAGCGCCAAGCAGGCCGTCGACGCGGCACGCATCCGCAGCGAGCAGAGCATCGAACAGGAGCGCATCCAGAAGGAACGCACGATCCAGGCCGCCGAGATCGAGCGCCGCCAGGCGCTGGAGCTGGCCGAGCAGCAGCGCGCCATCGCCATCGCCCGCGAGAGCAAGGCGCAGAGCGAGGCCCAGGCCGAGGCCGAGCGCGCGCGCGCCGAGGCCGTGTCGGCCGAGGAGCGCGTGTTCACCGCCCGCGAGGTGGAGATGGCCGAGCGCAAGAAGGCCATCGAGCTGATCGCCGCGGCGCAGGCCGCCGAGCGCGATGCGCTGCGCCTGACCAGCGCCGCACAGGCCGAGAAGGCGGCCAGCGCAGACCGCGGCGCCGCGCTGCGCGCGCAGGCCGAGGCGGATGCCGATGCCGAGAAGATCAAGGCCATGGCGCTGCGCGTGCGCGCCGAGATCGAGGCCGAGTCGCAGCGCCTGATGAACGAGGCGCACAACATGCTCAGCCCCGAGGCGCGCATGTCGGCGCTGCGCATGAAGCTTGTGGAGAAAGCCGAAGCCATCATCCGCGAATCGGTGCGGCCGATGGAGCGCATCGAGGGCATCAAGATCCTGCACGTGGACGGGCTGGGTGGCTCGGGCGGCAGCAACGGCGTGGACACGGGCGGCGGCAACTTCGCCGACGGCGTGGTCAACAGCGCACTGCGCTTCCGCGCCCAGGCACCGCTGGTCGACCAGTTGTTGCGCGAGATCGGCATCGAAGGCGGCGACATCCAGCGCCTGGTGGGCGGCAGCAGCGGCGCCACGGCCGCCTTGCCACCCGCCGCACCCCAGTCGAAGGAGTGACATGGACTCCCAAGCTCGCATCCGTTCGCAGCCCCCAAGGATCTGCGGCGGCCCCTTTGTGGCCCTTGGGGCGCCGGACTCCCTTGGGGTGGCCCGGCGGGAGGCCAGATCTTGATCAAGGTCTACACCAGCAGCGTCATCGACGCCGGTGCCGACAGCGTGTGGGCGCGCATCCGCGACTTCAACGCGCTGCCGCTGTGGCACCCTGGCATCGCCGACAGCCGCATCGAGAACAACGAGCCGAGCGACCGGGTCGGCTGCATCCGCCACTTCCACACCCGCGACGGCGGCATGATCCGCGAGCGGCTGCTGGCGCTGAGCGACTATGACTTCAGCTGCAGCTACGAGATCCTGGAAAGCCCGATGGGCGTGGAGCACTACGTGGCCACGCTGAAGCTGACGCCGGTGACCGACGGCAACCGCTGCTTTGCCGAATGGAGCGCCGAGTTCGACTGTGACGAAGGCCGCGAGCGCCAGCTGACCGACACCATCGGCACTGGCGTGTTCCAGACCGGCTTCGACGCGCTGAAGCGGCATTTCGCCCGGAGATGACTCCCCCCCGCAGCGCCTTAGGCGCCTCCCCCCCGGGGGGGCGCCGCCAGCGGCCCGGCCGAGCCGGTTCCGCGGCAGCTGCTCCGAAAAACTGCGGCGCGGCCTGACATGCTGCAGCGCGTGGTCCGATCGACGATCATCGACGCGCCGATCGAGCGCGTCTGGGCGGTGATCCGCGATTTCAACAGCCATGACCAGTGGCACGAGGCGGTGGACCTCAGCCATATCGAGCGCGGCGAGCGCAGCGACCAGGTGGGCTGCGTGCGCAGCTTCACGCTGCGCGACGGCAACCGCATCCGCGAGCAGCTGCTGACGCTGGACGAGCGCGAACACAAGAGCACCTACTGCATCGTCGAGGCCACGGTGCCGCTGCAGCGCTACGTGGCCACGGTGACGCTCAAACCCGTGACCGACGGCAACCGCACCTTCTGGCATTGGGAATCCACCTTCGCCACGCCGCCAGGCATGGAGGCCGAGCTACGCCAGACGGTGGCCGGCGGCGTCTACGAGGCCGGCTTCGAATGCCTGCGCCGCCACCTGCGCGAAGGCGCTGACCTGCGCAGCCTGGGCCGCGCGCCGATGCCGGTGGCGCTGCCGCTGCCGGCCCGCCAGGTGGCTGTGCGCCGCTACGGCGGGCCCGAGGTGCTGCAGCCCGAGGCCAGCGAATGCCCGGCGCCGCGCGAAGGCGAGGTGCGCATCCGCCAGCGCGCCATCGGCGTGAATTTCATCGACATCTACCTGCGCCGCGGCTGGATCCCGCCGATGCTGCCGGTGTCCGACGACGCGCCTGGCGTGCCGGGCATGGAAGCCGCCGGCAGCGTGCTCGACGTCGGCCCCGGCGTGACGCACGTGATGCCCGGCGACCGTGTGGCGTACCTCGGCCCGGTGCCCGGCGCCTACCGCAGCGTTCGCTGCGTGCCGGCCAGCTGGGTGCTGCGCCTGCCGGCCGGCGTCGAGGACGACACCGCCGCCGCCCTGCTGCTGAAGGGCCTGACCGCCGACTACCTGCTGCGCGACCTGGGCCGGGTGGGCCCCGACACGCGGCTCTTGGTGCATGCCGCAGCCGGCGGCGTGGGCCAGCTAGTGTGCGCCTGGGCACGGCGGCTGGGCGCGCGCGTGCTGGGCACCGTGTCCAGCGACGACAAGGCGGCCATCGCCCGCGCCCACGGCTGCGAGCATGTGATCGTGACGCGCGAGTACCGTTTTGCCGACGCGGTCCGGCAGGCCTGCGGCGGCGCCGACGTGGTGATCGACGGCCTGGGCGATGCGGCGCGCGAAGAGAACCTGGCCGCGCTGGCGCGGCGCGGCCACTGGATCAGCCTGGGTCAGGCCAGCGGCGCGCTGCAGCCCATCGACCCCGACGCGCTGGTGGTCAAGTCGCTGAGCTTCAGCCGGCCGGTGGTCTTCGACTACGTGGCCACGCGCGACGCGCTCAACGAGCGCGCGGCGCGGCTGTGGGCGGCGCTGGCCGATGGCACCCTTTCGGCGCCGCAGATCGAACACCATGCGCTGGACGCCGCGGCCGATGCGCATGCGCGGCTGGAATCGCGGCGCAGCACCGGCGCGCTGATCCTGGTGGCCTGAACCGGAGCGTTGGCGATGATCCACGGCATGAACCACTTCACCATCACCGCCGAAGACCGGGTGAAGACGCTGGACTACTACTGCGGCCTGCTGGGCCTGACGGAAGGCTGGCGGCCCGACCTGGGTTTCCCGGGCGCGTGGCTCTACGCTGGCGGCGAGCAGGCGGTGCTGCACATCTACTGGGACCGGCCGATGCCGGCCACGCGCACCGGCGTCATCGACCACATGGCCTTCAGCGCCCGCGGGCTGAAGGAGATGAAGGCCCGCTTCGATGCGCGCGGCTGGAAGTACGAGCTGCGCCAGCAGAAAGGCGCCGGCACCTGGCAACTGTTCAGCCACGACCCGAACGGGGCGCGCGTCGAGCTGGATTTCGAGGCGCACGAAAGCTTGTAGTGCGGCAGGGCATCGGGCGGCCAGCCGCGGTCCCCGGGGCCCATGCCCTTGTCCGTGACCGAGAGTGGGGGCTGCCCGATCAGCCCGCGCCGGGTGTCCGGGCGCTGGGCCCGGCTCGAACTGGCGTTGCAGGCGTGGCGCGCGAAGGCCGAGCTTGCTCGGCAGCGTTCACTGGCGCGCTACGGGCCGCGCCGCGGCCGACGGTGGGACTGCGCCGCCTGCGCCAGCGGCTTCGGCATCGATGGCCTGCTGCACCGCGCGGTAGAAAGCCTCGCGTGCCTCGCTGGCCACCGGGTCCATGGCGCCGCCGGCCCAGTTGGCGTTGGAGGCGATGACGAGCCTGCGCTTCGGGTCGATGAAGATGCCTTGCCCGAAGATGCCGCGGGCGGCGAAGGAGCCGTCGGCATAGGTCCACCACTGGTAGCCATAGCCGCGCCCGGGCTTGCCGATGCCCACACGCTCGCTCATGGCATCGGAGAGCCAGCCTTCGGGCACGATGCTGCTGCCGCCGACGCTGGCGCCGTCGAGGATGAACAGGCCGAATCGGGCGAAGTCGCGCGTCGCGGCCTGGATGCAGCAGCCGCTGATCTCGCGGCCGCTGCGGCTGAGGATCCAGGTGGCCTGCTGCTCCATGCCGGCCGGCGCCCAGATCTTCTCCGCAAGGTAGGCGGACAAGGGCTTGCCGGTGGCCTCGCTGACGAGGATGCCGACCAGGTTGGTCTCACCGGTGCTGTAGAGCCAGCGGGTGCCCGGCGCCTCCTCGCGCGGCAGCCGGCGCAGGTAGCTGACCAGCGCATCGACGCCGTCCTCGGGCTGGTGGTTGTTGAAGCGCGCCACGTCCGACTGCGGGTCGCCGTAGTCCTCGTTCCAGCGGATGCCCGAGGTCATCGTCAGCAGCTGGCGGACGCTGACCTGGTCGTAGGCCGAGCCCTTCATCGCCTGGATGTAGTCGCTGACCTTGTCGTCCATGCTGCGGATGTGGCCGTCGCGCAGGGCCGCGCCCACCAGTGTCGAGGTGATCGACTTGGCAACCGAGAAGCTGGTCCAGCGGCCCGCGGCGTCGAAGTCCAGGCCGTAGCGCTCCAGCCGCAGCTTGCCGTCGTGCACGATCAGCAGCGCTGCGCTGCGCTGGCCGGCCATGTAGGCATCGACATCCAGCGGCAGCGCCAGCGGCGGCCCCGGCGGCAGCGGCCGCGGCATGCCGCCGGCCGGCACCTCGCGCGACTTGGCCAGGAAGGGCAGCCGGTCCAGCGCACGGAAGGCGGCGTCGCGCTGCGCCTGGCTCCAGAACAGCAGGTCGGCATTGGTCGGCAGCGTGGCCAGCACGCCGCGCGTCTCCTTGTCCAGGCTGAACCAGTAGCCGCCACCGAGCACGACGAGGGCGGCCAGCACGCCGAGCACGATCTTCTTGAACATCGATGCAGCCTTCCGATGAAGCGATGACGCTGGTCCGCATTGGACACGAAGCCGCGCTGCAGCCGATGCGCAGGCTTCAGCGCGCCCTGCCCCAGCGGTCCAGTTTCATCGCGCCGGCGCAACTCAGCCCGTAGACCGCCATCGCCGCGGCGCTCAGCGCGAACAGCTGCCCCGCGGTTGCGCCGTGCGCCACCAGCAGGCTGCCGCCCACGCCCACCAGCAGCAGCCGCATCGTGGCCGCGAACACCGGGCCGGCCATGCGCCCTGCGCCCTGCGACGCAAAGTACAGCGTCAGCCCCAGGCCGAAGAAGGCGAACCCCGGCCCGGCCCAGTGCAGGTACAGCCGGCCGTAGCCCAGCACCTGCGCGTCGCGGGTGAAGATCGCCACCCACAGGTCGGGAAACAGCGCCACCACCAGACCCACCACGCCGAGGACTGCCGCGGTCACGCCGCCGGCGGACCAGGCTACGCGGCGCGCGCGCGCCACGTCGCCGGCGCCGATGGCCATGCCGACCATCGGCACCGACGCCAATCCGATGCCGAAGGCCACCGTGCTCATCAGGAATTCCAGGCGCTGGCCGATGGCAAAGCCGGCCAGCGGCAGCACGCCCAACTGCGCCACGAAGCCGGCCATCAGCAGCATCGTCGTCACCGACTGCAGCGGCGACAGGCAGGCCACCGCACCCACCTTCAGGATGTCGCGAAACAGCTCGCGGCGGATCGCCACCCCGCCGAAGCGCAGCCGCAGCCGGCCGCGGCCGCTGCGCAGGTACCAGAACAGCCAGGCGGCGCCGAGGGCCTGCGCCAGGATCTGCCCCAGCGCCACGCCGGGCATGCCCAGCCGCGGCGCGGGGCCCCAGCCCAGCCCGAGCGCACCGCCGAGCAGGATCTGCAGCACCGCCGAGCCGATCAGCGCCAGCGAAGGCACGCGCATGTTGCCGGTGCCACGCAGGATCGACGCCAGCGTGTTGAACAGCCACACCGCCAGCGCGCCGGAGAACAGCACCCCGGCATAAGCCAGCGCCTCGCGCAGCACCTCGCCGCGCCCGCCCAGCAGCGTAAACAGCGGCGCCGACACCGTCAGGAACAGCAGCGAATAGAGCACGCCGCCGCAGGCGCCGATCAGCAGCGCATGCAGCGCCACCGACTGCGCGCGCTGCGCATCGCCCGCGCCGAAGGCCCGCGCCAGCGCCGACGACACGCCCCCGCCCATCGCACCGGCCGACAGCATGCCGGTGAGCATGGCGAAGGGAAAGACCAGGCCGAGCGCGGCCAGCGGCACCACGCCTAGCCGGCCGACATAGAAGGTCTCGGCCAGACCCACCAGCACGGCCATCGAGGTGGCCATGACGTTGGGCGCCGCCAGGCGCAGCAGCGTGCGCAGGATCGGCCCGTCGAGCAGCGCATTGGCGGCCCGGCCCGGGGCGGCGGCCCGGGCCGCCGATGCGGGGGAATCGCTCAGGGCTGCAGCACCACGCGGCCGACGACGCGGCCATGCGCCAGGTCGTCCAGCGCCTTGTTCACGCTGGCCAGCGGGCGCAGGTCCAGCGGGATCTCGGGCAGCTTGATGCGCTGCGCCAGCGACACCAGCTCGCGCAGGTCGTTCAGGCCCGCGACATAGGAGCCGCTGATCTGCAGCGATTTCAGTGCAAACATCGGCAGCGGCATGCGGAACTCGCCGCCGAACAGGCCGACGATGACCACCTGCCCGGTGCGCCGCACCAGGTTCACGGCCAGCGTCGAGCTGGACTCGGCGCCGACGAAGTCCACCGAGCCGGCGATGTTCATGTGGCAGGCCTTGCCGATGGTCTTCAGCGCGTCGGGCGCGTTCGGGTCGAAGGCCAGCGCCGCGCCGTGCCGCAACGCGGCCTCGCGCTTGGCCGGGTCGGGGTCGATGGCCACCACCTTTGCCTTGCTGGTGGCCGACATCAGAGCCACCGCGGTCATGCCCACGCCGCCACAGCCGATGATGGCCACGTGGTCGTCCTCGGCCATCGGCTTGAGCTTGCTGATCGCGCCGTAGGCGGTGATGCCGGCGCAGGCGAAGGTGGCGGCGCGCGCCGGCTCCAGCGTGCCGATGGGCACGAGGTAGCGGTCGTGCGGCACGCGCACCAGGTCAGCATAGCCGCCGGGCAGCTGGATGCCCATGTTGCGCGACGCACGCGGGCACAGGTGGTCGTCGCCGCGCTCGCACACCGGGCAGCTGCCGCAGCCCAGCCAGGGGTAGACGATGACCTTGTCGCCGAGCTTGACGCTGGTGACTTCGGGGCCGAGCTCGACCACTTCGCCGCCGATCTCATGGCCCATGGTCACCGGCAGCCTGGTGCCGGCGCGCTCCAGCGACGACATCTTGCCGCCGCCCATGTCGAAGCCGCCGGCCTGCACGTGCAGGTCCGAGTGGCAGATGCCGCAGTGGCTGACGCGGATGGTGACCTCGTGCCCGGCCGGGGCGGCCAGATCGTCGGTCATTTCCTGGAGGGCCGCACCCCATTGGGGAAAGGCCCAGCGGTGCGCGCAGCGATAGTTCATTCTCGGTCTCCGATCGGTGGTTGGGCAAAGTCAGCCCGGACGGTAGCACCACTCGGCGCTGGCGCCGGCGGCCGGCCGCCAGCGGCCCGGCGCAGAACCAGATCGGCCTCAGCCTGACCCAGTCCACGTTGCTCAACGAAAGGCAGGCCGGTGGCGGCACGCGGGCGTCGTGGCCAACGACAACGACTTCGCCACCACCGACCGGCCTCCAGGCCGGCGCCGCGTACAACGACGGCAAGGACATCGACACCATGTTCCTCGCCTACCGCGTCAGCATCACCGCCGTGCCCGAACCGGCCAACGCCGCGATGCCGCCGGCCGGCCTGGGCCTGCTTGCGGTCGCGATGCGCCGCCGCCAGCGGGATTGATGCCACGCCACGGCGGGCCGGCGGGCAAGTGGCTCAGCCGCTTGCCAGGTACGCCACCAGGCCGCCCATCGTGTACAGACGGGGGCTGTCGGCCTCGGGGATCCTGAGCCCGGTCTTCTGCGACAGCGCAATCACGAAGTTCAGGAAGTCCATCGAATCGAGGTCCAGCGCCTCGCGCAGGTCCTCGTCGTCGCCGACACTGGCCAGTTCGGCTTCGGGGGCGATCTCGGCCAGCGCCTCGGCGGCCAGCGCGCGGATCCGGGCTTCGTTCATCGGTGGGGCTCCATTCGCTCAAAGGGTGGCCGGGTCCTGCAGCCCGCGCTCGATCGCGGCAAGCAGCTGCCCGCCCAGATGGCCGTCGCTGGCGCGGTGGTCCGCGGCCAGCGTCGCGGCAAGCACCCGGCGCACCTGCACCGTGCCGCCGCTCGCCCAGGGGCGCTGCACGACGCGGCCGAAGCCGACGATAGCCACCTGCGGCGGATAAATCACGCCAAGCACGCCTTCGGCCCCGCGCTCACCCAGGCTGGTGACGGTGACCGTCGGGTCGACCAGTTCGCTGCTGCGCAGCCCGCCGGCCCGCGCGCGCTGCACCAGGTCGCGCAACGCGGTCATCAGCTCGGGCAGGCTCTTGCGGTCGGCATCATGGATCGCCGGCGCCACCAGCCCGCCGCCGCGCAGCGCAATGGCCCAGCCGATGTGGATGGCCGTCGCCGGCTGGAAGGCATCGTTACGCCAGAAGCCGTTGAGCTGCGGCACCTCGGCCAGCGCCTTGGCGCAGGCCTTCAGCAGCAGCGCCGCCGGCAGCAGCCGTTCGGCCGGCTCTCGCGTGGCGTTGTAGGCCTCGAGCCAAGCCTGCGCCGCAGCGAAGTCGATCGTCGACCACAGGTAGTAATGCGGGATCTCGCGCTTGGAGCGCGCCATCGCGGCGGAGATGGCCGCGCGCATGGCGCCGGGATCGAAGCCGCGGGAAGGCGGGGACGGCGAGGGTGGAGCGGC
>JBEIHU010000137.1:0-11059 GCA_040381175.1 Burkholderiaceae bacterium
ACGGCCAGCGCGTAGCCGGTGAACTCACCCACCGTGTCGGGAATCGTGCGCAGCCGCCGCGCCATGCTCCACTGGTTGGGCAGCAGCAGCGCTGCGCCGCCGGAGGCCACCACCGAGGCATAGCCGATCTTCAGCCCGACCACCGGGCGCCTGGCGCCGCTGAACGGGTCGACGATGCTGAAGCGCGGCTCGGCAGCATCGGCGTGCGGGTTCCACACGGCAATGCGATCGACGCCGTCGCCGGCCAGGTCGTGCAGCACCTTGACCAGCTGGATGCCGCCCTGGCTGTGGCCCACCAGCATCGGCATCAGGCCTTCGGTCTCGTAGTACCAGGCGATCAGGCCGGCGATCTGCAGGCTGTTCTCGTAGGGGCTGTGCGAGCGCCGCCCGTCGCCCGGGTGCCGCAGCTTGTGCGCCGGGTAGCCCATGCCCGCAAGGAAGCGGGTGAACGATTCCATCACCAGGTGCACCGGATAGATGCCGCCATGCAGCGCCACGATGCGTGGCGTCGGCCCCAGGGCCAGCACCTCGCGCACGTCGCCGTCGCTGACGCGCTGCGGGTCCAACGCCAGGATGCGCGCCTCGACCCGCGGGTCCAGCACCAAGGCGCCGATCACAGCCTGCGGCGCGCTGTCCGGGCGCACGGCGGCGGACGCAGCCGGCTCGGCCACGGGCACACTGGCGCAGCCAGCCAGCACCAGCGCGCCTGCCAAGGCCGCCCGGCGCCACCAGCGCATCACGGCAGCGCAGCAGTGCGCAAGGCGTCGGCCTGGCGCAGCACCGCCGCAGCCAGGCCGTCCACCGCCTCGCGGCTGAAGGCGCTGCTGCGGTAGGCAAAGCCCAGGTGCAGCCGGTCGTGAACGCTGGTCACGGCCAGCACCAGCGGGCACAACGGCCCGGTGGGCACGGCGCGCAGGTAGTCCAGGCCGGCGGTGTCAGCGAGCGGCATGCCCTGCCACAACGCGTTCAGGTCGAGCGTAGTCAGCCCGCCCCACACCGCGAAGTGCTTGGGATAGAAGCCGTGCCGCTGCCGCGGCGTCAGCAGCGGCCACAGCCATGCCGACAGGCCCAGCGCCATCAGGCTCTGCAGGTACAGGTGCCGGCTCTTGATGCGCGAGCTCTGCTGCTGCACCGCCTGCGCCAGCTGCTGCAGGCCGATGCCCTCGGGCACGGCATGAGAGACGCGAAACGCGGCCAGGAAGGGGCTGAGCGCATCTCGCTCGGCGGGGCGCAGGTCGCGCCGCATGTTGAGGATCGAGGCCACGGCCAGCCGGTTGCGGCGCGCGGCGCCTTGCCGGCCGGCGGCCAGCGGCGCCAGGGCCTGCAGCAGGCAGGCCAGCAGCAGGTCGTTGAAGGTCACGCCCCAAGCCTTGGCCGCCGCGCGCAGCGCCGCAGTGCGCGCCGCATCGAGCGGCACGCCGAGATAGGCGTTGCTGCCGTCCTCGACGCGGCTGTAGGGCACGCGACAGGCATGCCGCGCGTCGGCCACCATCTGCGGCACGCCGAGCAGCGCGCGCAGCACCCAGCCAGGGTGGCGCAGCAGCGTGCCGCGGTAACTGGCCTGTCGGCTGGCCGGCACACCCGGCGTGCTCGCCGGCGCGGTCCCCATCAGCAGCCCCGCCAGCCGGGTGAGCAGCCGCGCGATGGCATCGCCCCCTGCGACGTAATGGTCGTACACCAGCAGCAGCTGGAAGGCATGACCCTCGTCGATGGCGATGAAGCGCAACGGCCTTTCCCGTGCCGCCGCCACGAACGGCCGGTTGAACTCGCGTTCGATCGTGTTCGACAGCAGCGCGACCGGGTCGCCTCCGCCGGCCAGCACCGCCAGCTCGAATTCGGCCGACCCGCCTTCGTAGCGGTAGCGCCAATGCGCCCGGTCCACGGCCAGGCCGGTCATGCCCTGCGACTCGAGGCACGCGGCGATGCAGCTGCGCAGGCGCGCGGCGTCCAGCGCCGCCGGCACGCGCAGCACATGCACCGGATTGTAGGGATGCAGCTCGCGCCAGCGCAGCATCATGCGCTGGAAGAAGTTGAAGTGCGCCCACGCCGGCACCGGCCGACGATGCGCCACGGGCTGCGCAAGCCCGCCCTCCCCGGCCAGGCCGCCGGCCGCGGGCGACGGAGGACCGGACAGGACCTCGTCAGGCGTCATCGCGCGCCCTCACCCACAGCCGCGGCACGAAGCGTCCGGTTTGCTGCATGTAGCGCCGGTAGACAGCGCCATGGCGGTCGACAAGAAAGCGCTCCTCGTTGCGCGCCTTGGCCAGCATCAGACTGATGTGGATCAAAGCCATCACCAGCACTGGCGCGGTCGGCGCCACGACCAAGGTGCACAGCATCAACATGATGCTCAGCGCATAGATCGGATGGCGCACCAGGCCGTACAGGCCGGTGGTCACCAGCTCGGTCTGCTGGTCGGGGGCGACCGCCATGCGCCAGTTGCGGCCCATGCGCAGCCAGCAGTGGATGCTCAGGCCCAGGCAGGCCAGGCCAGCGGCCGCCGCCGCCCAGCGCAGCAGCAAGAACGGCATGTTGTGCGCGAAGGCAGGCAGCTGCCAGGGCGGGTGGGTCGAGCCGGCGGCCAGGAAGGGCAGCAGCATCCAGGCGGCCACCAGCGGCACCCAGACGATCCACATGAACTGTTCCAGGCGCTGGCTGGGCACGATGCCCGACAGCTTGCGCGTGCGACGGCGCACGCGCACGATCATCGCACCGACGCAAGCCCAGTAGGCCCAGACCGTCGCCGCCATCACGATGCAGGGCAGGTCCTTCATTGTCCAGACGCTCTGGCACCCGCGGCGTTGCAGCGTCATCCTCCACGGCGCGAATGGTAGACGAAGCCGCCGCGGGCCACTGGCACACTCGGCCCATGTCGCATGCGCTGCTGCTGGTGCCGGATTTTCTGCTGATCCTGTGCGGCTTCGTGCTGTGCCGCTGGACGGCGCTGGACCGCAGCGTCTGGGACGGGGTGGAAAGGCTGGTGTACTACCTGCTGTTCCCGCTGCTGCTGTTCAACTCGATACTGAAGTCGCCGCTGCAGCCGGGTGCGACGCTGAGCCTGGGCCTGGCCGGCCTCGGCGTCACCGCCGCCGGCGTGCTGCTGGCCTATGCGCTGCGCTGGCTGCCGCGGGTCGATCCGCAGCTTCATGCCTCGGGCGCGCAGACCGCGTTCCGCTTCAACTCCTTCATCGCGCTGGCGCTGGCCGAGCGCCTGGCCGGGCCGCAGGGGCTGGCCTGGGTGGCGCTGCTGATCGCGCTGTGCGTGCCGCTGTGCAACGTCGCGGCGGTGTGGCCGCTGGCACGGCATGGCGGCCACGGCTACCTGCGCGAGATCGTGCGCAACCCGCTGATCCTGGCCACCGTTGCCGGCCTGCTGGCCAACCTGGCGGGGCTGCACTTTCCAGACGCGGTCGCCTCGGCGCTGCAGCGGCTGGGCCTGGCGGCGCTGCCGCTCGGGCTGATGGCCGTGGGCGCGGGCCTCAAGCTCGGCGGGCTGAAGGCCGCGCCCGGCCTGGCGACCGCGCTGCTGGGCATCCGCCACGCGGTGCTGCCTGTGTTGGCCATCGGCTTGAGCCTGTGGCTCGAGCTGCCTGCCGGCCAGAGCGTCGTGCTGGCGGCCTTTGCGGCGCTGCCCACCGCGCCTTCGGCCTACGTGCTGGCGGTGCGCATGGGCGGCCACGGCGCCTTCGTGGCCGGACTGGTGACGGTGTCGACGCTGCTGTGCGCCCTCAGCGTGCCGCTGTGGCTGGCGGTGCTGCAGCGGCTGCAGCCGGGCTGAGCTGGGCCAGCGCCCAGCCGATGTGCTCGGCCAGCAGCTCGCCGGCGCCGGCCAGCCGCACGCGCAGCGCGGCTTCGATCGCGGCATCGGGCGCGGCGCGCAGTGCATTGCCCAGTGCCACCGCCACGTTGCGCTGCCAGCGCGTGTGGCCGATGCGGCGGATGGCGCTGCCTTCGGTGCGGCGCAGGAACTCGGCCTCGTCCCAGGCCCACAGCTGCAGCAGCGTGGCGCCGTCCAATGGGACGCGCGCGTCGAAATCGGGCAGGGTCGAGGTGCGCGCGTACTTGTTCCACGGGCACACCAGCTGGCAGTCGTCGCAGCCATAGATGCGGTTGCCGAGCAGCGGCCGCAGCGCCTCGGGGATCGGCCCCTCGTGCTCGATGGTCAGGTACGAGATGCAGCGCCGCGCATCCAGGCGGTAGGGCGCGACGATGGCACCGGTCGGGCAGATGTCGATGCAGGCGCTGCAGCTGCCGCAATGCCCGGCGGCCGGCGGAGTGGCCGGCAGGCCGATGTCGACGAAGATCTCGCCCAGGAAGAACATCGAGCCGGCGTCGCGCTGCAACGCCAGCGTGTGCTTGCCGCGCCAGCCCAGGCCGCTGCGCGCGGCCAGCTCCACCTCGAGCACCGGGGCCGAGTCGGTGAACACGCGCGCGCCGAGCGGGCCCACCTCCTGCGCCAGCCGCGCGGCCAGCGCCTGCAGCCGCGTGCGCAGCACCTTGTGGTAGTCGCGGCCGCGGGCATAGAGCGACACCGCCGCCTGCCGCGGGCTGCCCAGCCGCTGCCATTCCAGCGCCTGCCAGCCGGGCGCGGTGGCGCGCGGCAGGTAATCCATGCGAGCGGTGATCACGCTCAGCGTGCCTGGCACCAGCTCGGCCGGGCGTGCGCGCTTCTCGCCGTGACGCTGCATGTAGTGCATCGAGCCGTGGAAGCCCTGCGCCAGCCAGTCGCGCAATCCGCTTTCTGCAACACCGAGATCGACGCCAGACACGCCAATCTGGGAGAATCCCAGCCCATGCGCCCACTGCCGCAGTTGCGCCAGCAGCAGCTGCCCGTCGAGTTGATGACGCTCACGCATGCGCCGATTCTAGAAACCTGCATCCGCACGTGGCCCGACGAGGCCGCATGCGCCAAGTTCGCCGCATCGATGGCCCGCAAGGCCGAGCTGCGCGACGCCTATGTCGAATTGCAAGGCGGGCTCGGCGCTGGCAAGACCACCTTCGTACGCCACCTGCTGCACGCGCTGGGCGTGGCCGGGCGCATCAAGAGCCCGACCTACACCGTGCTCGAGCCTTATGCGCTGCCGGGGCTGTCGGTGTCGCATTTCGACTTCTACCGCTTCGAGGACCCGCGCGAGTGGGAAGACGCGGGCTTTCGCGAGGTCTTCGCCGCGCCCGGCCTGAAGCTGGCCGAATGGCCCCAGAAGGCCGCGGCCATGCTGCCGCTGCCCGACCTGCGCCTGCTGATCGAAGTGGTCGACGACACGCAGCGCCGCGTGACGCTGCAGGCCTTCACGCCGCGCGGCATGGAGCTGCTGCGATGAGCAGCCGCCGCACTGCGCTGCAGCGCATGGGGGCGCTGGCGCTGAGCTTCGGCGCGATGCACCGCGCCTGGGGCGCGGCCATCGTCGGAGTGCGCATCTGGCCGGCCGAGGACTACACCCGCGTCACGCTCGAATCCGACCAGGCCTTGCAGGCCCGCCACCAACTGCTGCAGAACCCGCCGCGGCTGCTGATCGACATCGACGGCCTCGCGCTCGACTCGGCCCTGCGCGAACTGGTCGGCAAGGTGCGGCCCGACGACCCGTACATCGCCGGCGTGCGCGTCGGCCAGAACGCGCCGCGCGTGGTGCGGCTGGTGCTCGACCTGAAGCAGCCAGTGGCGCCACAGCAGTTTGCGCTGGAGCCGGTGGCGGCCTACAAGCACCGGCTGGTCTTCGACCTGTACCCGACGCAGGAGCATGACCCGCTGCTGGCGCTGGTGCGCGAGAAGGAAGCGGCCGACCAGCAGGCGGCACGCAGCGTGCGCGATGCGCTGGGCGAGCTGATCGCGCGCGTCGACCGGCCGTTGCCGCCCGCACCGCCGCCCGCCTTGCCCGCAGCGTCGGCGCCGGTTCAAACCAAGGCGCCGCCGCCGCCGCCCGAGCCGGCCAGCGACGAGGAGCAGCGCCGCGTCGACCGGCTGATCATCGTCGCGCTCGACCCCGGCCACGGCGGCGAGGACCCGGGCGCCATCGGTCCGGCCGGCACGAAGGAGAAGGACGTGGTGCTGCAGATCGCGCTGCAGCTGCGCGATCGGCTCAACGCGCTGCCCAACGTGCGTGTGATGATGACGCGCGAGGCCGACTTCTTCGTGCCACTGCACGAGCGCGTGCGCAAGGCGCGGCGGGTGCAGGCCGACCTGTTCGTGTCGATCCACGCCGATGCCTTCATGCGCAGCGAAGCGCGCGGCGCCAGCGTCTACGCCCTCAGCCAGGACGGCGCCAGCAGCACCGCCGCGCGCTGGCTGGCGCAGCGCGAGAACGCCGCCGACCTGGTCGGCGGCATCAACGTGGTCGCCGTGCGCGACCGGCAGGTGATGCAGGCTATGCTCGACATGAGCACCGCCGCGCAGATCAAGGACAGCCTGAGGCTAGGCACCGAGGTGCTGGCGCCGCTGGGTCGTGTCGGCAGGCTGCACAAGCGCCGGGTCGAACAGGCCGGCTTCGCCGTGCTGAAGGCGCCCGACGTGCCCAGCATCCTGGTGGAGACGGCCTTCATCTCCAACCCGGAAGAAGAGCAGCGGCTGCGCGACCCCGACTACCAAGCCCAGCTGGTGGAGGCACTGGCCATCGGCATCCGACGCTACTTCGCGAAGAACCCGCCGCTGGCCCGCCAGCGGCAGCTTTGAAGGCCGCCGCGCGCCGGCATGATGCTCCGCCCGGTCCGGCGGCCTGCCGCAAAGGCGCTTGGCCGAGCATAAGCCATGGGTGATACTTACGCGCCATGACACCCCCGAAGCCCCGCAACCCGGCGCGCTGGCGCCTTGTCGTCCTGCTGCTGGGCCTGCCGCTGGCTGCCGGCGCGCTGTCCGCCATGCTGTCCGGCACCGGCCCGGACGCAGCCGACGCGGTGACGGTGCAGGAGGCGCGCGAAGCGCACGAGGCGGGCACCGCGCTGCTGATCGACATCCGCGAGGCCGACGAGCACGCCCGCGGCGTTGCCGCAGGTGCGAAGCTGCTGCCGATGTCGCAGATGCGGCAGCGCGTGTCGGAGATCCCCACCGACCCGGCCCGACCGGTGCTGCTGATCTGCCACACCCAGAACCGGTCCTCGGCCACGCTGAAGGCGTTGCGCCAGCAGGGTTACGCCCATGTGCGCTACGTGCACGGCGGCATGTCGGCCTGGATGCGCCACGGCTGGCCGGTCGTCATCCCGGGCGGCTGAGCGGCGGGCAGGCAGCGGCAGATGAAGACGCTGCTGATCGTCTGGCAATCGACGACCGGCGGCACTCGGCAGATGGCCGAGGCCGCGGCCGCAGGCGCCCGCGGCGAAGGCGGCATCCAGGTGATGCTGAAGCCGGCGGTACAGGCCGGGCCCGACGAGCTGCTGGCAGCCGACGGCTGCCTGTTCGCCACGCCCGAGAACCTGGCCTCGATGGCCGGGCTGATGAAGGACTTCTTCGACCGCTGCTACTACCCGGCGCGGGGCCGCATCGAGGGCCGTCCGTATGCGGTGATGGTCTGCGCCGGCAGCGACGGCAGCGGCGCGGCGCGCCAGATCGAGCGCATCTGCACCGGCTGGCGGTTGAAGGCGGTGGCGCCACCGCTGATCGTGAACACGCATGCACAGACACCCGAGGCGATCCTGGCGCACAAGACGATCGCCACTGAGGATCTCGAGCGCTGCCACGAACTGGGCGCCGCGCTGGCCGCTGGACTGGCGCTGGGGGTGTACTGAGACCGGCGTTTCCAGCCAAGATTCATATGCAACTCGATTGCACATGAATCATCCACTGGAGAACCCCAAGATCTGGCATCCGAGATCCGCGCTGGCCGCACTGGCCGGCGCACTCATCGCCTTCGCGGCGCAAGCCGACGAAGGCTCGCGATGGGACGACGGCATCGGCTATTGCGTCGGCCTCGACTTGCGCATCACCTTCCCCAGCGGTACCTACGCCGGCCAGGCCAACCCCAACGCCGGCCGGCTGACCTTCCTGCTCGACCACGGCGACCACTTCCACGGCATCGGCACCTACAGCCTCAGCGGCCCGGCCGGCGCGCCGGTGACGCTGCCCACCAGCACCAACAACCGCATCCCCGAGACCTAAACTGGCTTGACTGCGATTCCGTTGCAGAAGGGCAGCGGCGCCTTCGCCGGCACCTGGGCATCGCCTCGATCCAGACGCTGAAGGGCCTGAGCCCGCTGGCCGACGTGCTGCTCCACAGCAGCGGCGACCGCTTCAGCGCGCAGTACCAGAACACCACCGTGGCGCTGAAGCGGCTGTCGACCACGCCGGGGCTCAAGGTGGCGGCCGGCGGCATGATGGACATCTTCGGCGGCAGCGACACCTACACGCTGGGGCCTGGCGGCAGCTTCGAATTCCTGCCCACCTACTACGTGGCTACCGGAGCCGCGCCGGGCCTGTATACCGCGCAGTTCATGCTGGTGAACCAGGGCAGCAACGCCAATGCGCGCGACAGTGACCATTTCTTCCTCGATTTCAGCGTGCCCACGCCGGTCCCCGAGCCGGGCACCTGGGCGCTGTTCGGCCCCGGGCTGCTGGCACTGGGCTGGGTGGCGCGCTGCCGCGCCGGCTCACCGCGTTGACGGCGGCGCCGCCGCGCCGCCACCCCACGGCAGCGCGCGCGGCGCTGCCCAGTGGGCGCGCGGCACCGGCGCGCCCTGCGCCTGCGGCAAGGCCGGCCGCGCGTCGATGCGCGAGCGGATCGCCTGCGCCAGCTGCGCCTCGCTGATGCCGCGCTCGAACACGAACTGGATTGGCTCCGACGGCAGGTACTTGGGCACGCCGCCGGCCAGCGCGGGTGACCACAGTTGCAGCGTCAGCATGTACGCGCCCACCGGCGGCACCGCGCCGCCAGGCGCGACGATCTTCCAGTCCAGGTGCGCATGGAACTCGCCATTGCGCCGCGCCGCATCGATCACCGCGGTCAGCGGGCCGCCGATGCCGAAGGCGCCGAAGCGCGTGCCGCCGCGATGGAACTCGTACTGCTCGCGCCAGGCGGCGGGGTCGCTGTCGAAGCCGATCTCGACCTCGATCGGGATGTTGCCGTAGAGGATCACCTCCACGCCCTGCGGCGCGGCGCTCCAGCGCTGCGTCTGCGGGTTCCAGTAGCGCAGGCTGCCCAGCGCGCGGAACGACACCACCTCGTTGCGCAGGAAGGTGCCGCGAAAGGCCTGGAAGCCAGGGTCATCGGTAAGGAACGGCCCGCCTTCGAGGTCGCCGAAGTAGCCCGGGTAGATGCGGTGGCCGGTCTCGCCGTCGATCGGCAGCGCGCCGGCCAGGCCCAGGTCACCGAAGAAGTCCGTGGTGATGCGCGCGCCGGCCACCGGGCCGGGCACGGTGCGCAGCTCGACGTCGAAATGCACCGCCCCGGCCTGAAGCGACAACGCCACAGCGGAGGCCGCGGCGGCGTTCCTGAGGCCGGTGTTCAACGGGCGCGGCGGCGCTTGGCACCGTAGCCGACCGCGGCCAGCCCCAGCAGCAGCATGGCGTAGGTCGACGGCTCGGGCACGGCCATCACCGCGGCTTCGAAATCGTCTTCGCTCAAGCCCCGGTTCAGCACGATGTGGTACGGGTCCGAGGCCTGCAGCGCGGTGCTGGTGGACCACAGCTGCAGCGAGATCGTGTAGGCACCCGGCACCGCGCGGTTGCTGCCCAGGATCGACATGTCCAGGTGCTCGTGCACGTTGCCGGTTGCGCCTGCCTGGCCGATCAGCCCGCTCAGGTCGCCCGTCACGCCAGCGGCCGACCATGACGTCGTCTCGCCGAGGTTGCCGTCGATGACCACACTGACGCCCGCCGGCACGTAGGCCGAGCCCCAGTGGCTGCCGTTCCAGAAGGACAGCCTGCCCAATGCCTTGTACCAGACCTGCGTGCCCTGCGCGAAGGTGCCGGCCTCGCTCTCGTAGCCCGGGTCGTCGGTCTTGTACAGGCCGCCGGCCACGTCACCGAAGTCGCCTTCGAACACCTTGCCCAAGTCGTCATGGCCGCCGTTGGTCTTGAGCTTGCCGCCCACGACCGAAATCAGGATGTCGCCGTCGTGCAGGCCTTCGGCCCAGGCGGGGGTGGCACACAGCGCGGCGGACAGCGCCAGGGCGGCAATCGGGAAACGGTGCATCGCGGGCTCCTCGAGTCAATGAAGTTTATGCAACTCAGATGCAATCATAATGCGATTGTGTTGCAAATCAAGCGGCGCCCCTTCCCCTTCCGATCTCTCCGATGAAGTTCCCCCGTCACGCGCGCCGATCGACGGCCGTGAACGCCTGCCTGCTCGGCCTGCTGCTGCCGCCGGCTGCGGCGCAGCCTGCCGACAGCGTGCAGGTGCATGGCCAGCGCACGGCCGCGCCGTCGGCCGAGCCGTTGCAGGTGCTGCGCGGCGAGGCGCTGCGCCGCCGCGTCGCGCCCACGCTCGGCGCGACGCTGCAGAACGAACCCGGAGTGGCCAACGCCAGCTTCGGCCCCAACGTCGGCCTGCCGGTGATCCGCGGCCAGTCGGGCCCGCGCGTGGGCGTCACCGTCGGCGGGACCGGCACGCACGATGCGTCGAGCTTCAGCGCAGACCACGCGGTCATGACCGAGCCGCTGCTGGCCACGCGCGCCACTGTCTGGCGCGGCCCGTCGGCGGTGCGATTCGGTGGCGGCGCGATCGGGGGCGCGGTGGAGGTGGAAAACGCGCGCATCCCCGATCGCCTGCTGGAGGCGCCGCAACTCGTTGCCACGGCAATGGGCGGCAACAAGATCGTTGCCGGGGTCGCCTCGGCCACCGGCAGCGCGGGCGCCTTCGCCTGGCATGTCGACGCACACGGCCGGCAGCAGGGCGACGTGCCGATTCCCGGCTACGCGCTGGACACCGCGGCACTGGAGCAGCAGTTCGGCCTGGTCACCGCGCGCAACACCTACGGGTACATCGCGAACACCAACTCGCGCAGCGACGGCGGCTCGGTCGGCGGCAGCCGGATCGGCGAGCGCGGCTGGCTGGGCGCGTCGCTGTCCACCTTCCACCTGGACTACGGCATCCCGCCAGGCGGCCACAGCCATGCGGTATCCATCCCCGGCGTG
>JBEIHU010000138.1:0-10974 GCA_040381175.1 Burkholderiaceae bacterium
CAATGCCCGCGCCGGGCACGCGGCCCACGGTCGGCCGCAGCCCGACCACGCCGCACAGCGCCGCCGGCACACGCACCGAGCCGCCGGTGTCGGTGCCGATGGCCGCCGGCACCAGCCGCGCCGCCACCGCCGCACCCGAGCCACCGCTGCTGCCACCGGGGATGCGATCGTGATCCCACGGGTTGTGCACCGCGCCGGTGACGGCGTTGTGGTTCGTGATGCCGAAGGCCAGCTCGTGCATGCCCAGCTTGCCGGCGATCAATGCACCGGCCGCACGCAGGCGTTGCACCAGGTCGGCGTCGGTCTTGGGCGCGCGCCCCTGCAGCGCACCGGTGCCCGAGGCGCAGGGCCAGCCGATGGCGTCGATGTTGTCCTTCAGCGCGATCGGGATGCCTAACAGCGGCAGCCGCTCGCCGGCGGCCAGGCGCACGTCGGCCTGCCGAGCTTGTATGCGCAGCGCCTCGGCGTCGAAGCTGGCGTAGATGTTGAGCGCGCCCGCGGCCGACGTGCGCGCTATGCATTCTTCGACCAGCTCGGCGCTGCTCAACAAGCGGGCGTCGAGCAGCTCACGCAGCGCGGTGATCGGCAGGTCGGCGGCTTGCATGGCGGGGCTCCGGTTTTGAAGCGATGGCCGAAGGGTAGGCAGCGGGACCCGCCGACGCACCTATCAGTTTTGTTAGGGTGCGCGGGTTGTCCGCGGGCCGTCAACGGCCTAGCATCCGCCACAAGCCACTTGCCGGAAACCGCCGCCATGTACCTGTCCACCGCCCAGACCCGTGCGCTCGGCGACGTGATGCGCTTGCTGGCCGACGCCAGCGATGGCGACGAACTGCGCGACGCGCTGGCGCTGCCGATGCTCGACCTGCTCGGCGCCGACACCTACGTGTCGATGGTGTGGAACGACGGGCGGCGCCGCTTCGAGCGCATGAAGGCGCTGAACATGTCGCCGGAGAACCTGCGCTCGTGGGACGAGTACTTCCGCTTCATCGACCCGCTGACCTTCCCGATGATGCAGCGGCGCCGGCCGACGGTGGCCACGCAGATCCTGCGCCAGCACGAGCTGTCGCGCACCGAGTTCTTCAACGACTTCCTGCAGCGCGACCGCATGTACTGGGGCGTCAACGTCTACTTCTACGACCGCGATCAATGCGTTGGCGATTTCCGCATCTGGCGCCAGCGCGAGCGTGGGAACTTCGAGCCCGACGAGATCGAAGCGCTGTGTCTCGTGGAGCCGGCCGTCACCGCCGCACTGGCGCGGCTGCACTGGCAGCAGCACGACGCGCCCGCTTTGTGCGAGACCGAACGTGCCGAGGTGCTGCTGCAGCGCCTGGGCCGGCTGAGCGAGCGCGAGGCGCAAGTGGCTTGGCTGGTCAGCAGCGGCTGCCCCGACAAGCAGATCGCCAGCCACATGCAGGTCGGCCATGCCACGGTGCGCTTCCACCTGGCCAATGCCTTTCGCAAGCTGCAAGCCGACAACCGCACGACGCTGGCCTCGCGGGTGCAGTCGTTGCTGAGCGCGCACGAACGCCGGCAAGCGACTTGACGCGTTCCTGCTTAGCAGTCAAGGCAGAAGTAGGCGCGGGCCAGCACCTGGCCGTTGATGCGCAGGTCCACCTCGTGCTGGCCGGAGTGGTAGCGCCGCGTCGTCACCGCGCGCATCGAATGTCGCCTGGTCAGCGTCAGCTGTTCGCCGGCGCCGAGCTGCAGCGTCCAGCCCTTGAAGACCTTGGGCGTGGCCGCGCCGCTGGCCTTGACATGGTGCACCGCGTAGTCGATGACCAGCGCCTGCGCGCGTGCGGCGATGGAGTGCAGCTGCACCGTCAGCTGCACTGAGCCGCCCACCGACAGCGCCTTCGGCGCCAGCGCCAGCATGGCCTGGCCGCGCAGCGGCGCGCCCAGTCCCCAGGCCCCCAGCACCTGCGGGTGGCCCTGCTTGATCAGCGTGCGGCAGGCGTGCTTGAGCAGCGCCCGCCGGGCCGGCGGTGCGCCGGGCAGGTGCTCGCGCAGCCACTGCACGATCAGCGCCGGGTGGTCCTTGGCGATGTCGTTCAGGTGGTTGGCGACGCTGCGCCGGACATAGGCGCTGGGGTCGTCCTGCAGCGCGCGCAGCAGCGGCAGCGTCGGCGACGGGTCGCGGATCAGGCCCTTCAGCTGCACTCCCCAGGGCAGGCGCGGGCGGCTGCCCTCGCTGGCCAGGCGGCGCACATGGGCGCTGGCATCGCCGGTCCAGGCGGCCAGCGCGGCGAAGCTGATGTCCGGATGGCGCTCGATGAAGGGCCGCAGCGCCCATTCGGCCGTGTGCCGCTGCGTCAGCGCATGCAGGGCCTGCAGGGCGCGCTGCGGCGCATCGGCCCCGCGCCTGACGACGAACTCGCCCAGCGGCCACACCACCCAGCCGGCCAGGCCCTGCGGCCCGCTGCGCAGCGCCGACAGGTCGTCGCCCTCGCCCGGCGGCGCCAGCGCGGCTTCGATGATGCCGGCGGCCTGGCCGAAATCGGCTGGCAAGGTGGCTTCGAGCGCGCTGCACAGGTGCATCGCGCGGGCCTTGAACTCCAGCGGCTCCAGGTCGTGCAGCGCCAGCGCCTCGAAGCGCGGCGCATCGAACCCCGGCCAGGCGCGCTGCAAATGCCTCGCGGCCTGGTGCACCGTCTCGGCGTTGATCAGGTTCTTGAAGGGCTCGGCCATGCCTGCCGCGCCACCCTAGAGCGCCACCGGCAGCGTGCGCCAGCCGCGGAAACGGATGCGCGGGTCGCGCTGCGGCTGGCCGCGCAGGTGCAGGCCGGGGCAGCGCACCAGCAGCCGGCCGAAGGCGATGCGCGCCTCCAGCCGCGCCACGTTCATGCCGGCGCAGGCATGCGCGCCCTGGCCGAAGGCCAGGTGCGGGTTGGGCTTGCGGCCCACGTCCAGCCGGTCGGGGTCACGGAACTGCGCCGGGTCGCGGTTGGCGCTGCCGATGGCCAGCGTGACGAAGCTGCCCGCCGGCAGCTCCATGCCGCCGATGCGCAGCGGCACGCTGCACAGCCGGTTGTTCAGCTGCAGCGGGCTCTCGAAGCGCAGCAGCTCCTCCACGGCCGTGCCCAGCAGCGTCGGGTCGTCCAGCAGCCGCTGCCACTGGTCGCGCTGGGTCAGCAGCGCGTGGGCGCCATTGCCGATCAGGTTGGTGGTGGTCTCGTGGCCGGCATTGAGCAGGAAGATGCAGTTGTGCAGCAGCTCGGTCTCGCTCAGCCGTTCGCCGCCGACCTCGCCCTGGATCAGCCGCGTCAGCACGTCGAAGCGCACGTCGCCGGGGCGGCGCCGGCGTTCGGCCACGAGCGTGCGCAGGTAGCCCTTGAAGTCTTCGACGGCCGCATTGCCGCGTGCCAGCACGGCGGCGCCCGGCACCGGTTCCAGCGCCGACAGGATGGCCAGCGACCAGTCGCGCAGCGGCCCGCGCTCGGCCGCCGGCACGTCAAGCAGGTTGCCGATCACCTCCACCGGAATGCGCGCCGCGAAGTCCTCGATCAGGTCCGGCTCGGCCAGGCTCTGCAGCCGGTCGATCAGGCGGTCGACCAGCGCCCGCACGCCGGCTTCCATGCGCGCGACGGCCTGCTGGTTGAGCGCGCCCACCAGCAGCCGGCGCACCCGGGTGTGCAGCGGCGGGTCGTTGAACACCAGGCTGCTGGTGTGGTGCTCGAACAGCGGCGTGTCGCCGAACTTCGGCGCGAACTCGCGCCGCTTGTCCGACGACAGCCGCGGGTCGCGGTAGGCGGCGAGCACGTCGTCGTAACGCGTCAGCAGCCAGCTGCCCGCTCCGATGGGCTGCACCGGTGCGTGCTTCCGCAGTGCCGCATAGGTGGGGTAGGGGTCGTCGACGAAAGCCTCTCCCGCGGTGGCGAGCGTGAAATCCCGGGCCAGGGCCTCGGGCGCTGCGGGCGGCGGCCTCATTTCTCGCCGAAGCGGCCGTGGCGCCCGGCGCCGGCGGCAAAGCGCGCAGCCCCGGCCAGCGACTCGGCCTCGATCACCGGGAAGCCGCCGGCGCCCTCGCGCCGCAGGGCCTCGGCCAACGGCAGATCCCATTGCGCATGCGCCGAAGCCCGGTCGGCCAGCATGCAGCGCTGTGGGAAGGCGGCGATCTGCCGCGCCAGCGCCTGCGCCTCGGCCAGCGCCCGGCCGTCGTCCACCACCCGGGTGGCCAGGCCCATGGTCCAGGCCTCGTCGGCACCGACGGGGCGGCCGCTGAGGATCATGTCCAGCGCCCGGCCCATGCCGACGATGCGCGGCAGCCGCACCGTGCCGCCGTCGACCAGCGGCACGCCCCAGCGCCTGCAGAACACGCCGAAGGTGGCAGTGCGCGCGGCCACGCGCAGGTCGCACATCAGGGCCAGTTCCAGCCCGCCGGCCACCGCATAGCCTTCCACCGCGGCGATCACCGGCTTGGCGAAGGTCATGCGCGTCGGCCCCATCGGCCCGGGTGCGCTGCCGCTGGCTTCGATCGGGTTGCGGCGTTCGGGGTCGCCCAGCGCCTGCAGGTCGGCGCCGGCGCAGAAGTGGCCGCCGGCGCCAGTGAGCACGGCCACGCGCGCGCCGTCGTCGGCCTCGAAGGCCTCGAAGGCGGCGCGCAGCGCCAGCGCCGTGGGCCCGTCGACCGCGTTGCGGCGCTCGGGTCGGTCGAGGGTGATGGTCAGCACCGGCCCTTGCTGCTCGGTGCGCACGCTCGGGCGTGTGCTCATGCGCGGTCTCCTTCGGATCTGCCCGCCCATTCTGCGCCCATGAAAAAGGCCCGGACGCTGCCGTCCGGGCCTTTGCTTGCGTGCTTGCGATTCAGCGGGCGCGCTTGCGGCTGCGCCAGGCCAGCGCGGCCAGGCCAAGGGCGAACAGCAGGTAGGTCTCGGGCTCGGGCACGACCTGGGCATACACGGCCTGCGCCAGGATCTCGTGGCCGCGAGCGCTCGGGTGGATGCCATCCCAGAACAGATACTCGTTGGCAGTGCAGGCTCCCCCAATGCAGGCGTCGGTGACGTTGCTCAGGCCGTAGGCTGCTGGATTGGCGATGATGCCGGCGACCGCGCCGAACAGGTCGAAGGTCTGCACACCGACCTCGCCGGCCAGGCGTGTGGCCAGCGCGCCGTTCATGGCCAGGGCCACGCTGGTTCCGAGCGCGGCGGCAGTGGGACCTTGAGCGAGCACGGCCGGCGCTGTCCCCAGGTTCGGCGTGTTCCAGACGACGATGTTCTTCGCGCCGGCGTTCTGTAGCTTGTCGACCATATTGCCGACGTTGTTGGCATAGGAGAACGACGCAGAGCCGATCGTGGCGTAGACGTTGGCACCCATGCCAATGGCGCCCAGTGCGTCGCGCGCGTCATTGCCGCCGCCGGCCACCACGTAGAGGAAGCTGCCCGGTGCCGAGCCGCCCGTGGCGCCGAGGAACTGATTCACCTGATCGGTCAGGCTGAAGGGGAAGCCCGTCGTCCCGCCGGTCCTGGCGCCGCCAAACGCGAAGTTCATTCCGGATCCGCTCAGTGAGGGAAGTGCCGAGGAGGCCAGACCCATTTGCTGCGCGAAAAGAGAAGCCCAGACGGGCCCATTGCTGTACACCGGGATCGACGCACCCAAGAAGGGCAGCGAGGGAATGAAGGTGTTGCTGGTGATGGCGCCATTGGGAGTGATCGGTGGGGCTGGGGCCGTGACTGGGCCCAGCGCAAAGTAGTTGTTCCCGCTGTCACTGAGGCTGTCGCCAAAGAAGACGATGCCGTTGTACGCGGCATGGGCCGGCAACGATGCGACCGTTGCCGCCGCCGCAACCGCGGCGGCAAGAAGAAGTCGCTTGAGCGATGACGTGGACATGAAAACTCCTTGCGTGGCAGGTGTGGTCTTGAACTGAATCAAACCTTAACACTCCCGCAGCCCGCGCCGTTACCGGGTTGCTCCCGGGTCCAGCCCCCCCGATTCGCGGGGGTCAGGGCCGTTGCGCGCTACTGTCGCGCCGGGCCGCGCTGCAGCTCGCGGCCCATCATCTCGTGCAGCTTGTTCATGGCCTTCAGCGGCCGCACCATCACCTTGAAATGGTCGATGCGGCCATCGCCGTTCCAGTGGATCATGTCGATGCCGTTGACCGCGATGCCCTCGACCTCGCAGGCGAACTCCAGCACCGCCGAATCGGGCCCGAACCACTGGTTCAGGTAGCGGAAGCTCTCGTTATTGACCACCTGCATCGCCGCATGCAGATAGGCCATGGTGATGGCCCGGCCGGCCTGCGGCGTGTGCACCACCGGCGAGACGAAGACCACGTCTTCGGCCAGCAGTTCCCTCAGCGCCGCCGCATCCCGGCTCTTCACGACCTGGTGCCATTGTTCGATGGGGCGGGGCATCACGATGGGCGACTCCGTGGGCGGCTGCGGTTCATCGTAGCATCGGCCGTCACGTCCACCGGAGATGCGATGAGCAGCGACGAGCTTGTCGAGAAGTTGAACGCCGACCCGCCGGCAGTGATCCGCTCGCTCAAGGGCCGGGTCGCGGCCTATGCGCCCGAACGCCACGAACTGCGCATGGAGTTTCACATCGGCCTGGAGTTCTGCCACACGGTGGACATCGTGCAGGGCGGCTTCATCACCGCCATGCTCGACGCGTCGATGGCGCACGTGGTGCTGGCCGCCGAGCAGGCCAAGGTGCGGGTGTCGTCGATCGACATCAATGTCAGCTTCCTGCGCCCGGCGCGCGCGGGCGGTTTCGCCGCGGTGGGCCGCATCGTCAAGTCGGGCCGCACCGTGGCCTTCCTGCGGGCCGAGCTGTATTCCGACAAGGGCGACCTCGTGGCCACGGCCACCTCGTCGGCGCACCTGACGCGCGAGCACCGGTAGCACGCTTGCCTCGGTGCGCTGCCAGCAGCCGGGCCGGCTGCGGCGGCAGACGGTCTTGCTCCGGACTCCAGGCGGGCGCCAGCGCCGCCAAGCACCCGTGCCTGGGCCGCTGTGGCCGGTCGTGCAGCATCGCCGCGAGACGGCACGCCAAGCGGCGCGGCGACGCCGGCAAGGCGCGGCCTTCGTGCAGTCCCGGGGCGCTGCCCTTCCCGCGGCAGCTCCGCGGCTTTCGCCAGATGATGCAGTGCCCGTTGGCCGGCGCCATGCCGGCGCCGGCCCGAGCGGCGGCTACTGGCGTGGCTTCATCGAGCAGGTGTTGATGCCCAGCAGCGTGTAGGCCGGGCACCAGCCGATCAGCCCGGTGGCGATCGGCACCACGCCGATCCAGCCCCACATGCCGATGGTGCCGGTCAGCGTCAATACGATCAGCACCAGCCCGGCGATGACGCGCAGCGCGCGGTCGATGCTGCCTTCATTGGTCTTCATGTCCTGCTCCTGTGGCCGCGTCGACACGCGCGGCATGCAGGCAGTGTCGGGCCACGGCGGCCGGCGGTCTGTGACCTGGGTCACCCAGGCCGGCTGTCGCCGGCCGACAGCGCGCGCAGCGCCGCGGCGTCGCGCAGTTCGATGCGCTCACGCCCCAGGCTCACCCAGCCGGCGCGCTCGAAGCGCTTCAGCAGCCGGGTCACGATCTCGCGCACGGTGCCCAGTTCGTCGGCCAGCGCCTGGTGCGTGGTCGTCAAGGCAGGCCCGTGGCCGAGCAGCGCCGCCGCCAGGCGCTGGTCGAGGCGCTGGAAGGCCACCGCCTCCGCCAGGCTCATCAGGTCGGACAGCCGGTCGGCGAAGACGCTGAAGACGAAGCGGCGGAAGGGCTCGTGCGCCACCCAATGCTCGAAGCCGGCCGGCGACAGCAGCAGCAGCCGCGTCGGCGCCGTGGCCACGCCGTGCGCGGCCAGCGGCGCGTTGCCGAACAGCCCGCAGGCCGAGACCACGCACAGCTCGCCCGGCCCGACGCGATACAGCTCCAACGAACGCCCGTGCGCGCTGCCGCGGGCAACGCGCACCTCGCCGGCCAGCACCAGCGGGAAGCCCTGGCAGGGCGCGTGCTCCTCGAACAGCAGTGTGCCGGCCGGCACCGTCATTGCCTGCAGCTGGCGCGGCCAGGCCATGGTGCGCAACTCCTCGGGCAGGCAGGCCAGCGAAGGGTAGGCCTGCACCAGCCCTTCGGGCCAGGCCGGCAAGCCCGTGGCCGGGTTCATCAGACCACGCGCTGCGCCCGAAGCTCGGCCACGGCGGCGGCGTCGTAGCCCAGCTCGGCCAGGATCTCGTCGGTGTGCTGTCCCAGGGCGGGTGCACTGCGCGCGAACACCGCCGGGTCGGCCGACAGGTCCACCGGGTGCGGTGCGATCGGTGCGTGCTGGGCGCTGCCGGTCACCGGCCGCTGCTGCAGCAGGTCGGCCGCGCGGATGTGCGGGTCGTCCAGCGCCTGCTGCGGGCTGAGCACCGGTGCGGCCGGCAGCTTGGCCCGGGCCAACGCCCGCAGCACCTCGTCGCGGCTGCGCGGCGCGCACCACTCGGCCATCAACCGGCTCAGCTCGGCGCTGTGGTTGCCGCGCTGCTCGTCGTCGGCGAAGCGCGGGTCGTCGACCAGCTCCGGCCGGCCGATCAGCTTGCACCAGCGCTCGAACATGGCCTGGCCGATGGTGGCCACCACCAGCCAGCCGTCGCTGGCGCGAAACAGGTCGCTGGGCGCCGCCGTGAAGCCGCGGTTGCCCTGCGGCACGCGGTCGGGCGCCCTCAGCGCCTGCTCGATCAGCACCGAGTTGCCCATCACCAGCGAGGTGCGCAGCAGCGAGCCCTCGACCTGCTGGCCGCGGCCGCTGCGCTCGCGTGCCCACAGCGCGGCCAGCGTGCCCATGGCCAGCGCCTGGGCGGTGCTGACGTCGACATAGGGCACGGCGGCGCGCGCCGGTGCATCGGGCAGGCCTGACATGAACATCGCGCCGCTCATCGCCTGGCCGATCGAATCGAAGCCCGGGCGTTCGCTGTACGGCCCGCCGGGGCCGTAGGCGGTGACGGCGGCCAGCACGATGCGCGGGTTCAGCGCCGACAGCGTTTCGTAGTCCAGGCCGAGCTGCTTGAGCGTGGCCGGCGGCAGGTTGGCCACCACCACGTCGGCCGTGGCCACCAGCTGGCGCACGACCTGCCGGCCCGGCAGGCTGGCCAGGTCCAGCGTCAGGCAGCGCTTGTTGCGGTTCATCTGCAGGTACAGGCCGCCTTCGCCGGTGTCGGCCACCGGCGGCACGTAGCGGTCTTCCCCGCCTTCGACCCGCTCGATGCGGATCACGTCGGCGCCGAGGTCGCCGAGCAGCGCGGCGCAATAGGGCCCGGCGATGAAGCGGCCGAAATCGAGAACGCGGATGCCGGTGAGCAGGGCCATGGCGGGAGTTCCTGGCTGGGGTGCGGCGCAGTCTAGCGCGCCGGGCGCGCGATTGATCCAACGCAAGGTGCGAGGTCCGGGCCGAGGCCCAGAATCGGGGCATCGAGACAACGCCTCAGGCGCAAACCAAAGTGAGCTCCCAACTGACCGCCGGCCAGCGTGCCCTGCTGCAAGCCGAGCTGATCCGCCGCCAGGGCGAACTCGACCGCCAGGTGGCCGAGCACCAGGGCGGGCTTTCGCGTGTCGAGCACGCTCGCGAGGTGTTGTCGCAGGACAGCGACGACGTGTCGCACCGCGAGGCCGATCGCGAGATGGACATGGCCCTGGGCGACCGCGAGATTGCCGAACTGGGCGCCGTGAGCGCGGCGCTGCGCCGCCTGCGCGAAGACCGCTATGGCGACTGCGCCGATTGCGGCGAAGCCATCGCCTTCGACCGGCTGAAGGTCGAGCCCTGGGCGCTGCGTTGCGTGGCTTGCGAAAGCCGGCGCGAGCGCGCGGCCCGCAGCTGAATCTGAAATTGCCAAACGAACTTCACCAAAGGACGACGATGACGATGTTCCATGCCGTGGCCTGGGTCGACCACCAGAGCGCGCAGATCCTGCAGTTCGATGCCGAGCACATCCAGGCGCAAAAGGTCAAGGCGCATTCCCACCACACGCGCCAGCACGGCAGCCGAGTGCGCACGGAGCACGAGTACTACGCCGAAGTGTGCGACGCGCTGGCCGGCATTGCTGAAGTGCTGGCAGTGGGTCCGAAGACCGGCCTGGCCGACTTCCGGCACTATGTCGAGAAGCATCGCCCGGCGGTGGGCAAGCAGATCGTCGGCTGGGAGCACAGCGACCGGCCCACCGAGAACCAGCTGGTGGCCATGGCGCGCAAATACTTCTTGAAGTACGACCGCATGGCCGGCACGCCCACGCCGAGCTGAGCCGGGCGCCTGCTGCGCCGGGAAAAGCCGCCGGCCGCCTTTGATTGAAGTCGAGAGCGGCCTCCCGCAGCCGGGTTTATCCGCAGGCTCTACGACGCAGGCGCATTGACGGGCGGCAGCGGCCGGCGACAACCGCGCACCACCCTGCGCCTCAAGCGCCGCTGCCGGACGGAGCCCGCCATGAACGACATGACCCTGAACCTGGCCGACGAGGCCACCGTGCAACGCCTGGCCGATGCGCTGGCGCTGCAGCGCAAGGCCTATCTCGACCATCCGGTGCCCACCTTCGACGAACGCAAGGCCGACCTGCGCACGCTGCAGCGCTTCGTGCGCGAGAACAAGCAGGCGCTCATCGCCGCCATCAGCGCCGACTACGGCCACCGCTCACGGCATGAGACGCTGCTGGCCGAGATCGCCCCGGCGATCGACGGCATCGAGCACACGCTCAAGCACCTGAAGGCCTGGATGAAGCCGCAACGGCGCGGCGTCGACTGGATCAGCTTCTTCGGTGCGCGCAACCGCGTCATCCCGCAACCGCTGGGCGTGGTGGGCGTGATCGTGCCGTGGAATTTCCCGGTCAACCTGAGCCTGATCCCGCTGAACTACATCTTTGCCGCCGGCAACCGCGCGATGGTGAAGATGAGCGAGAACTCGCGCCACCTGGCTAAGGTGCTGATCGAAAAGATGCCGGCGTACTTCCCGCCCGAGAAGCTGCAGTTTTTCGACGAGACCGGCGGCGTGGGCGTCGAGTTCTCGAAGCTGCCCTTCGA
>JBEIHU010000139.1:0-10935 GCA_040381175.1 Burkholderiaceae bacterium
AGCCCCGTATCGGCAGGCCCGCACGGGTTTTTGTCTCGGCGTCCGCGATGGGGTCGGTGCGGTTGCTCACAGGGTTTCCGGGGGCGATGGCCGCCGCTACAGCAGCGGCACGATGTCGGCTTGCAGGTCCGTGCCGTGCAGGCGAAGCATGGCTACCGTGACCGGCAGCTTGAACCGACGTGGGCCTGCACTGCCCGGATTGACGTAAAGGACACCCCCCCGCTGTTCGATGGCCGGGCGATGCGAGTGTCCGTAGACGACGGCCCGCGTGCCGACCATGAGAGCCTGACTGGTCATGTGGGGGAGCTCATGCACGACCTGGAGCTGGCCGGAGCCCAGCTTCAGGGCGTTCAGAAGCGGCAGGCCGCTGTCCCAACCACCCACGTCGTTGTTGCCCCGGACTGCAGTGACTGGCGCCAGTTCGGCAAGACGTTCGAGGATGTCCTCCGCGCCGATGTCGCCGGCGTGCACGATGAAGTCGACACCGCGCAGCGCGTCCAGCGCCTGCGGGCGGAGCAAGCCGTGCGTGTCCGAAATGAGGCCGATGGTGAGCAAGCGGAACGAGCGGTCAGGGGCTGGCGGATGGCGTGGCGGGGGCTTGAACCCTCGTTCTGTCTGCATCATCTCCTAATCTGTTGGCTTCCGTTGACGCTGCTACCAGGGTTGCGTTAACCTCCAGGCACACCGACGCAGTAGCATTGCGTAGTAGGAGAACGGCTTCTGGCCGGGCACATCAAGTCCCGTCCACTCCGCCACCGATTTGTTGGCCGTGCGCCAGCCTCTCTTCAGGGCACCTTCGGGTGCCCTGACGCTTTGCGGCTGCGGTGTGGCGTTCGGCGCCCGGCGTGCCTGGGCGGGCTCAGCGGTGCGGCTGCGCCGGCTTGGCGAACGAAGGAAACGCCTCGTCGAGCGTGACGACGCTGCCCGCGTCGTCGGCCACGTAGCCCGGCAGGCGGTTCACGGCATCGCTGAAGTCGCTGCTGCGGATCACCGCCAGCAGGCGCTGCACATCGGCCGATTCGAGGCTGCGCGCATCGCACAGAAGGAAGTAGCGCTCCTGGTGGACGGGCAGGAACTCGAGCTTGAACTCGCGCGCCGGCACCTCCACCCCCAGGCCGGCATCGGCCATGCCGCTGGCGACGAAGGCGGCCACCGCGGCGTGGGTGTACTCGCACTGCTCGTAGCCGCGGATTGCGGCGGCATCGATGTGGCGGTCCTGGAGCATCAGGTCGAGCAGGTAGCGGGTGCCGGAGCCCGGCTGGCGGTTGATGAAGCGCAGGTCGGGCCGCACCAGGTCGCCGATCTCGTAGATGCGCTTCGGGTTGCCGGCCGCGACCATCAGCCCCTGGCGCCGTTTGGCTAACTGGATGACGCGATGCGATCCGCCCTGCAGCCACGGCCGGTAGTGCTCGATCGCCACCGGTTCGAACTCGGCCATCGGCACGTGGAAACCGGCGACCTCGCAACTGCCGTTGCTCAGCGAGGCCAGCGCCTCGGTGCCGGCGCAGTACTTGAGCTCGTGCGGCACATCGGCGCGGCCGAGAAACTCGTGCAGCGCCTGGACCGCGAAGCCATGGCTGGCATGGATGCGCAGCCTCGACGGGGCGGTGGAAATGGCCTTCTCGATCTCGGCGCTCAGCTCCGAGGCCAGGCTGTCGAGCACCGGCGACAGTCGCGCCTGGATGCGGCGCTGCGCCCAGACCAACCGGGCGCCCAGCGCCGTCAGTAAGGAGCCCTTGCCGCGCGCCATCACCAGCAACGGCTGTCCGAACAAGGCCTCGCCCTCGCGCAGCAATTGCCAGGCGTGACGGTAGGACGCGCCCGTGGCCGCGCAGGCCGCGGCCAGACTGCCGTGCTCGTCGACCGCCACCAGCAGTTCGACCACGCGCGGGCCCAGGGTGCCGCCTGCGGCATGCCGGATCGTCCAGACCGGCGAAATGGACACTTGAAAGCTCACGGAGACCCCTAATAGGCTGTGCGCAGCCTATGCGAACAACCGTCTCGATCATATTGCTTGAATCGACACGGCGCCCTACATTGCGGCTCCAGACGGGCTGGGATCTTATGCCCGTCGGGACATATACCGGGGTCAGCACCCGTACGCCGGCGAAGCGGGAGACAGTGCATGACGATCGACATCGGGGCCGTGCGCGCCATCGCGGCCAGGCACCAGGACACGCCAGGCGGGCTGCTGCCGGCGTTGCACGCGGTGCAGGATGCACTCGGCCATGTGCCCGACGCGGCGGTGCCGGTGCTGGCCGAGGCCTTCAACCTGTCGCGTGCCGATGTGCATGGTGTGGTGACCTACTACCACCACTTCCGGCGCGAGCCGGCCGGCCGCCATGTGGTCGAGGTCTGCCGGGCCGAGGCCTGCAAGGCCTGCGGTGCCGACGAGTTGCTGGCCCAGGCCGAGTCGCTGCTGGGCTGCGAAAGCCACCACACCCGTGCCGACCGTGCGGTCACGCTGCTGCCGGTGTACTGCCTCGGGCTGTGCGCGTCGTCGCCGGCGCTGCGCATCGACGACCGCCTGCACGCACGTGTCAGCGCCGAAAGACTGCAGGCGCTGCTTGCACCGATCGCAGCGGCATCATGAGCTCCGCACTGCCCGGAGCAGCAACTTGCGCCGAATACGCCTGTCTGCGAGAGGCAGTCACCGTGTTCGTGCCGCGCGACTCGGCCGCGCGCGCGGTGGGCGCGGACGAGGTCGCTGCCGCGTTGATCGCAGGCGCCAAGGCCCTTGGCCGGCCGCTCGAACTGGTGCGCAACGGCTCGCGCGGGCTTTTCTGGCTGGAACCCATGGTCGAGGTGGCCACGCCCGCCGGCCGCGTGGCCTATGGCCCAGTGCAGCCGCAGGACGTGCCGGGGCTGTTGCAGGCTGGCTTGCTCGATGGGACACCGCACCCGCTGTGCCTGGGCCCGACCGAGCAGATTCCCTTCCTGGCGCGACAGGAGCGCCTGACCTTCGCGCGCATGGGAGTGACCGACCCGCTGTCGCTGGCGGACTACCAGGCGCACGAGGGCTGGGCCGGCCTGAGCCGCGCGCTGCAACTCGAGCCCGCGGCCATCGTGCAGCAGGTGTTGGACTCGGGCCTGCGCGGCCGCGGCGGCGCGGCCTTCCCGGCGGGCATCAAGTGGCGCACCGTGCTGCAGGCGAAGGCTGCACAGAAGTACGTCGTGTGCAATGCCGACGAGGGCGATTCGGGCACCTTCTCCGACCGCATGGTGATGGAGGGCGACCCGTACATGCTGATCGAGGGCATGGCCATCGCCGCGCTGGGGGTGGGTGCCACGCAGGGTTACATCTACATCCGCTCCGAGTACCCGGATGCGATTTCCGTCATGAACGAGGCCATCGGCCGCGCGGCCGCGGCAGGCTTCCTCGGCGACAGCGTCTGCGGCAGTGGCCGTGCCTTCCACCTGCAGGTGCGCAAGGCCGCCGGCGCCTATGTCTGCGGTGAAGAGACTGCGATGCTCGAAAGCATCGAAGGCAAGCGCGGCATCGTGCGTGCCAAGCCGCCGCTGCCGGCCATCGAAGGCCTGTTCGGCTGCCCCACCGTCATCAATAACGTCATCAGCCTGGCCAGCGTGCCGCTGATCCTGGCGCGCGGCGCGGACTTCTATCGCGACTTCGGCATGGGCCGCTCGCGCGGCACGCTGCCCTTCCAGTTGGCCGGCAACATCCGCCACGGCGGCCTGGTCGAGAAGGCCTTCGGGCTGACGCTGCGTGAACTGCTGTACGACTATGGCGGCGGCAGCCGCAGCGGCCGGCCGATCAAGGCAGTGCAGGTGGGCGGGCCGCTGGGCGCCTACGTGCCCGAATCGCAGTGGGATGTGCCGCTGGACTACGAAGCCTACGCCGCCATGGGTGCGGTGGTCGGCCACGGCGGCATTGTCGTGCACGACGACAGCGCCGACATGGCCAAGCTGGCGCGCTATGCGATGGAGTTCTGCGCGCTGGAAAGCTGTGGCAAGTGCACGCCCTGCCGGATCGGCTCGACACGCGGCGTCGAGGTCATCGACCGCATCCGGGCCAATCACGACCGGGCGCAGCAGGTGCACCTGCTGCGCGACCTGTGCGACACCATGCTGCACGGCAGCCTGTGCGCGATGGGCGGCATGACACCGTACCCGGTGCTGTCCGCACTGAACCACTATCCGGCCGACTTCGGCGTGCAAGCGCCTGATCAGCAAGCCGCCTGAGGAGCACAACCATGCTGCAACACCTGAAGCTCGAGATCGACCACGGCACGCCGGCACGCAAGTCGTCCGAATCGGTCACGCTCACCATCGACGGCTACGCGGTCAACGTGCCGAAGGGCACCTCGCTGATGCGTGCCGCCGTCGACGCCGGCATCAAGGTGCCCAAGCTGTGCGCCACAGACAGCCTGGAGCCCTTTGGCTCGTGCCGGTTGTGCCTGGTGGAGATCGAAGGCCGCAAGGGCTACCCGTCCTCGTGCACGACGCCGGCCGAAGCGGGCATGGTGGTGCGCACGCAGACACCGAAGCTGCAGCAACTGCGCAAGGGCGTGATGGAGCTGTACATCAGCGATCACCCGCTGGACTGCCTGACCTGCAGCGCCAACGGCAACTGCGAGCTTCAGGACATGGCCGGCGTCACCGGCCTGCGCAACGTGCGCTACGGCGTCGGCGAGGCGGCTGGCGCGCATCACACCAAATCGAAGAAGGACGAGAGCAACCCGTACTTCAGCTACGACCCCAGCAAGTGCATCGTCTGCAGCCGCTGCGTGCGCGCCTGCGAGGAAACCCAGGGCACCTTCGCGCTGACGATCAGCGGACGCGGCTTCGAAAGCCGCGTCTCGCCGGGACAGGACCAGCCCTTCATGGACAGCGACTGTGTCAGCTGCGGCGCCTGCGTCGAGGCCTGCCCGACCGCCACGCTGCAGGAGAAGACCGTCATCGAGCTCGGCCAGCCCGAGCACAGCGTCATCACCACCTGCGCGTACTGCGGCGTAGGTTGCGGCTTCAAGGCCGAGATGAAGGGCAACACGGTGGTGCGCATGGTGCCGTGGAAGGATGGCAAGGCCAACGAGGGCCACTCCTGCGTCAAGGGCCGCTTCGCCTGGGGTTACGCCACGCACAAGGACCGTATCACCAAGCCGATGATCCGCGCCAGGATCACCGACCCGTGGCGCGAGGTCGGCTGGGACGAGGCTATCGCGTATGCGGCCAGCGAGTTCAAGCGCATCCAGGCTGCGCACGGCAAGGATTCCGTGGGCGGCATCACCTCCAGCCGCTGCACCAACGAGGAGGCCTACCTCGTGCAGAAGCTGGTCCGCGCCGCCTTCGGCACCAACAACGTTGACACCTGCGCGCGGGTGTGCCATTCGCCCACCGGCTACGGCATGGGTCAGACCTTCGGCACCAGCGCCGGCACGCAAACCTTCAAGAGCGTGGAGCAGGCCGACGTGATCTTCGTCATCGGCGCCAACCCCACCGACGCACACCCGGTGTTCGCCTCGCGCATGAAGCGCCGGCTGCGCGAGGGCGCCAAGCTGGTCGTCATCGACCCGCGCCGCATCGACCTGGTGAACACGCCGCATGTGCGTGCTGAAGCCCACCTGGCGCTGCGGCCCGGCACCAACGTGGCCGTCATCACTGCCATGGCCCATGTGGTGGTCACCGAAGGGCTGGTGGACGAGGCCTACGTGGCCGAGCGCTGCGATCCGAAGAGCTTTGCCGACTGGCGCTCCTTCGTCGCCAAGCCCGAGAACTCGCCCGAGGCCTTCGAGGCCGTCACCGGGGTGCCGGCAGTCGAAGTACGCGCCGCCGCGCGGCTGTATGCCGCAGGCCCCAACTCGGCCATCTACTACGGCCTGGGCGTCACCGAGCATGCGCAGGGCTCGACCATGGTGATCGGCATCGCCAACCTGGCGATGGCCTGCGGCATGGTCGGCCGCGAGGGCGTGGGCGTGAACCCGCTGCGCGGCCAGAACAATGTCCAGGGCAGCTGCGACATGGGCAGCTTCCCGCACGAGCTGCCGGGCTACCGGCATATCTCCGACACCACCGTGCGCAGCCAGTTCGAAGCGGCCTGGGGCGTGCAGATCAGCCCGGAGCCGGGCCTGCGCATCCCCAACATGTTCGATGCGGCGCTGGCCGGCAGCTTCAAGGGCCTTTACTGCCAGGGCGAGGACATCGTGCAGTCCGACCCCGACACCCAGCACGTGGCCGCGGCGCTGGAGGCGATGGAATGCATCGTCGTGCAGGACATCTTCCTCAACGAGACCGCCAAGTACGCGCACGTGCTGCTGCCCGGCAGCAGCTTCCTCGAAAAGGACGGCACCTTCACCAATGCCGAACGGCGTATCTCGCGCGTGCGCCAGGTGATGCCGCCGCTACCGGGGCTGGGCGACTGGGAGGTGACGATGAAGCTCAGCAACGCGCTGGGCTACCCGATGCACTACGCCCACCCCGAGGAGATCATGCAGGAGATCGCGGAATTGACCCCCAGCTTTGCGGGTGTCAGCTACGCCAAGCTCGAGCGCCTGGGCAGCGTGCAGTGGCCCTGCAACGAAGACACCGGGGAGGCGGGCACGCCGATCATGCACGTCGAGCGCTTCGTGCGCGGCAAGGGGCGCTTCTTCAATACGCAGTACGTGGCCTCGCAGGAGAAGGTCACGCGCATGTACCCGCTGCTGCTGACCACCGGCCGGGTGCTGTCGCAGTACAACGTGGGGGCCCAGACGCGGCGCACACCCAACAACCAGTGGCACGACGAGGACAAGCTGGAGATCCACCCGCACGACGCGCAGGAGCGCGGCATCGGCCACGGCGACTGGGTCGGCATCAACAGCCGCGCGGGCCAGACCGTGCTGCGTGCCGAGCTGAGCGAGCGCATGCAGCCCGGCGTGGTCTACACCACATTCCACTTCCCCGAGTCCGGTGCCAACGTGATCACCACCGACAGCTCGGACTGGGCCACCAACTGCCCGGAATACAAGGTGACGGCGGTGCAGGTGGCCAAGGTCATGCAGCCCTCGGACTGGCAACGCGGTTATGCCGACTTCAACCGCCAACAACTCGATCTGCTGGCCCAGGCACGCACGGCCGAGGTAGGGGGCAAATGAAGCCCGGCGACGCGCCGTTGCTGCCGTCCGGCGTGAGCCGCGCCGAGGTGGTGTCGCTGCGCGGCGCCGAGGCCCAGGCCCGCCCCGACTGGCTGGCCGAGGAGGTGCCGGTGTCGCTGGTCCTCAACGGCGTTTCGCACGCGGTGATGCTGGCCACGCCTGGGTGCCTGGAAGACTTCGCGCTCGGCTTTGCCCTCACCGAGGGGCTGCTCGAAAGCCGCGCCGAGCTCTATGGCATCGACGTGGTCGAGGTGGAACTGGGCATCGAACTGCGCCTGGAGGTGTCGGCCGCCTGCGCTTGGCGCCTGCGCGAGCGCCGGCGCAGCCTGGCAGGTCGCACCGGCTGCGGCCTGTGCGGTACCGAGCAACTGGCGCAGGTGCGGCGCGCGCTGCCGACCGCCCCGCTGGTGCGCGTGCCGCTGCGGTCGATGTCGCGGGCACAGCGCGAACTGCGCGCCCATCAGGCGCTGCAGCAGCTGACCGGTGCGGCCCACGCGGCGGCGTGGTGCCATCTCGACGGCAGCGTGCGATTGGTGCGCGAAGACGTCGGGCGCCACAACGCACTCGACAAGCTGATCGGTGCCATGTTGCGCGCCGGCCTGGCGCCGTCCGACGGCTTCGTGTGCATCACCAGCCGCGCCAGTTTCGAGATGGTGCAAAAGGCGGCGGCAGCCGGCATCGGAGCGTTGGCCGCCGTGTCTGCGCCCACGCGCCTGGCGGTCGACACCGCCTTGCAGCTCGGCGTGGCGCTGGCCGGATTCGTGCGCGGTGACGATGCCGTGGCCTATGCCTTCCCGGAGCGCTTCGTGCTCGATGTTCCCCCGACCTGCGCAGACCATGGACATTGACAACCTGGTTCACATGGCCAACCGCATTGCCGAGTTCTTCGAAGCCATGCCCGACCGGGACGAGGCCTGCGACGGCGTCGCGCAGCACCTGCTGCGCTACTGGGAACCGCGCATGCGCCGCGAGTTGCTGGCCCATGTCGAGGCGAACCAGGGCGCCGGTCTGCGGCCGCTGGTGCTGGCGGCGGTGCGCGAACGGCTGCAGTCGCGGGCCTGAGGCGTGCCTGCGCCCGGCCCGCGTCAGCTGCCCAGGCGGTTGGGGGCGCGCCAGGTGCGCTCGAAGGGCAACCTCCAGGCATGCGGCGCGATCAGTTGGTGGATCGACTTCGGTCCCCATGAGCCGGGCGCGTACAGCCGCACAGGCGGCGGTGACTCGAGCAAATGCATGGACACCTGCCACAGCCGCTCGATGCCCTCGGCCGTGGTGAACAGTGTGCGGTCCCCGCGCATCGCATCCAGGATCAGCCGCTCATAGGCTTCGAGCACTTCGCCCAGCAGGCCGGTGTCATGCATCGCGAACTGCAAGCTCAGCTTGTCCAGCCGCATGCCGGGGCCCGGGCGCTTGCCATAGAAGGACAGGCTCATCTTCGACGCGTCCGCCAGGTCGAAGGTGAGGTGATCTGGGCCCTGCGCGCCCACGCCCGAGCCGGCCGGGAACATGCTCTTCGGCGGCTCGCGGAAGGCGATCGAGATGATGCGCTGGCCTTCGGCCAGTTTCTTGCCGGTGCGCAGGAAGAAGGGCACGCCGGCCCAGCGCCAGTTGTCGATGAAGCATTTCAGCGCGATGAAGGTCTCGGTCTCGGACTCGGGGTCCACGCCGTCCTCGTCGCGGTAGCCGGTGTACTGGCCGCGCACCACGTGGGCCGGATCGATGGGCAGCATGCTGCGGAAGACCTTGTTCTTCTCCTCGCCAATCGGCGCCGGTTCGAGCGCGGTCGGCGGCTCCATGGCCATGAAAGCGAGGATCTGGAACAGGTGCGTGACCACCATGTCACGGTAGGCGCCGGTCTGTTCGTAGAAGCCGCTGCGCTTGCCCAGGCCCAGCGTCTCCGGCACGTCGATCTGCACGTGATCGATGAAGTTGCGGTTCCAGATCGGCTCGAACAGGCCGTTGGCGAAGCGGCAGGCCAGGATATTTTGCGCCGGCTCCTTGCCCAGGAAATGGTCGATGCGGAAGATCTGCTCCTCGGCAAAGACCTCGTGCAGCCGCTGGTTCAGCGTCACCGCACTGGCCAGGTTGGTACCGAAGGGCTTTTCCATGACGATCCGCGAGCGCTCCACCAGCCCGGCCTCGCCCAGCAGGCGCACGGCGGGCAGTGCCGCGCTGGGGGGCACGCTCAGGTAGTGCAGGCGGCGGCATTCGACGCCAAAGGCCGCCTCGGCATGATCGACAGCGGTGCGCAGTGCCGGCGCGCCGGCGGCCAGCGGCACGTAATCCAGGTTGCTGGCGAAGGCCTGCCAGTCGGGGTCGGTCAGCTTGCGGTTGAAGAATTCGTCCAGCGCCTCGCGGGCCAGCATGCGGAAGCGCTGCGCATCGATTTCGTCGAGTGACACGCCAATGATGCGGCAACCGGGAATGAAGCCGGCCGTGACCAGGTGGTACAGGCCGGGAAGGAGCTTGCGGCGCGCCAGGTCTCCGGTGGCGCCGAACAGCAGGACCACCTGCGGGAATCGCGGGCCCACGCCCGGGGGAATCTTTGCCACGTTGCGCTCTCCTGTGTCGGTGTCAGACGGTACAGCCATCGCGCTGGCGCACGGCCTGCCGGACGCAGGCGCGGGAAGCAAGTATCAGACCGGGTCCAGGCCAATCGCCGAGCCAACGCGAACGGCGGGCCGGCTGGTCAGCCGCGGCGCAGCCTGGGCGCCAGCCAGGTCAACGGCGTGGCAGCCGCAGCGCGCAGCACGCGCCGCATGCGCAACGCAGGTTCGCGCTGGCGGTAGTAGCCTGGCAGCAGCCCGGCATCGGCAAAGCCCACGCTGCGGTAAAAAGCGCGCGCGGCGGCATTGCCGGCACGCAGTTCCAGGCTCAGCTCGGCGATGCCGGCAACGCGCGCCGAATCGAACAGCCAGGTCATCAGGCGTCTGGCGACGCCCTGGCGCCGGCAGCGCGGCTGCACCGCAAGCAGCACGAGGTGGGCATGCTCATCGCCGAACTGCATCACCGCAAAGCCGGCCAGGCCCTGCGCGTCGCAGGCCACCAGCGACACGATATCGGCATTGGCGATCAGGCGCGCGACCTTCGGCGCGTCGTATCTCCAGCCCAGGCCGGTTTCGATCAGGTCGCGCGACATCTGGGCCATGCTCATGGCATCCGAAGCATCGGCAAGTCGAAGCTGGATCGAGGCGGCAGGCATGCACTGCATTCTGCCCAGGCGCGTGCCGCCGCGTGCTGCGGCGGCTACAGTCGGTCCACCTCACGATGTCATGGAGCGCAATCGAGATGAACGGTGCCGAAAGCCTGGTCCGCACGCTGGTCGACAGCGGCATCGAACTTTGCATCAGCAACCCTGGAACCTCGGAGATGCACTTCGTCGCCGCGCTCGACAAGCTGCAGGGCATGCGCTGCGTGCTCGGCCTGTTCGAGGGCGTGGTCACGGGCGCGGCTGATGGCTACTACCGCATGGCCGAGCGTCCCGCGGCCACGTTGCTGCACCTGGGGCCGGGCCTGGCCAACGGCCTGGCCAACCTGCACAACGCCAGGAAGGCGCGCTCTGGCATCGTCAACATCGTCGGCGAACATGCCACGCACCATCTCGCTCACGACGCTCCGTTGACTTCCGACGTGGCGGCCGTTGCGCGGCCGATGTCAGACTGGGTGCACAGCTCGGCCACCTCTCGCGACGTGGCCCGCGACGGTGCGATGGCGGTGCAGGTGGCGCGCACGCCGCCGGGCCGCATTGCCACTCTGATCCTGCCGGCCGACACCGCCTGGAACGAGGCCGAGGCCAGTGCGACGGCGGCTGTCCCGCCGCCGCGGGCCGGTGCCGCGGGCGAGGCGGTCA
>JBEIHU010000140.1:0-10908 GCA_040381175.1 Burkholderiaceae bacterium
GCACCTGTCAGGCGGCCGTGCCAGACATCCCCGCTGCGCGCCGGGAACTCGAGCCGCGCGCTTTCGGTCTGGCCGGCGTCGTCGTACAGGCACAGCTCGATGGCCGTGGCATGGGCCGAGAAGACCGCGAAGTTCACCCCCGCGGCGTCGACGCTGGCCCCGAGCGGCCAGGGCCGGCCCGCGTGCAGGGCCGTGGCGCCGCCTAAGGCGCCCATTCGAACATCACGGTGGCCAGCGGCGGCAGGTCGATCAGGATCGAATCCGCCTTGTCATCCCATGGCAGCGGCTGCGAATCGGCCAGGCCCAGCGCGGTGCCGACATTGCTGCCGCCGTAGTGGTGCGAGTCGGTGTTGAGCCGTTCGCGCCAGCGCCCCGCGCGCGGCACGCCGACACGCCAGCCTCGCCGCACCACCGGCGTGAAGTTGCACACCACCAGCATCAGCGTGGCCGCCGCGTTGCTGCGGCGCACGAAGCTGAGCACGCTGTGCGCGGCGTCGCTGTGCGACACCCATTCGAAGCCGTCGGGCGTGAAGTCGCGCTGGTGCAGCGAGCCGCATTCGCGCAGCAGGTGGTTCAGGTCGCGTACCAGCGCCTGCATGCCGGCATGCAGCGGGTCGTTGTTGAGGTGCCAGTCGAGGCTTCGGTCATGGTCCCATTCGCGCTCCTGCGCGAACTCGTTGCCCATGAACAGCAGCTTCTTGCCCGGGTGGCCGTACATGAAGCCGTAGTAGGCGCGCAGGTTGGCGAACTTCTGCCAGCGGTCGCCAGGCATCTTGCCCAGCATCGAACCCTTGCCGTGCACCACCTCGTCGTGCGACAGCGGCAGCACGAAGTTTTCGTTGAAGGCGTACATCAGCCCGAAGCTCAGCTCGCCGTGGTGGTACTTGCGGTGCGCCGGGTCGCGCGACATGTACTTCAGCGTGTCGTGCATCCAGCCCATGTTCCACTTGAAGTGGAAGCCCAAGCCGCCGCTGTATACCGGCCGCGACACCGCCGGGAAGGCGGTGGATTCCTCGGCCAGCGTGATCGCCTGCGGCCGCTGCACGCCCACCACCTCGTTGGCACGCTTGACGAAGGCGATGGCCTCCAGGTTCTCGCGTCCGCCGTAGGCGTTGGGCACCCATTCACCGGGTTTGCGGCTGTAGTCGCGGTACAGCATCGACGCCACGGCATCGACGCGCAGACCGTCGACGTCGTACCGCTCCAGCCAGTACAGCGCGCTGCCGACCAGGAAGTTCTGCACCTCGGTGCGGCCGAAGTTGTAGATCAGCGTGTTCCAGTCGTTGTGGAAGCCCTCGCGCGGGTCGGCGTACTCGTACAGGGCCGAGCCGTCGAAGCGCGCCAGGCCGTGCTCGTCAGTGGGGAAGTGCGCCGGCACCCAGTCGAGCAGCACGCCCAGGCCGGCGGCATGGGCCCGCGCCACGAAGCGCTCGAAACCCGCCGGGTCGCCGAAGCGCGCGGTCGGCGCGTACAGGCCCAGCGTTTGATAGCCCCAGGACCCATCGAACGGATGCTCGGTGACCGGCAGCAGCTCCAGATGGGTGAAGCCCATCCACGCCGCATAGGGCACCAGCTCGTCGGCCAGCTCGTCCCAGTGGAGCCAGCGGTTGCCGTCTTCCACCTTGCGCCGCCAGGACCCAAGGTGCACCTCGTAGATGCTCATTGGCGCATCGAGCGCATTGGCGCGCTGGCGCTGCGGCGACGGCGGGTGGCTGGGCGGCAGCGGCGCCACCACGCTGGCCGTGGCCGGGCGCAGCTCGGCCTGGCGTGCATAGGGGTCCACCTTTTGCGGCAGCAGCTGGCCATCGCGCGACAGCAGCTCGAACTTGTAGCGCGCGCCTTCCGCCACCCCTGGCAGGAAGATCTCCCACACGCCGCACTCGCGGCGCAGCCGCATCGGGTGGCGGCGGCCGTCCCAGTGGTTGAAGTCGCCGACCACGCTGACCCGCATCGCGTTTGGCGCCCACACCGCGAAACTGCAGCCGGCCACGCCTTCGTGGGTGCGCGGCATCGCCCCCAGGATCTCGAAGGGCCGCAGGTGCGAGCCTTCGCCCAGCAGCCAGGCGTCCATCTCGCCCAGCACCGGGCCGAAGCGATAGGGGTCGTCGAGCAGCGCGCCGTGGCCGTCGGCCCAGATCACCTGCAGCCGGTAGTCGACGCCGCCGGGCAGCGCGCTTTCGAACAGGCCTTCAGCACCGCGCTGCTGCAACGCGGCCAGCCATTCGCCGCTGGCGGCGGCCACCGCCACCACCTGTGCGGCGCCGGGCAGGAAGGCCGCCAGCCAGGCATCGCCGGCGGGGCGTCGATGCGGCCCGAGCACGCCGAAGGGGTCGGCATGCCGGCCCTGGCACAGCAGCTGGACGTCCTGCTCGCTAAGCATCAGGCCAGGCCGGGCTGGGGCTCGAGATTCCAGATCGAGCGGGCGTACTCACGGATCGTGCGGTCCGACGAAAACATGCCCATGCCTGCCACGTTGAGCACCGCTGCTTGGGCCCAGGCCTGCGGGTCGCGAAACAGCGCATCGGCGCGCGCCTGGGCGGCGAGGTAGGCGTCGTAGTCGGCCAGCAGCTGGTAATGGTCCCCGCCCCACAGCAGGGCATCGACCAGGCCGCGGTAGCGCGCCGGTTCGTGCGGCGAGAACGCGCCGCCGCCGATGGCCTGCAGCACCGCCTGCAGGCGTGGGTTCTGGTCATGGATGCGCAGCGGCTGGTAGCCGCTTTCGCGCAGCGCCGCCACCTCATGGGCGCGGTGGCCGAAGATGAAGATGTTGTCGTCGCCGACGCATTGCCGGATCTCTATATTGGCGCCGTCGTCGGTGCCGATGGTCAGCGCGCCGTTCAGCGCCAGCTTCATGTTGCCGGTGCCCGAGGCCTCGGTGCCGGCGGTGGAGATCTGCTCGGACAGGTCGGCGCCGGGCATGATTATCTCGGCCACCGACACGCCGTAGTTCGGCACGAAGGCAAGCTTCAGCCGGCCGGCCAGGCGGGCGTCGTGGTTGATCACCTGGCCCGCGTCGTGCGCCAGGCGGATGATCTGCTTGGCCATGTGGTAACTCGATGCCGCCTTGCCGGCCAGGATGACCGTGCGCGGCACCCAGTCGCGCTTCGGGTCGGCCAGCATCTCGTGGTAGCGCGTCACCACGTGCAGCAGGTTCAGCAACTGGCGCTTGTACTCGTGGATGCGCTTGACCTGCACGTCGAACAGGCTGCCCGGGTCGACCTGCAGGTCCAGCACCTTGAGAAGATGGTCGGCCAGCCGCTGCTTGTTGGCCCGCTTCACCGCCAGGAACTCGCTGCGGAAGTCCGGGTCGCCGGCCAGCGGCTGCAGTCGGCGCAGCTGGTCCAGGTCGAGCCGCCAGGCGCTGCCGATGTGGCGGTCGATCAGCCGGCTCAGCCCCGGGTTCGAATGGGCCAGCCAGCGCCGCGGCGTGACGCCGTTGGTCATGTTGGTGAAGCGCCCGGGCCACAGGTTGGCGAAGTCGGCGAAGACGGTCTTGACCAGCAGGTCCGAGTGCAGTGCCGACACGCCGTTGACCTTGTGGCTGCCGACGATGGACAGGTGCGCCATGCGCACGCGGCGTTCTCCTGATTCGTCGATCAGCGACAGCCGGCTCAGGAACTGGCCGTCGCCCGGGCGCTGCGCCGAGGCCAGGTCCAGGAAATCCTGGTTGATGTGCAGGATGATCTCAAGGTGCCGCGGCAGCACATGCTGGATCAGCGCCACCGACCAGGTTTCCAGCGCCTCGGGCATCAGCGTGTGGTTGGTGTAGCTGAAGACCTGCTGCGTCAGGCGCCAGGCCTCGGCCCAGGGCATGCCATGCTCGTCGCACAGCAGCCGCATCAGCTCGGCCACGCCGATGGCCGGGTGGGTGTCGTTCAGGTGGATGGCCACCTTGTCGGCCAGGTTGTCGAGTCGGCCGTGCTCGCGAAGATGGCGCGCCACGATGTCCTGGATCGAGGCGCTGGTGAAGAAGTACTCCTGGCGAAGCCGCAGCTCGCGCCCGGCTGGCGTGCTGTCGTTCGGGTACAGCACCCAGGAGATGTTCTCGAACTCGTTCTTCACCTCGGCGGCGCGCGCATAGTCCCCGCTGTTGAAGGCATGCAGGTCGATGTGCTCGGGCGCGGTCGCGCGCCACAGCCGCAGCGTGCTGACGTGCGTCGTGCCATGACCTGGCACCACCATGTCGTAGGCCCTGGCATCGACTTCGGCGGCCGGAATCCAGCGCGGCTGACCGCCGCTGTGATCCACGTGCCCGCCAAAGCGCACCGGGAAATGCAGTCCGCGGCGCGGAAACTCCCACGGCGAGCCGTCGCCCAGCCATGAATCGGGGTGCTCGACCTGGCGGCCTTCGACGATCGACTGGGCGAACATGCCGTACTCGTAGCGGATGCCATAGCCGAAGGAGGGCAGGCCCAGCGTGGCCATCGAATCCAGAAAGCACGCTGCCAGGCGGCCCAGGCCGCCGTTGCCGAGTGCGGCGTCGGCCTCGTTCTGCTCGATGTCCTCGAGGTTCATCGCCTGGTGCGCCAGCGCGGCGGCAGCCTGGCCTTTCAGGTCCAGCGCGGCCAGCGCATTGCCCAGCGTGCGCCCCATCAGGAACTCCATCGACAGGTAGCACACGCGCCGGCTGCCGCGTTGTGCCGCCTGCGTGGCCACCCAGCGCTGCGACAGCTGTTCGCGCGCCAGCTGGGCCACCCCGGCCATCAGGTCGGCGGCCGAGGCTTCGGCCGGGGCGACGCCCACGTGATCCAGCAACTGCCGCTGCAGTTGGACGCCCAGGGGGTTGATGTCAGCGAGGCTCATGGTCTTCGGGAACTTGCCAGGGGTTCTTCAAATCTTCTTTCACAGTATCGCCGCACTGGCTGGCCGTGGGGCTGCCGGTTGGCGGTGGCGCCGTGCACAAACCGGCATCCTGCAAGGGCTGCGCGCTCAGGGTCTGGCCCGGTTCAGCCCGGTGTGCCAACTGTTCGACAATAGTGCGGCGTCGGCAGTTGCCAAAGGCGCTCAACCGGGACACTGGGCCGATGAACTCCAATTACCTTGCGCAAACCCTCGATCTGCCCAAGCGCACGGTGGCGCTGGTGCTGGCCGGCGGCCGCGGCAGCCGGCTGCACAACCTGACCGACAGCCGGGCCAAGCCGGCGGTGTACTTCGGCGGCAAGTTCCGCATCATCGATTTCGCGCTGTCCAATTGCCTGAATTCCGGCATCCGCCGAATTGGCGTGATCACCCAGTACAAGAGCCACAGCCTGCTGCGCCACCTGCAGCGCGGCTGGGCCTTCATGAAGACCGAGATGAACGAGTTCGTTGACCTGCTGCCGGCGCAACAGCGGGTGGACGAAGAAACCTGGTACCGCGGCACCGCCGATGCGGTGTCGCAGAACCAGGACATCCTCGACGGCTATCACGCCGACTATGTGGTGGTGCTGGCCGGCGACCATGTCTACAAGATGAACTATGCGTCGATGCTGGCCGACCATGCGGCGCTGGGGCGCCCCTGCACCGTGGGCTGCATCGAGGTGCCGCGCAGCGAGGCCTCGGCGTTCGGCGTGATGGCCGTCGACGAGCGCCGGCACATCACCGAGTTCGTCGAAAAGCCGGCCAAGCCGCCGGCCATGCCCGGCAAGCCCGACAAGTCCCTGGCCAGCATGGGCATCTACATCTTCGACGCCAAGTTCCTGTACGCCGAACTCAAGCGCGACATGGCCGACCCCAACTCCAGCCACGACTTCGGCAAGGACATCATTCCGCGCGCGGTGCGCGAGGGCAATGCCGTGGCGCACCCGTTTGCGATGAGCTGCGTCGGCACCAAGCCGGGTCAGGAGCCTTACTGGCGCGACGTGGGCACGATAGATGCTTACTGGGATGCCAACATCGACCTCACCGCCACCGACCCGCTGCTCAACATGTACGACACGCAGTGGCCGATCCTGACTTACCAGCCACAGCTGCCGCCGGCCAAGTTCGTGCACAACCAGGACGACAGGCGCGGCATGGCCATCGAATCGCTGGTCTCGGGCGGCTGCATTATCTCGGGCCGGGTCTTCCGCTCGGTGCTTTTTTCCAGCGTGCGCGTGCATTCGCATTCGATGGTCAACTGGTCGGTGCTGCTGCCGCTGGTGGAGGCGGGCCGCGGCGTGCGTCTGAACCGCGTGGTCGTCGACCGCGGCTGCGTGCTGCCCGACGGCATGGTCATCGGCGAGGACCCCGTCGAAGACGCGCGGCGCTTCTACCGCACTGCCAACGGTATCACCCTGGTCACGCCAGCCATGCTGGAGGCGCTGCACTGATCCTGCGCCAATGAAGGTACTGCAAGTTGGCGCGGAAATCTACCCGCTGATCAAGACCGGCGGCCTGGCCGACGTGCTGGGTGCGCTGCCGCAGGCGCTGGCCGGGCAGGGCGCCGACCTGCGGCTGCTCTTGCCGGGGCTGCCGGGCATCATCGACGCGGTGCTGCACGCCAGGCGGGTGTGCCAGATCGGGCCGGTTTTCGGCGCGGCCAGCGTGACGCTGCTGCGCGCTCAGATGCCTTACACCAAGGTGCCGGCCTACGTGATCGACGCGCCGTTCCTGTACCGCCGCAGCGGCGGGCCCTACCAGGACCGTCACGGCGCCGAGTGGGCCGACAACCTGCAGCGCTTCGGGCTGCTCGGCTGGGTGGCGGCGCAGCTTGCTCAGGGGCAGCTCGATCCCGACTGGCATGCGGAGGTGGTGCATGCCCACGACTGGCACGCGGCGCTGAGCTGCGCCTACCTGCATGCCCACCCGGCGGGCGAGGCGGCGTCCGTGTTCACGGTCCACAACCTCGCGTTCCAGGGCCTGTTCCCGCACGATGACTGGTCCTTGCTGGGCCTGTCGTCGCGCTACATGTCGCCATCGGCGCTCGAATTCCACGGCCAGCTGTCGTTCATGAAGGCCGGGCTGAAGTTCGCCGACCGCGTCACCACCGTCAGCCCTACCTACGCGCTCGAAATCGCCACGCCCGAATTCGGCATGGGGCTGGAGGGTGTCATCCGCGGCCGTGGCAGCGATGTCTCAGGCATCCTCAACGGCATCGACGCCCGGGTGTGGGATCCGGCGACCGACGCCGCGCTGGCGCAGCGCTACAGCGCCGGCCAGCCGCAAGGCAAGGCGGCGTGCAAGGCGGCGCTGCAGCAACAGTATCGCTTGGCCGCCGACGCGGGCGCGCCCTTGCTGGGCGTGGTATCGCGCCTGACCTCGCAGAAGGGCCTGGACCTGGTGCTGTCGGTGCTGCCGGAGATCATCCGCATGGGCGGGCAGCTGGTGGTGCAGGGCACTGGCGAGCCCGCGCTCGAAGCCGCCTTCCGCATGGCCGCCGATGCGCACCCCGGGCGGGTGGGGGTGCTGCTGGGCTACGACGAGATCGGTGCACACCGGCTGATCGCGGGCGCCGACATGATCCTTGTGCCGTCGCGCTTCGAGCCCTGCGGGCTGACCCAGATGTACGGCCTGCGTTACGGCACCGTGCCGATCGTGCGGCGCGTAGGCGGGCTGGCCGACACGGTGCATGACCTGGGCCGGGGCGACGCGGCTAACCCCGCCGGCAACGGCTTTGCCTTCGACCATGCGCAGCCTGACGCGCTGCGCGACGCCATCGCCCGAGCCTTCGAGCAGTACCGCCAGCCGCAGGCCTGGGCGCAGCTGATGCAGCTGGGCATGGGCGAAAAACTGTCCTGGGACGGCCCCGCCCAGCAGTACATGGCGCTGTATGAACAGGTGGGCACGCAGCGCCGCGAGGCGAAGCACAGGGACATCGACTGACCGAAGGCAGGCCGCCTGCAGGCCCCCCGACCCAGGGATGTCTGTTACACGCCGCAATGGCACGATCGCCGGGCTATCCGCAGGTTCCAGTCGCTGGTGCGCATGTACGCAAGAGCAGCGGTCCAGGTGCAGGTCGTGTTCAGTGAAGTGGCGAAACACGCGCTCGACCCGGACACCCTCACCACAGACGCCATCTTTGCAGCAAGCTTCATGGCCCGGGCGCACTTCGCCGTGCCTGGTGACCTGGTGCAGCTGCAGGGCTGCCATGGCCTGTTCATCGTGTCGCAACGCATCTGGGACCTGAAGTCCGGTATGGCGACGCTGCTGCTCGTGCTCGCGAGCGTCGTCCAAATCATCGCTGGAAAGGCTCATCTACCCTTGCTCTTCGTAATGCGCGAAAAGTCAAGGTCCTCCAAAAAGTCCCCCACGCCCGCTGGCTGCGAATCGCAAGACGGCCTATCGACCAAGGTAAACCGCCGCGATCTGATCGCGCTCGTGCCCGAGTTCGCGGGAGATCATCAACCTGGCGTGCCGGTCGATCGACTTCTGCTCGGGGCTCAGTTGCTTGCTGGTCGGCCCGCCCGCCGCAGGTGCCTTCCAGCCCGTCAACGCTGAATAGCGTGCCTGTGCGTAGTGGTGCCGCAGCCCATGAACCCGATCGATGCCGGCCTGCGCGGTCTGCAACTTGAACCGATTGAGCTGATCCCTGTAGCTCATGTCAGCGGGGATCAGGCTGCCGATGCCGGCGAGCTCCCCGGCCTGCTGCAGCAATGCGCGCTGGGTCGCGGTGCCGATCGGAATGTCGCGCTCCTTGCCGCCCTTGGTCCAGCTGGCCTTCAAGTGCAACACCTCGCCGCGATCCGCCCATTCAGGGCGCAGCTTGATACTTTCCTCGCGGCGCAGCCCGAAGGCCTGCTGCAACCGTAGCGACAGGGCCGTGTAGGGATCGGAGACCGCAGCCAGCTTGTCCGCGTCGAGTTCATGCGCCTTGGAAACGTTGGTCACGTGCCGCCGATCCGCGATGCCATAGGCCGCGTTGTCGCGCACGACGATGTTCTGCTTGTCGATCTTCTCGGCCAGCCAGCGCAGGGTGCTCATGCGGTTCTTGAAAGTCCCCGAACTGATCCCTTCGTCATGCCAGCGCTGCACCAGGTGCTCGACATGCTTCGAACGCACGCCGGTCGCCCGAAGGTGCCGAAAGCCGTCTTCGTCGAGCTGGTTGGCGATCAAGCCCAGGATGCTCTCCCGGTCATGCTGCGTGGCTAACGAGCCGTCGCGGTTGCGCCGGCACAGGTTCTTGAAGTCGAGGTTGAGGTCACGCATGGCGCGCCTCGGTTTGCGTGGGCATGGTTGCTTCCTTTCATCCGATCCGTTCTTCGAGCTGCAAAGGTCTTCGTACTGCGCGGTGCCAAGGGTTTCGGTAAGTGTTTCTGTCCATCCCGAGCGCCGCAGCGCGGCGGGAATCACAAGGGACGCGGGACACCACTCCCGTTCGTGCAAGTTGTTCACTGCTCGCCGGCGTTGCACGCGCCGTTGGCGCTGCGCGCCGTACCTGTGGGCACAACCCGCGCGGGGACCATTGACCCAGGGTCCAAGGGGTTTGCTTCGCAAACGTCCGATTGATCCTCTGACGGGGGATCCCGGCGGCGCTGCAGGGGTCAAGCCCTTGCAGCGCAATTGCAGGTGCGGTTCAGGACCGCACCGCTTGATGGGCTCGGGACCCGTGGAGATCCAAGGTCTGGCCCTCGATCCGCTCATCACTTCGCTGCGTCACTGGGCGCGCCACCGGGGGTTGATTGGGCGTCAGGCGGTGGTGGAGCGACTGCGCGGTGTCGCGCAGCAGAGGTGCATCAGCCGCAGCAGGTCAAGCCGCGCGGCGATGAGTCATGGGTGCAGGTGCGCCGGTGTACTGCGAACTGCTGTCGCGTGCCTCTTGGGATCACGCAGCCCGATTCGGAATCGGCCAAACTCTGAAGGCGGGTAACGACCGCAACGCCTTTTCGCTCGCCGATGGAGCTGGGCAAGGAGCCTTCACACAGGAGCCCTGAGTTGACGGCACATGGCCTGTGCCGTCAAGAGGCGTTCAACGAAAAGCGGGCGTTCTGACAGTCGGTTGCGGGTGGCAAAAACGATCACCGTCGATCACGGCCCCCAGCTGGCGGCGATCACCGGCAACAGCGTGCTTTGGTAGCTGGCCGGCAACGTGGTCTGTCCTGCCGAAGGCGGCGCGAACGATGCCATCGCGCTGACCAGGTCCTGCACCTTGGAATCCAGCAGCGTCTTGCCGTCCGAGGTCTTGAACTGCTCGACGTGGTACTGGTTGCCCATGTACCAGTTTTGTACCGTGGCCTTGTCGGTGTTACCGATGACGCTGACTTCGAGGTCGTTGCCGGACTTGCGAAACCAGAGCTGGTCAGTGGCGACGCCGGCCATGAACTGCATAAGGTCGGTGTTGCCTACAGTCGCGTCGTTCTCCTGTACGACATTGGCGCCATAGCCGCGGCTCATCACGTATTTGTCGTTGCCGGTTCCGCCGACCAGCGTGTCAGCACCAGCCGCCCCATCGATCGTGTCGTTCCCGGCATTTCCGGTCAGGACGTTGTTGGCGGCATTGCCGACCAGCACGTTGCCGAGCCCGTTGCCGGTGCCGTCGATGGCGGCAGTGCCGGTGAGCACGAGATTCTCGACTTCGGCGGCGAGCGACCAGGTGATCTGCGTCTGAACTGTGTCCGTGCCGCCACCGGCCGCTTCAACCGTGGTGTCGCCGGCGCCGACGATGTAGGTGTCGTTGCCTGCGCCGCCCGTGAGCACGTTGGCCGCGCTGTTGCCGGTGAGCACATTGGCAAGATCGTTGCCGGTGCCGTTGATGACGCCGGCGCCAGTCAACGTGAGGTTCTCGACGTGGCTGCTCAGCGTGTAGGTGACGGTGCTGGTGACCGAGTCCGTGCCCTCGTTGAGCAGCTCGGTGATCACGTCACCCACGTTGTCCACCGTGTAGTTGTCGTTCCCGGCGCCACCGACCAGCGTGTCGGTCCCCGCCCCGCCGTTGAGCGTGTCGTTTCCTGCGGCACCCGTGGGCGGGGTGTTGGCAGATAGGAATAGCACACGGCTGAACACCAGACACTA
>JBEIHU010000141.1:0-10809 GCA_040381175.1 Burkholderiaceae bacterium
CTATCTTGAGGGGGTAGTGGCGAAAGCTGTGCGAGTTCGAGTCTCGCCGTCGGCACCAGCATGGCCCCCAGCAGGCTAACACCATGGATCTGCAACCCTACCTGCCCGTCATCCTGTTCATTCTGGTGGGCGTGGCAGTCGGTGTCGCACCGCAGGTCCTCGGTTATGTTTTCGGGCCCAATCGGCCCGACGAGGCCAAGAACTCCCCCTACGAATGTGGCTTCGAAGCCTTCGAGGACGCGCGCATGAAGTTCGACGTGCGCTACTACCTCGTGGCCATTCTCTTCATCCTGTTCGACCTGGAAATCGCCTTTCTATTCCCCTGGGCGGTGGCCCTGCGTGAAATCGGGCCGTCAGGTTTCTGGGCGATGATGATTTTCCTGGCCATCCTCGTCGTGGGCTTCGTCTACGAATGGAAAAAGGGCGCTTTGGACTGGGAGTGATTGGCAGACGACATGGGCATCGAAGGCGTACTCAAGGAAGGCTTCGTCACCACCTCGGTGGACGCGGTGATCAACTGGTCGAAGACCGGTTCTCTTTGGCCGATGACCTTCGGCCTGGCCTGCTGTGCCGTGGAGATGATGCATGCGGGCGCGGCTCGCTACGACATCGACCGATTCGGCATGCTGTTCCGCCCTAGTCCGCGGCAGAGCGACCTGATGATCGTGGCCGGCACGCTGTGCAACAAGATGGCGCCGGCTCTGCGCAAGGTCTATGACCAGATGGCCGAGCCGCGCTGGGTGCTGAGCATGGGCTCTTGTGCCAATGGGGGCGGCTACTACCACTACAGCTACTCGGTGGTGCGCGGCTGCGATCGCATCGTGCCGGTCGATGTCTACGTGCCGGGCTGTCCACCCACGGCCGAGGCGCTGCTGTATGGCATCTTGCAGCTGCAAAACAAGATCCGGCGTGAGAACACCATCGCGCGCTGACCCGCCTGTTGCAGCGCGACCTTCGCCGAACCGATCCCCGCGATGACCCAGAAGCTTGATACTCTGCGAGCTGCGCTCGAGTCCGAACTCGGCGAGGGCGTCCAGTCGCTGAAGGGCGAGCGCGGAGAGCTCACGCTGACGGTCTTGGCCGCGCGCTACCTCCAGGTGGCCCGCCTGTTGCGCGACGTACCGGCCCTCGGCTTCGAGCAGTTGGTGGACCTGTGCGGCCTCGACTACTCCGCCTACAAGGACACGGCGTGGGACGGGGCCCGCTTCGGCGTCGTCTGCCACCTGCTGTCCTTGACCCACAACTGGCGCCTGCGCTTGAAGGTGCTCGTGCCGGACGATCAGCTTCCGGTGGTGGACTCGGTGTGCGACATCTGGGCCTCGGCCAACTGGTTCGAGCGCGAGGCCTTCGACATGTACGGCATCGTCTTCGACGGGCACCTCGACCTGCGCCGCATCCTGACCGACTATGGTTTCATCGGCCACCCGATGCGCAAGGATTTCCCGGTCAGCGGTCACGTCGAGATGCGCTACGACGCGCAGACGCAGCGTGTGGTCTACCAGCCGGTGACGATCGAGCCGCGGGAGATCACGCCGCGCGTGGTGCGCGAAGACAACTACGGAGGTCTTCAATGAACCCTCCTCGCGGCAGCTTGGCTGCCCGCCCGCCGGGCAGCGATGCCTGCGGCCCGGCACTGCCGTTGTCGCGGCCTGTGCTCCAGGGCGCCGGGGCGGATGCGCCACGGGTCTCCTTCGCGAATAGAGGCCTGCATGGCTGAGATCAAGAACTACACGCTCAACTTTGGGCCGCAGCATCCGGCAGCGCACGGCGTGTTGCGCCTGGTGCTCGAGCTCGACGGCGAGGTCATCCAGCGCGCCGATCCGCATATCGGGCTGCTGCACCGGGCCACCGAGAAGCTGGCCGAAAGCAAGACCTTCATACAGAGCCTGCCATACATGGACCGTCTCGACTACGTGTCGATGATGTGCAACGAGCATGCCTACTGCCTGGCCATTGAAAAGCTGCTCGGCGTCGAGGTCCCCGAGCGCGCGCAGTACATCCGTGTGATGTTCGCCGAACTGACGCGGCTGCTCAACCACCTGATGTGGCTGGGCACGCATGCGCTGGATTGCGGAGCGATGAACATGTTCATCTATTGCTTCCGCGAACGAGAGGACATCTTCGACATGTACGAGGCCGTCTCCGGCGCGCGCATGCATGCAGCTTATTTCAGGCCCGGCGGCGTGTACCGCGATCTGCCTGGCGAACTGCCGCAGTACAAGGTGTCGCGAATCAAGAACCAGAAGGCCATCGACCGCCTCAACGAAGACCGTCGGGGCACGCTGCTCGACTTTGTCGAAGCCTTCACACAGCGCTTCCCCGCCTGCGTCGACGAGTACGAGACGCTGCTCACCGACAACCGCATCTGGAAGCAACGCACCGTGGGCATCGGCGTGGTCACGCCCGAGCGCGCTCTGAACCTCGGTTTCAGCGGGCCGATGCTGCGCGGTTCGGGCATCGAGTGGGACCTTCGCAAGAAGCAGCCCTACGACGTCTACGAGCGCATGGAGTTCGACATCCCGGTCGGCACCCACGGTGACACCTATGACCGCTACCTCGTACGCATCGAGGAGATGCGGCAAAGCAACCGCATCATCAAGCAGTGCGTGGCGTGGCTGCGCGCCAACCCCGGCCCGGTGATCGTCGACAACCACAAGGTGGCGCCGCCGCCGCGCGTCGACATGAAGGCCCACATGGAGGAGCTGATCCACCACTTCAAGCTCTTCACCGAAGGCTTCCACGTGCCCGAAGGCGAAGTCTATGCGGCCGTCGAGCACCCGAAGGGCGAGTTCGGCATCTACATCGTCAGCGATGGCGCCAACAAGCCCTACCGGCTGAAGATCCGAGCCCCAGGCTTCGCGCACCTTGCTGCGATGGACGAGATGGCGCGCGGCCACATGATTTCAGACGCCGTGGCCATCATCGGCACGATGGACATCGTCTTCGGTGAGATCGATCGATGAACTTTTCCGACAGCACGCTGGACCGCTTCGCGAAGGAGGTGGCCAAGTACCCGCCAGAGCACAAGCAGTCGGCGGTGATGGCCTGCCTGGCGATCGTGCAGCACGAGCAAGGCCATGTCTCGGCCGAGGCCGAGAACGCGGTGGCCGACTACCTGGGAATGGCGCCGATCGCGGTGCATGAGGTCACCACTTTCTACAACATGTACAACCAGCAGCCGGTGGGCAGGTTCAAGCTCAACGTCTGCACCAACCTGCCTTGCCAGCTGCGCGAAGGCCAGACGGCGCTGGATCATGTTTGCAAGCGCCTGGACGTCGAACCCTACGGCAGCACCGCCGATGGCGTCTTCACGGTCCAGCCCAGCGAATGCCTGGGGGCCTGCGCCGACGCGCCGGTGATGCTGGTGAATGACCGTCAGATGCTCAGCTTCATGGGCCCGCAGCGGCTGGACGAGCTGATCGAAACGCTGAAGAAGGCCGCGGCATGATCGACCTTTCGAAGTTCCAGGCCACCGGCCGCGAGACCTGCTTCCACGGTCGTCACATCGGCGCGCAGATCTACGATGGCCTGGACGGCAGTAACTGGCGCCTGAAGGACTACGAAGCCCGCGGCGGCTACGAGGCCTTGCGCAAGATCCTCGGCCTGGATGGAGGCGCCGGCATGACGCCCGACCAGGTGGTGGCCGAGGTCAAGGCCTCGGGACTGCGCGGCCGCGGCGGTGCGGGCTTCCCCACCGGCTTGAAGTGGAGCTTCATGCCGAAGAACTTCAACGGCCCGAAGTATCTGGTCTGCAATTCCGACGAAGGCGAGCCTGGCACCTGCAAGGACCGCGACATCCTGGCCTACAACCCGCACATCGTCATCGAAGGCATGGCGATTGCCGCCTACGCGATGGGCGTGGGCACGGCCTACAACTACATCCATGGCGAGATCTTCGAGGTCTACCAGCGCTTCGAGGAAGCGCTGGACGAGGCCCGGGCCGCCGGCTATCTCGGCGAGAACATCCTGGGCAGCGGCTTCAGCTTCCAGTTGCACGCCTTCCATGGCTTCGGCGCCTATATCTGCGGCGAAGAGACCGCGCTGCTCGAATCGCTGGAAGGAAAGAAAGGCCAGCCGCGCTTCAAGCCGCCGTTTCCGGCCAGCTTTGGCGTGTATGGCAAGCCTACCACCATCAACAACACCGAGACCTTTGCCGCAGTGCCGTGGATCATCCGCAACGGCGGCGCGCCGTACCTGGCCATCGGCAAGCCCAACAACGGCGGCACCAAGATCTTCTCGGTGGTCGGCGACGTGCAGACGCCGGGCAACTTCGAAGTGCCACTGGGCACGCCCTTTGGCAAGCTGCTCGAACTGGCCGGTGGCATGCGCCCGGGGCGCAGCCTGAAAGCGGTGATCCCGGGCGGCTCGTCGGCACCGGTGCTGCCCGCGAACATCATGATGGACATCACGATGGACTACGACGCCATCGCCAAGGCCGGCTCGATGCTCGGCTCGGGCGCGGTGATCGTGATGGACGACACCCGTTGCATGGTCAAGGCACTGCTGCGGTTGAGCTACTTTTATCAGCACGAGAGCTGCGGCCAGTGCACCCCCTGCCGCGAAGGCACAGGCTGGCTTTGGCGCATGGTCGACCGCATCGAACATGGCAAGGGCCGCATGGAGGACATCGAGCTGCTCGGCTCGGTGGCCGACAACATCATGGGCCGCACGATCTGCGCGCTGGGCGATGCCGCGGCGATGCCGGTGCGCGGCATGATCAAGCATTTCCGCGACGAGTTCGTGCACCACGTCGAGCACAAGCGCTGCGTGGCGGGCACGGTGGTGAGCCACTCATGATCGAAATCCAGCTCGACGGCAAGCCGGTCAGCGTCGCGCCGGGCAGCATGGTGATGCACGCGGCCGACGCCGCCGGCGTCTACGTGCCGCATTTCTGCTACCACAAGAAGCTCAGCATCGCGGCCAACTGCCGCATGTGCCTGGTTGAGATCGAGAAGGCGCCCAAGCCGATGCCGGCCTGCGCCACGCCCGCCACCCAAGGCATGGTGGTGCGCACCCGCAGCGAGAAGGCCCTGGCTGCGCAGAAGTCGGTGATGGAATTCCTGCTGATCAACCATCCGCTGGATTGCCCCATCTGCGACCAGGGCGGCGAATGCCAGTTGCAGGACCTGGCCGTGGGCTATGGCAAGTCGGCTTCGCGCTACACCGAGGAAAAGCGCGTCGTCTTCCACAAGGACGTCGGCCCTTTGATCTCGATGGAGGAGATGAGCCGCTGCATCCACTGCACCCGCTGCGTGCGTTTCGGCCAGGAGGTGGCCGGGGTGATGGAGCTCGGCATGATCCACCGCGGTGAGCACTCCGAGATCACCACCGTCAAGGGGCGTACGGTCGACTCGGAGCTTTCGGGCAACATGATCGACATCTGCCCGGTGGGCGCGCTGACCAGCAAGCCCTTCCGCTACAGCGCCCGCACCTGGGAACTGGCGCGCCGGCGCAGCATCAGCCCGCACGATTCCACTGGCGCCAACCTGATCGTACAGACCAAGGGCGGGCACGTGCTGCGTGTGGTGCCCCTGGAGAACGAGGACGTCAACGAGTGCTGGCTCGCGGACCGCGACCGCTTTTCCTATGAGGCGCTGAACAGCCCGTCCCGGCTGACCACACCGATGATCAAGCAGGGCGGGCAGTGGCAGACCGTGGACTGGAACACCGCGCTCGGCTACGTGGCCGACGGCCTGAAGCGCATCAGGGCCGAGTTCGGCAGCGAAGGGATCGGCGCGCTGGCGACGCCGCACAGCACGGTGGAAGAACTGCATCTGCTGGCCGGCCTGGTGCGCGGCCTGGGCAGCGAGAACATTGACTTCCGCACCCGGCATGCCGACTTCGCCAACCAGGCTGCGCCGGGCGCGGCGCGCTGGCTGGGTACGTCGATTGCCTCGCTGTCCACGTTGCAGTCTGCCTTCGTCGTCGGCTCGTTCCTGCGCAAGGACCACCCACTGTTCGCCCAGCGGCTGCGCCAGGCCGCTCGCAAGGGGGCGCAGGTCCACAGGTTGCATGCGCTGGGCGACGATTGGCTGATGCCGATGGGCAGCAGCATGATCCAAGCCCCCAGCCGCTGGCCGCAGGCGCTGGCCGACGTGGCCGCCGCCGTAGCTGCTCTGAAAGGCATCGCCGCACCGCTGCCGGCCTCGCCCGCTGCCGAGGCGGCGGCGATTGCCCAATCGCTGCTCGGCGCCGAGCGCAAGGCGGTGTTGCTGGGCAACTCGGCCGCGCAACACCCGCAGGCTGGCGAACTGCTGGCGCTGGCACAGTGGATCGGCGATCACACCGGCGCCACCGTCGGCTACCTCGGCGAAGCGGCCAACAGCGTCGGCGCGCAGCTGGTCGGTGCCATGCCTGGCGCCGGCGGGCTGAATGCTGCACAGATGCTGTCGCAGCCCATGAGGGCGCTGCTGCTGCTGAACGTCGAACCCGAGCTGGATGCGGCCAACCCCTCATCGGCGCGGGCCGCGCTGCAGCGCAGCGGCTTGGTGGTGGCGCTCACGTCCTTCAAGGACGCGGCGGTCGAGAACGCCGACGTGATGCTGCCAATCGCGCCGTTCACCGAAACCGCGGGCAGCTTCGTCAACGCCGAGGGCCGGCTGCAGAGCTTCACCGGCGTCGTTCCGCCGCTGGGCGATGCCCGCCCGGCCTGGAAGGTGCTGCGCGTGCTTGGCAATCTGCTGGGCCTGCCCGGCTTCGGCCAGGACAGTGCCGAGCAGGTTCGCGCCGAGGCGCTCGGCGATTCGGCTTCGCTGCCGGCGCGGCTCGACAACCGCGGCTCGGCGCTGCCGTCGTCGCTTGCCTCGCAGCGGCCGGCGCTGGAGCGCATTGCCGACGTGCCCATCTATGCGGCCGACGCCGTGGTGCGGCGCGCCGAATCGCTGCAGCTGACGGCCGACGCGCGCACGCCGGTGGCGGGTCTGCCGAGCGAGCTGTTCGCCGAGCTGGGCCTGAAGCCCGGGGAGCCGGTGCGGGTGAGCCAGGGCGAGCACGCGCTGATCATCGCTGCCGCCGAAGACCCGAGCCTGGCCCCCGGGGTGGTGCGGGTGGCCGCGGGCCATGCCGACACGTCAACGCTCGGCGCAATGTTCGGCGCCATCAGCGTCACCCGGGCCTGAGGAAGCGCGATGCTCGATACCGTCAACCATTTCGGCGTGTCGCTGATGGGCCCCACGCTGTGGGCCGTGGCGTGGAGCCTGATCAAGATCGTCGCGCTGCTGCTGCCGCTGATGGGCTGCGTGGCCTACCTGACGCTGTGGGAGCGCAAGGGCATCGGCTTCACACAGCTGCGTCCGGGTCCGAACCGCGTCGGACCCTACGGCCTGCTCACGCCCATTGCCGATGCGGTCAAGTTGATCTTCAAGGAGATCATCCGCCCGACCGCCGCCAACAAGCCGCTGTTCTTCCTCGGCCCGGTGATGACCATCATGCCGGCGCTGGCCGCCTGGGTGGTCATACCCTTCGGCCCCGAGGTGGCGCTGGCCAACATCAATGCCGGCCTGCTGTTCCTGATGGCGATCACCTCGCTCGAGGTCTACGGTGTGATCATCGCCGGCTGGGCCAGCAATTCGAAGTACGCCTTCCTGGGTGCGCTGCGCGCGTCGGCGCAGATGGTGTCCTACGAGATCGCGATGGGCTTTGCGCTGGTCGTGGTGCTGATGGTATCGGCCAGCATGAACCTGAGCGACATCGTGCTCGGCCAGGACAAGGGCTACTTTGCCGACATGGGTCTGAACTTCCTGTCCTGGAACTGGCTGCCGCTGCTGCCGGTCTTCGTCGTCTACTTCATCTCCGGTCTGGCCGAGACCAACCGCCACCCCTTCGACGTGGTCGAGGGCGAGTCCGAGATCGTTGCCGGCCACATGATCGAGTACTCGGGCATGAGCTTCGCGATGTTCTTCCTGGCCGAGTACGCCAACATGATCCTGGTGTCCATGCTGGCGGTGCTGCTGTTCCTGGGTGGCTGGTTGCCGCCGGTCGACATCGCGCCGTTCAACTGGCTTCCAGGATGGGGCTGGCTGATCCTGAAGACCTTCGTCGTGGTGACGATGTTCCTGTGGGTGCGCGCCACCTTCCCGCGCTACCGCTACGACCAGATCATGCGCCTGGGATGGAAGATCTTCATCCCCATCACGCTGGTGTGGTTGGTGGTGGTGGGCTTGTGGATCCAGTCGCCGCTGAACATCTGGTTCTGAAGGAAGCCCGCCCATGTCAGCCGTCACGTCGATCAAGGAACTGCTTTCCAGCTTCATGCTGGCCGAGTTGTTCAAGGGACTGCGCATCACCGGCAAGTACTTCCTGGCACGCAAGATCACCGTGCAGTACCCCGAGGAGAAGACGCCGCTGAGCCCGCGCTTCCGCGGCCTGCACGCGCTGCGGCGCTACGACAACGGCGAGGAGCGCTGCATTGCCTGCAAGCTGTGCGAGGCCGTGTGTCCGGCGATGGCCATCACCATCGAATCCGAGGTTCGCGATGATGGTTCGCGCCGTACCACGCGGTACGACATCGACCTGACCAAGTGCATCTTCTGCGGCTTCTGCGAGGAAAGCTGCCCGGTCGATTCGATCGTCGAGACGCACATCCTCGAGTACCACGGCGAAAAGCGCGGCGACCTGTATTTCACCAAGGACATGCTGCTCGCCGTCGGCGACCGCTACGAAAAGGAAATCGCTGCCGCGAAGGAGGCCGACGCCAAGTACCGCTGACCGCCGGCGGGGCTTCGGGCGCCACCCACAACAACATGACGAGCGCGCTGTTCTACCTCTTCTCCTTCGTGCTGCTGTTCGCGGCCTTCCGCGTCATCACCGCGCGCAGCACCGTGCATGCGGCGCTTTTCCTGGTGCTGGCCTTCGCCACCGCAGCCTGCCTGTGGATGCTGCTGCGCGCCGAGTTCCTGGCCATTGCTCTGGTGCTGGTCTATGTCGGTGCGGTGATGGTGCTGTTCCTGTTCGTCGTGATGATGCTGGATGTGGACGCCGATGCCGTGCGTCAGGGCTTCTGGAAGCACTTTCCGCTGGCCGGCTTCATCGGCGCGCTGATCGCGCTGGAGATGGCGCTGGTGCTGATGGGCGGGTTCCGGCTCACCGAGGCGCCGCCGCCGGACCCCGAGGCGCTGAAACTCGGCAACAGCAAGATGCTGGGCATCGAGATCTACACCCACTACCTGTACCCGCTGCAGGTGGCAGCCGTGCTGCTGTTGGTGGCCATCATCGCGGCCATCGCGCTGACGCTGCGCCAGCGCAAGGACAGCCGTCGCCTCGATCCTAGCCTGCAGGTGCGGGCCAGGAAGGCCGATCGCGTTCGCCTGGTGCCGATGCGCCCGACGCTCGAGATGCCCTCGGCGCCGAAAGGCGAAGGGAAGGACGCATGAGCTTCGGCGCGGTCACGCTCGGCCATTACCTGTCTCTGGGCGGCATTCTCTTTGCGCTGTCGGTCGTCGGCATCTTCCTCAACCGCCGCAACCTGATCGTGCTGCTGATGGCCATCGAACTGATGCTGCTGGCCGTCAACCTGAACTTCATCGCCTTCTCGCATTTCCTCGGCGACATGGCGGGTCAGGTGTTCGTGTTCTTCATCCTCACCGTCGCCGCGGCCGAATCCGCCATCGGCCTGGCGATCCTGGTGGTGCTGTTCCGCAACCGCGCCACGATCAACGTCGACGAACTCGACGCTCTCAAAGGGTAGGGCGCCGGATCCATGAGCACAGTCCTGAACGCGCCCTTGCTGCTTATCATCGCCCTGGCGCCTCTGGCCGGTGCGCTGGTGGCCGGTCTGGCGGGCCATGCCATCGGCCGCCGCGGCGCGCATTCGGTCACGATCCTCGGCGTGCTGGTGTCCTTCCTGGGCTCGCTCGCCGTGCTCAACGACGTCGCCAACCACGGCGCGCGCTTCAACGCCACGATCTACGAGTGGATGGTCGTCGGCGGTCTGAAGATGGAGATCGGCTTCCTGATCGACGGCCTGTCGGCGATGATGATGTGCGTGGTGACCTTCGTGTCGCTGATGGTGCACATCTACACCATCGGCTACATGGCCGACGACGACACCTCGCCCGGCGGCTACCAGCGTTTCTTCAGCTACATCAGCCTGTTCACCTTCAGCATGCTGATGCTGGTGATGAGCAACAACTTCCTGCAGCTGTTCTTCGGCTGGGAGGCGGTGGGCCTGGTCTCATACCTGCTGATCGGCTACTACTACCGCAAGCCGACGGCGATTTTCGCCAACATGAAGGCCTTCCTGGTCAATCGAGTCGGCGACTTCGGCTTCATCCTCGGCATCGGACTGATCGCCGCCTACGCCGGCACGCTGAACTACGGCGAGACCTTTGCGAAGGCCGGCGAGCTGGGCAGGATGTCCTTCCCTGGCCAGGACTGGATGCTGATCACCGTGATCTGCATCTGCCTGTTCATCGGCGCGATGGGAAAGAGCGCCCAGGTGCCTCTGCACGTGTGGCTGCCCGATTCGATGGAAGGTCCGACGCCGATCTCGGCGCTGATCCACGCCGCCACCATGGTCACTGCCGGCATCTTCATGGTGGCACGCATGTCGCCGCTGTTCGAGCTGTCGGACACCGCGCTGAACCTGGTGTTGATCATCGGTGCGGTCACCGCGTTGTTCATGGGCTTCCTCGGCGTGATCCAGAACGACATCAAGCGCGTGGTGGCCTATTCCACGCTGTCGCAGCTGGGCTACATGACGGTGGCCCTCGGTGTATCGGTCTACTCGGTGGCGGTGTTCCACCTGATGACGCATGCCTTCTTCAAGGCGCTGCTGTTCCTGGCGGCCGGCAGCGTGATCATCGGCATGCA
>JBEIHU010000142.1:0-10671 GCA_040381175.1 Burkholderiaceae bacterium
GGCGCCGGCACCGCGGCGGCGGGCGCGTCGGCCGCCGCCGGGCCGCGCCAGGCGCTGCGCAGCATGCCGATGCCCAGCCACAGAAGATAGGCGGCCCCGGCCCACTTCAGCAGGCTGAAGGCGGCCGCCGACCAGGCCAGCAGCGCGGCCAGGCCGAAGGCCGCGGCCAGCGCGTGCAGCGCACAGCCGGCGTTGATGCCCAGCGCCGCCATGATGCCGGCGCGCTCACCCGATTGCGCGGTGCGCGACACCGTCAGCAGCAGGTCCACGCCGGGCGTGGCGTTGAGCACCAGCACCGAAGCCATGAACAGCGGCAGTTGATGCAGCAGTGCCGGATCGAGGCCGCTCAAGGCCGCCCCGGCGTCCGTGCCGGGCCCCCGCCAAGGCGCCTCACAGGAGCTCCACGGCCACGGCAGTCGCCTCGCCGCCGCCGATGCACAGCGCGGCGACACCGCGCTTCAGCCGGCGCTGGCGCAGCGCTCCGAGCAGCGTGACGACGATGCGCGCGCCGGACGCGCCGATGGGATGGCCCAGGGCACAGGCACCGCCATGCACGTTGACGATGTCGTGCGACAGCCCGTAATCCTCCATCGCCGCCATCGTCACCGCGGCGAAGGCTTCGTTGACCTCCCACAGATCGATCTGGCTCTTGTCCCAGCCGGCCTTCTTCAAGGCCTTGGCGATGGCGCCAGCCGGCGCGGTGGCAAACCATTCGGGGGCCTGCGCATGCACCGCATGGGCGGCGATGCGCGCGACCGGCTTCAGCCCGCGCTGCGCGGCCGTCGCTTCGCGCATCAGCAGCAGCGCGGCGGCGCCGTCGGAGATGCTGCTGGCGTTGGCGGCGGTGATCGTGCCGTCCTTCTTGAAGGCGGGCTTGAGCGTGGGGATCTTGTCCAGCTTGGCCTTGAACGGCTGCTCGTCGAACCTGAGCACGGAGTCGCCGCCCTTGCCGGGGATGGACACCGGCGCGATCTCCCAGTCGAAGCTGCCGTCCTGGTTGGCGGCCTTGGCGCGCGTGGTGCTGGCGATGGCGAAGGCATCCTGCGCCTCGCGGCTGAAGCGGTACTTGTCGACGCACTGCTCGGCAAACACGCCCATCGCCTTGCCGCGCTCGTAGGCGTCTTCCAGGCCGTCCATCGCCATGTGGTCGAACAGCTGCGCGGCTCCGTAGCGCACGCCCTTGCGCGCGTACATCAGGTGCGGTGCGTTGGTCATGCTCTCCATGCCGCCGGCCACCAACGCGTCGGCGCTGCCCGCGGCCAGCATGTCGTGCGCGAACATCAGCGCGCGCATGCCGCTGCCGCACATCTTGCTGAGCGTGACCGCGCCGGCCGACTGCGGCAGCCCGGCCTTCAGCGCCGCCTGGCGGGCCGGCGCCTGGCCCTGGCCGGCCATCAGGCAATTGCCCATCAGCACCTCGTCGATGCTGTCGCCGGGCACGCCGGCGCGCTCGACCGCTGCGCGGATGGCCACGGCGCCCAGCTCCCAGGCCGGCAGCGCGGCGAAATCACCCAGCAGGCCGCCGATCGGCGTGCGTGCTGCGGAGACGATGACGATGGACTCGGACATGATGTGCTCCCTGGGTCGAAGGCCGCGCCCATATCGGGCCAGCCGATGAATATAGGCCTGGATGCGCACCGTCCCGGCGGCCGGACGGCGAGAAATAGATTGTAAAAACCGGCAGGCCCTCCGGCCTCAGGCCGCCTTCGTGCCCGGCACCGGCGCGTGGCAGAAACGCCGGTGCGGCTCGTAGGGAAAGACATCGTGCACATGGCCGGCCAGGATGCGCTCCTTGTGGCCCTGCCAGAAACCAGCGTCCAGTAGGTCGGCGTGGTGCTTCATGAAGACCTCGCGCACCGCTGGATTGCCGAGCAGGAAGGGCGCGAAGGTTTCGGGAAACACGTCCTTCGGGCCGACGCTGTACCAGATCTCGCCGCTCATCTCGTCCTCCTCGTTGCGCGGCGGCGGCACGCGGCGGAAGTTGCAGTCGGTCAGGTACTCGATCTCGTCGTAGTCGTAGAACACCACCTTGCCGTGGCGGGTAACGCCGAAGTTCTTCCACAGCATGTCGCCCGGGAAGATGTTGGCGGCCACCAGGTCCTTGATGGCATTGCCGTACTCGACGACCGCGCGCTCGATCTGCTCGGGCGTGCCCTCGCGCAGGAAGATGTTCAGCGGGATCATGCGTCGCTCGATGTAGACATGGCGGATGACCAGCGCGTCGCCGTCCTCCTCGACCAGGCTGGGGCAGAAGTGCTTGAGCTCGTCGATCAGCTCGGGCTCGAAGCGCGCGCGCGGGAAGGCCACGTTGCTGTACTCCAGCGTGTCGGCCATGCGGCCGACGCGGTCGTGCTGCTTGACCAGAAGGTACTTGCCCTTGATCTGCTCGCGCGTGGTGTCCTTCTGCGGCGGGTAGAAGTCCTTGATGACCTTGAACACATAGGGAAAGCTGGGCAGGTCAAAAACCAGCATCACCATGCCCTTGATGCCCGGCGCAATGCGGAAACTGTCGCTGGAATGGCGCTGGTGCGCGAGGAAGTCGCGGTAGAAGAGATTCTTGCCGTGCTTCTGCAGGCCCAGGGCGCTGTAGATCTCGGTGCGCGGCTTGCGCGGCATCAGGGCGCGCAGGAACTGCACGTAGGCGCTGGGAACCTCCATGTCGACCATGAAGTAGGCGCGGGCGAAGCTGAAGAGGATCAGCAGCTCGTCCTCGTGGAACATCGCCGTGTCGATGACCAGCCGGCCGGCATCGCCGTGCAGGATGGCCAGCGCGAACGGCACCTCGGTGTAGCCGTTGACGATCTTGCCCACCAGGTAAGCGCCCTTGTTGCGATAGAACAGCGAGGACAGCACCTGGATCTGGAAGTTGGCGCGCAGCGTCCATTCGGCCACCGGCAGGCCGATATGCTCGCCCAGCGAGCGCAGCACATGGTCGACGTCGCGGCCCAGGTCCTCGAACTCGCGCTTCAGCTGGTAGTTGTGCACGATACGGATCAGCGTGTCGCGCAGCGTCTCATGCGTCGGGTAGTAGGCACGGTAGGTGGGCAGCGCACCGGGCTGTTCATCCTCGATGTATTCGGTGCTGACCGCCGGGCGCACGAAAATGAAGTCGTTGCGGAAATAGCTGCGATGCAGCAGCTTGACGGTGACCGAGTTGAAGAAGGTCTCGGCCAGCTCGGGCTGGTGGTGGTCGGTGAGCAGGCCGATGTAATGCAGCTTGACCTGCTGCCAGCTGTCCATCGACAGCGTGTCGACCTCGAACCCCTGGCGCAGCAGCACGGCCGATTCGGCCACGCGCTGGTCGTAGAACTCGATGCGCAGCGCCTGCGCGCGTTGCTGGCCGTGCCAGTCTGCCGCCTCGAAGCGAGCCTTCGCGGCGGCGCTGGCCTCGCGGAACAGCCGATAGTGGCGGTTGAAGCCATCGAGCATCGCCCGGGCGATGTCGAAAGCCCGGATGTCGGTCAGCCGGTGCGGGAACATCGCGGGGCTTCGGTCGCGCTGGTTAGACTCGCAGGTTCTTCGGTGCGACAAATGGTAGCCCACGCATGGCCAACGCCCAGGAAAGCGAGCTGAGCTACGCCTTCGGCGACGCCCTGCCCGGCAGCGGCCGCACGCTGCCGGTAGCCGAGGGCATCCGTTGGCTGCGCATGCGCCTGCCGTTCGCGCTGGACCACATCAACCTGTGGCTGCTGCGCGACCACGAGGACACGCCCGCCGGCCGGCGCGAAGGCTGGGCCGTCGTCGACTGCGGCATCGACAACGAAGGCACTAGAGACGCCTGGGAGCAGGTCTTCGCCACCGAACTGCAGGGCCTGCCGGTGCTGCGAGTCATCTGCACCCACATGCACCCTGACCATATCGGGCTGGCGCACTGGCTGACGGCGCGCTGGCAGTGCCGGCTGTGGATCAGCGCCACCGACTGGAATGCCGCGCGCGTGGCCAGCACGGGCATCGGCGACGCGCACAGCGGCCACGGCGCGGCGGATTTCTATGCGCGGCATGGCATGAACGATCCGGTGGCGCTGGCCGAGCTGCGGGCGCGCGCCAACGTGTACGCCAGCATGGTGCGCAAGGTGCCGGACCAGTTCCGCAGGCTGATGGACGGCAGCCGCCTGCGCATCGGCGCGAACGAATGGCGCTGCATCGCCGGCTACGGCCACGCGCCAGAGCACATCGCGCTGCACTGCGCCGATATCGATGGGGCCCCCGAGGCGCCTGCGGCGCCGCCCCCTCAAGGGGGTGCAGCCGGCCTTGGGACGGCCCGTCGTCCGGCCGGCACCCTGATCGCCGGAGACATGGTGCTGCCACGCATTTCGACCAACATCAGCGTCTACGACACCGAGCCCGAGGCCAACCCGCTGCCGCTGTACCTGGAGTCGATCGAGGCCATGCGCTCGCTTCCGGCCGACACGCTGGTGCTGCCGTCGCACGGCAAGCCCTTCACCGGGCTGCACCGGCGCATCGACCAGTTGCTGCGCCACCATGAGGATCGCTGCGCCGAAGTCCTGCAGGCCTGCGCCGCGGCGCCATGCAGTGCCGCCGATCTGCTGCCGGTGATGTTCAAGCGCGAGCTCGACACGCAACAGACCACCTTCGCGCTGGGCGAGGCGGTGGCCCACGTGCATGCGCTGCTTGCGGCGGGACAGCTGCGCGAAGTGCGCCAGGGCGACGGCGTGCTGCGCTATGCCGCGGCCTGACACCGGTCCGCGACCGAAGATCGGGAAGCTGGCGGCTGCGGGCGGCGTAAAGCGGCCTGCGGCCGCTTTGCGCCGCGACCAGCCCACCAACGGCTATGCAACGCCTGGCGTCTGGGCTTGGGCCGTCGATGGCCGGTGCCGCTGGTAGACCACGTCGTAGTAGGCGCCCAGGCCGGGGCGGTTGGCAAAGCGGTAGCGCCGCATCTCGGCGAAGCCATGCTCGCCCAGGAAAGCCCCCAGTTCGGCCAATTGGCAGCAGCCCACATAGGACTCGAAGTCGGCGGCCTCGGTCTTGACGAAGTCGATGTGGCGCAGCAGTGCGGTGGCGCCGTGCAGCACCATCAGCTCCGAGCCCTGCGTGTCCATGACCAGGCCGTTGAAGGACCCGACCGGAGCAATGCGGCCGTTGCGCACCATGGCGTCCAGCGTGGTGGTGCGCAGCCGCAGCGTGCGCTGGTACTTGACCTCGGGCCAGACCTCCTTGTGGCGCCCCAGCTCGAGCATCGAGCTCGACAGCCCGGCGTTGCTGGCCACGTGGAAATCGACCTCGCGCCCTTCTTCATCCGCGATCAGTGCACACTGAGCGCTCTGGCCGTCCATGCCGGCCAGGTTGGCCTGCAGCTGTTCGAAGACCTCGGGCACCGGCTCGATCCACAGCACGCGCAGGCCGTACTGGCGGTAGTGGGCCCGCTCCTGGCCGGTGTTGGCGCCGACGTGGATGACGCCGCGCAGCTGGCGCATGTAGGCCGCATCGCGGTCCTGGCCGGCGCGGCGCAGCAGCCGCTGCCACAGGTTGCGAACAGACCCGAACATGCGCTACAGCAACGGCACCTGGCCGTCGCGCAGCGCCAGCCGCGAGTGCTCGTAGTCGGGCAGCACCGAGCGCACCACTTCCCAGAAGGCCGGGCTGTGGTTCATCTCGCGCAGGTGGGCCAGCTCGTGCGCCACCACGTAGTCGATGATCTGCAAGCCGAAGTGCACCAGCCGCCAGTTCAGGCGGATCGAGCCGTCGGCGTTGGCGCTGCCCCAGCGGGTGGCGGCCGAGCTCAGCGCCAGGCGCCGCACGCGCACGTCCAGGCGCAGGGCGAACAGCGCGACGCGTTCCTCGAAGATGCGCCTCGCCTGGCGCTGCAGCCAGCTCTGCACCACGTCGCGGATCTGCTCAGGCGTGGCGGTGTGCGGCAGGCCGACGCGCAGCAGCCGGCGCGGCACGCCCGGCAGGCCGTCGGCGGCGCCGGCGTCGAGCACCGCGCCGGTGGCACGCGCATCCAGCAGCAGGATGACCGTGTCGCCCAGGAAAGGCAGCCCGGTGCCGTCGCGCCAGTCGATGCGCGCCGATTGCAGCCGCTGCGCGCGCTCGCGCTGCTCGCGCAGCTTGCGCAGGATCCAGCCGCGCTTTTCCTGCAGCGCGCTGTCCACCTCCTTCAGGCCCACCCAGCGCGGCACGCTGACCGTCAGGCCTTCCGGGCCGACCACGAAGCCGATGCTGCTGCGCCGGGCGCGGCGCATCTCGTAGGCCACAAGGTGCCCGTCCAGGCGGACATCGCGCTGCGCGCGCGGATGCTTGAAGACCTCCCCGGCCAGGGCTTCGCGCGGCGCGCCCGGCACGGCTGCGCTCACGGGCACAGGCGGCGGCTCGGGCTGCGGCGGTTGCGGTTCATCGAACAGCGAGCGCTGCAGCTGCGACCATGGAGCGGGCCAGAGCGACATGGCCGCGGATTCTAGGTGCGCGTCGCGCCGTAGGCGTCGGGGTCGATGCGCCGCATCTCGGCCTCGATCCAGGCCTCGATCTGCGCCATCAGCTCCTCGGGCTTGCGCCCGTCCACCGCGATCGGGCGACCGATGCTGATGTCGACCAGGCCCGGCCGCAGCAGGAAACTGCGGCGCGGCCAGCAGCGCGCCGAGGCCACGGCGATCGGCACGATCGGCGTGCCGGTGACGATGGCCAGCCGGGCCGCGCCCGCCTTGTACTGCCCCTGCTGGCCGCGCGCGCTGCGCGTGCCTTCGGGGAACATGATGACCCAGTTGCCCTGGCCCATGTGGTGGCGGCCCTGCTCGGCCACCTTGTTCCAGGCCTCGGTTCGCTTGCTGCGGTCGATGTGGATCATGTCCAGCTTGCCCATCGCCCAGCCGAAGAAGGGGATCAGCAGCAGCTCCTTCTTGAACACGTAGCACAGCGGGTGCGGCATCAGCACCGGGTAGGCAAAGGTTTCCCAGGTCGACTGGTGCTTGGACGCGAGGATCACCGCGCGCAGGCCCTCCTGCGCAGTGGGCACATTCTCCATGCCCTGCACGCGGTGGCGCACGCCGCAGAACGCGCGCGCGCCCCAGATCACCAGACGCAGCCAGAACACGCACATCCAGTACAGCGGCGTGCCCTTGATGAAGATCGATGCCAGCAGCACCACCGTGGCCACCGGCACCACGGTGACCAGCATCCACAGCAGGAACAGCGCCGAGCGCAGCGCCGCGAGCAGCGTCATGAGAGCGCGCCGGTCTGCGAATCGCGCAGGTGCTCGCGCTGCAGCAGGTGGCTGGCCAGTTCTCCCAGGCTCTGGTGCACGAAGGTGCCGGGGACCTGGGCGATCAGCTCGGCCACCTCGGCCGCACTCAGCGCGGCGGCCCGGCCGCTGCGTATCAGGTGCGGCTCGCAGCCGGCGGCCTGGGCAGCCTGCAGGTCGCGCAGGGTGTCGCCGACCATCGGCACCTCGCGCAGGTCGACGCCATAGCGCCGGCCGATGTCCAGCGCCATGCCGGGCAGGGGCTTGCGGCAATCGCAGCCGTCCTGCGGAGTGTGCGGGCAGAAGAAGACGGCGTCGATGCGACCGCCGAAGCCCTGCAGGCTGCGCATCATGTGCGCATGCACGGCATTGACCGCCGCCATGTCGATCATGCCGCGGCCGATGCCCGACTGGTTGGTGGCCACCGCCACGTGCCAGCCGGCATGGTTCAGCCGCGACACGGCCTCCAGCGCACCGGGCACCGCCACCCATTCCTCCGGGGCCTTGATGTGGTCTTCGCGGAACTCGTTGAGGATGCCGTCGCGGCCAAGGATGATCAGCTTGGGGATCGGCTGCATGGCAGGGTCCGGTTCAGGCGGCCAGCTTCGACAGGTCGGCGACTCGGTTCATCGCCGCGTGCAACTGGCCCAGCAGCGCCAGGCGGTTGGCGCGCAGCGCCGGATCTTCGGCGTTGACCATCACCTGGTCGAAGAAATCGTCCACCGGCTCCTTCAAGGCGGCCAGCGCCTGCAGCGACGCCGCCAGGTCGCCGGCGTCGAAGGCGGCATCGGCCCGCATGGCCACGCCCTGCAGCGCAGCGTGCAATGCGGCTTCGGCCGGCTCCCCGAAGAGGGCGCTGCGCACCTCGCGGCTGGCCGCTCCATCGGACTTCTTGAGGATGTTGCCGACGCGCTTGTTGGCCGCGGCCAGCGCGGGCGCCTCCGGCAGCGCAGCGAACTGGCGCAGCGCAGCCAGGCGCCTGGGCAGCTCGGCCCAGCGCTCGGGGCGCAGTTCGAGCACGGCCTCGACCTCCTGGGCGCTGTAGCCCAGCTCGCGCAGGTAGCCGACCAGCCGCTCGCGCAGGAACAACGCGGCTTCAGCCTGCGCCTGGCCGTGCTGCGCGCCAAAGACCTTGAAGGCCAGCAGCAGCAGCGCTTCGGTATCCAGCGGCAGCGCGCGCTCGATCAGCATGCGGATCACGCCCAGCGCATGGCGGCGCAGCGCAAACGGGTCCTTGTCGCCGCTGGGCAGCTGTCCGATACCGAACAGCCCGGCCAGCGTTTCAAGCTTGTCGGCCAGCGCCACGGCCAGGCCGGCCGGGCGCCGGGGGAGCTCGTCGCCGGCGAAGCGCGGCGTGTAGTGGTCTTCGATGGCGAAGGCCACGTCCTCGGTCTCGCCATCGTGACGCGCGTAGTAGCCACCCATGATGCCCTGCAGCTCGGGAAACTCGCCGACCATGTCGCTCACCAGGTCGGCCTTGGCCAGCAGTGCGGCACGGTCGGCACTGGCGGCCAGCACCGGCCCGCCGAGCTGCTCGCCAATGGCACGGGCCAGCGCGCGCACACGCTCGACGCGCTCGCCCTGCGTGCCAAGCTTGCCGTGATAGACCACCCGGGCCAGCGCCGGCACGCGCGATTCAAGCGTGCGCTTGCGGTCCTGGTCGAAGAAGAACTTGGCATCGGCCAGGCGCGGGCGCACCACGCGCTGGTTGCCCTCGACGATGCGGCTGGCGTCGACCGGGCGGATGTTGCTGACCACCAGGAAATGGCGCGTCAGCCGGCCATCGGCATCGACCAGCGGGAAGTACTTCTGGTTGGCCTTCATCGTCAGGATCAGGCACTCGCTGGGCACGTCGAGGAACCGCGCGTCGAACTGGCAGGCCAGCACGTTGGGCCGCTCGACCAGGCCGGTGACCTCGTCGACCAGCGCCTCGTCATCGATCGGGCGCAGGCCCAGCTCGGCAGCCGCTTGCCGCAGCTGGCGCACGATTTCAGCCCGGCGTTCGCTGAAGCTGGCGATCACGGCGCCTTCGTCGCGCAGCTGCTGGGCGTAGCTGTCGGCATCGCGCAGCAACAGCGGCGTCTCGCTGGCCTCGAAGCGGTGGCCCTGGGTGGTTCGGTGGGCCCCCAGGCCGAACATTGAAACCTCGTTCAGTACTTCATCGCCAAACAGTACGACAAGTCCATGCACCGGACGCACGAACTGGACAGTGTCCCAGCCGTTTGCCAGCTGGTAGGACATCGCCTTCGGTATGGGCAGTCTGTCGAGGCAGGCGTACAGCGCCTTCTGTACGCCCAGCGTCAAGGAGATACCCTTCTCTGTCTTCTCCAGATAGAGTGCCTCGGCCTTGCCATCGGGCTGGCGACGCAGCTGTGACACCGGCGTGTCGGCAGCGCCGAGTGACGCCAGCTTCTTCTGCAGCGCCGGCGTCGGCTGGCCGGTGGCATCAAGCGCCACGGCCACCGGCATCAGCTTGTGCAGCAGCTCCCGATCCGCCGCCTTGGGCGCCACGTCCGCCACATGCACCGCGAGCCGGCGCGGCGTGGCGAAGGACCTGACTGCCGCATCGGCCGCGGCCAGACCCTGCGCCTTCAATGATTCGGAGAGCAGCGATGCGAAGGCCTCTCCCAGCTTTTTCAGCGCCTTGGGCGGCAGCTCTTCGACGAACAGTTCGACCAGCAGGCTCTTGTGGCTCATGCTCAGGCCGCCTTCTTCGCAAGTTGCGCGGCCGCTTCGTCGGCCCATTCGCGCGGCGCCATCGGAAAGCCCAGCCGGGCGCGGCTGTCCAGGTAGCTCTGCGCCACGGCCCGCGCCAGGTTGCGGATGCGGCCGATGTAGGCAGCGCGCTCGGTGACGCTGATGGCGCCGCGCGCATCCAGCAGATTGAAGGTGTGCGCCGCCTTCAGCAGTTGCTCGTAGGCCGGCAATGCCAGCCGCTGCGCCATCAGGTACTGGCTCTGCCGCTCGTGCGCGCCAAAGGCGTGCAGCAGGAAATCGACGTCGCTGTGCTCGAAGTTGTAGGCACTTTGCTCCACCTCGTTCTGGTGGTAGACGTCGCGGTAGCTGATGCCTTCGGCCCACTTCAGGTCAAACAGGCTTTCCACGCCCTGGATGTACATCGCCAGGCGCTCCAGGCCGTAGGTGATCTCGCCGGTGATCGGCCGGCAGTCGATGCCGCCCACCTGCTGGAAGTAGGTGAATTGGGTGACTTCCATGCCGTTCAGCCAGACTTCCCAGCCAAGGCCCCAGCAGCCCAGCGTGGGGTTCTCCCAGTCGTCCTCGACGAAGCGCACGTCGTTGCGCTTCAGGTCGAAGCCCAGCGCCTCGAGCGAGCCCAGGTAGAGCTCCAAGATGTTGCTCGGTGCGGGCTTCAAAACCACCTGGTACTGGTAGTAGTGCTGCAGGCGGTTGGGGTTTTCGCCGTAGCGGCCGTCTTTGGGGCGGCGGCTGGGCTGCACATAGGCGGCCTTCCA
>JBEIHU010000143.1:0-10646 GCA_040381175.1 Burkholderiaceae bacterium
CGCGGCGCTACAACTTCGCCACCGATGCCGGGCACCGCTTCGAGCGTGGTGTCGACCCTGCCTCGACGGCCGAGCACATCGAGCGTGTGACGCAGCTGATCCTGGACATCTGCGGCGGCGAGCCCGGCCCCCTGGACGACCAGGCGCCCAGCCTGCCGCAGCTGCAGCCGGTGACGCTGCGCGTGGCGCGCGCAGCGAAGGTCATCGGCATGCCGCTGAGCCAGCAGCGCTGCGCCGAGGTCTTCCATCGCCTGGGTTTTGCCTTCAGCGAAGGCGAGGGCACCATCACCGTGACGCCGCCGAGCTGGCGCTTCGACCTGCAGATCGAGGAAGACCTGATCGAGGAGGTGGCCCGCGTCGTCGGCTACCAGAAGCTGCCCGAGACACCGCCGGTGGCGCCGATCCGTGCCCGTGTGCACAGCGAGTCCAGCCGTAGCGCTCATGCGGTGCGCCTGGCGATGGCTGCGCTGGGGTACCAGGAAACCATCAACTACAGCTTCGTCGAGGAGCGCTGGGAAGGCCAGCTGGCCGGCAACAGCGACCCGATCCGCGTGCTCAACCCGATCGCCACCCCGCTGGCGGTGATGCGCTCGAGCCTGGTCGGCAGCCTGCTCGGCGTGCTGCACTACAACCTGGCCCGCCGCGCCAGCCGCGTGCGCATCTTCGAGGTTGGCCGCGTGTTCCGGCGTGATGCCCAGGTCGCCGACACTGGCAGCACGGTGGCCGGCGTGGACCAGCCGCTGCGCCTGGGCGTGCTGGCCTTCGGCCCGGCCGCGCAGGCGCAATGGGGCCAGAAGGAGCGCCATGTCGACTTCTTCGACCTGAAGGGCGATATCGAGGCGCTGCTGTCGCCGCGCCGGCCGACCTTCGTGCCCGACACCCACCCGGCGCTGCACCCGGGGCGCTGCGCGCGCATCGAGCTGGACGGGCGCAGCATCGGGCACATCGGCGAGCTGCACCCGCAATGGCGACAGGCCTACGAGCTGCCCCAGGCGCCGCTGCTGTGCGAACTGGAGCTCGACGCGGTGCTGGCGCGCGATGTTCCGCAAGCCCGGCCCGTGCCCAAGCATCAGTCGTCCTGGCGCGACATCGCCCTGGTCGTGCGTGACGATGTCGCGCACGACCGTCTGGTCGCCGCGCTGGCGCAGGACGCCTCGGCCCTGGTGCGCTCGGTATTGCTGTTCGATGTCTACCGGCCGGCCCAGCGCGTGGCGGACATCGCAGCCGGCGAACACAGCATGGCGCTGCGCCTGGAACTGCTGGACGACGACGCCAACCTGACCGACGAGCGTATCGACGCGGCCGTGGCCGCCGCAGTGCAGCGCGCGCACGCGGCTTTCGGTGCAAGGCTACGCAGCTGAGCCCCGCATTCAAGAGCATCAGGAGCAAGCCATGGACCCCGTGATCCTGCCAAGCATCGAGACGCCCACGCTGACCAAGGCTGATCTGGCCGAACTGCTGTTCGAGCGCCTGGGGTTGAACAAGCGCGAGTCGAAGGACATGGTCGAGGCCTACTTCGAGATCATCCACGACACCCTGGTCAAGGGCGGTGACGTCAAGCTCTCGGGTTTTGGCAACTTCAACATCCGACGCAAGGCGCCGCGCCCTGGTCGCAACCCGCGCACGGGCGAGCCGATCCCGATCAAGGCACGCAACGTCGTCACATTCCACGCCAGCCACAAGCTCAAGGCCATCGTGCAGGGCGACACACCCTTGGGGGAAGACTTCGAGTAAAGTCTTAAGCGCTCTTTAGAGCTTATTGATTTCAATGGAGAAAGCGCTTCCGCCGATTCCCGCCAAACGCTACTTCACCATCGGTGAGGTCAGCGAACTGTGCGGTGTGAAGCCCTATGTGCTGCGCTACTGGGAACAGGAGTTCACCCAACTCAAGCCGATGAAGCGCCGCGGCAACCGGCGCTACTACCAGCACCACGAGGTGCTGCTGGTGCGGCGTATCCGCGACCTGCTCTACGACCAGGGCTTCACCATCAGCGGCGCGCGCAACCGCCTGACCGAACACGGGCAGCCGGCGCGGGGCCAGTCTGGGGGCGACGGAGCGGCGCAGTGGTCGCCCGGCGAAGAGAGGGTTGCTGCGGCGCAATACGCGCCAGTTGCCGATGACGCCCTGGACGCGCCGCCCGGGCCGGCCGCATTGGCTTACAGCGCGCAGCAACTGCGCCAGGAACTGCTGTCCATACGCGAACTGCTGGTCGCCTGAGCCCGGGCCGCGGCACGCGTGGCTCTATAATTCCCGCTTCAGTCGGGGCGTAGCGCAGCCTGGTAGCGCACTTGCATGGGGTGCAAGGGGTCGCGAGTTCGAATCCCGCCGTCCCGACCACGGCAAACGACCGGCCAGCCCTCTCGAGGTGCTGGCCGGTCTCTTTTTTGTCTGCAGCACCGCAACGGCGGCCTGGCCGGCGCCGCATAGGGCCTGCCGGCAGGCGGCCTCAGCCGTGGTTCAGCCCCGCGGCGGCGATGCCGGCGATGCAGATAGCTTCGTCCTCGTCGCCCGTGCCGCCGGAGGCGCCGGCCGCACCGATGACCTCGCCGGCGGCGTCCTTGATCAACACCGCGCCGGTCTGCGGCACGAACTTCTGCGACGACACGCTGGCCAGCGAGATGAAGAAAGCCGGCAGGTCCTTGGCGCGCTGCGTCAGCACGCGTGAACTGACCCCCATGCCGAGGGCCGCGCAGGCCTTGCCGGTGGCGATGTCCAGGCGCAGAGCGCTGGCGCCGTCCTCGCGTGCCAGCGCCTTGACCTGGGCGGCAGCGTCGACGACGACCATGCCCATGGGCTTGTAGCCCTGGGAGCGGGCCTCCGCCAGCGCGGCGTGGATCATTTGCTGGGCCTGTTGCAGTGTCAGTGAGCTCATCGGTGGCTTCGCATCGGGTTCGAGGGGAAGCGATTCTTGCGCATCGCGCGGACCCGGCCTCGCGCGGGTATCCTGACCGCCTACACATGGATCCCATCCTCTCGCTCCACGGCCTGATCGTGGTGATCGGCCTGCTGACCTACGTCGTCACCTCGCATCTGCTCGAGCAGCGGCGCCATCCCACCGCGGCCATTGCCTGGGTGCTGTTCATGATGCTGCTGCCCTACGTGGCGCTGCCGATGTTCCTGGCCTTCGGTTCGCGCAAGCTGGCCCGGCCACGTGCGGCGCAAGCCCTCAGCGTCGAACCTCTGGTCCCGGGCGGCTCGTGGGCGCAGCAGACCTTGCATGCCCTGGGCCAGCCGGCTCCGGCGGCTTACCGCGAGTTGCAGCTTCACGGTAACGGCAGCGAGGCGCTGGCGTCACTGTGGCGCCACCTGGAGGAGTCACGGCTGTCCATCGATCTGAGCACCTTCTTGCTCGGCCGCGACAAGGTCGGCCAGCAGGTCATCGACAGGTTGTGCGAAAAGGCCCGCGCCGGCGTGCGCGTGCGGCTGCTGATCGACGGCATGGGCAACCTGATGGCAGGACGGCCGGACCTGAAGCCGCTGCGCGACGCGGGCGCCGAGGTGGCCCTGTTCGTGCCGCCGCTGCAGTCGCCGCTGAAAGGCCGCACCAACCTGCGCGACCACCGCAAGATGCTGATCACCGATGGCGCCGCCGAAACGCGCCGCCTGTGGAGCGGCGGGCGCAACCTGGCTTCCGAATACTTCGAAGGCGAGCCCGGCAAGGCTGCCTGGCACGACCTCAGCTTCGAGCTTGGCGGCGCGCTGGTGCTGCAGGCACAGGCGCTGTTCGAGCGCGATTGGGCCTTTGCCAACACCGAGCGCGCACCGCAGGAGATGCCGGCCGAGGACGACAGCGGGGCGTCCCCCGCCGACGGCGCGCAACTGGTGGCTTCCGGCCCTGACCAGGAGGACGACACGGTCCATGCGCTGCTGCTCAGCGCTGCTTATCAGGCAAGGCGTCACATCGCGCTCGTGACCCCGTACTTCGTGCCCGATTCGGCGCTGCTGATGGCCTTGTGCCTGGCGGCGCGGCGCGGCGTGGTGGTGGAGCTGCTGATCCCGGCGCGTTCCAACCACCGGCTGTCCGACATCGCGCGTGGCAGGGCGCTGCGCTCGCTGGCCCAAGCCGGGGCGAGCATCTGGCTGGCACCGCAGATGCTGCACGCCAAGCTGGCGGTCATCGACGACCAGCTGGCGCTGGCCGGATCGGCCAATTTGGACAGCCGCAGCCTGTTCCTCAACTACGAGATGATGTTTGCCTTTCATGCCGGCGCCGACGTTCGGCGGTTCGGCGTCTGGTTCGAGCACGAGCGCCAGTCGGCCGCGCTCTATGCGGCGCGCAAGCCGGGCCTGGCGCGCGACGTGGCCGAGGGCATGGTGCTGTGGGTCGGCTTCCAGCTTTGAGTGCACCGCCGCGTCCGAGCGTACGCGACGCAGGCTGGCGATGAAGCTGCTGCTGCTGTCCGACCTGCATCTGGAGCTTTCGCACCTGGTACTCCCGGACGCGCTCGACGTCGATGTGGCCGTGCTGGCCGGGGACATCGTCTGTCCGGCTCTGCGGCTGCACGAGTGGCTGCAGCGCTCGCCGGGTCTGCGCCGGGCGAGGGCGGTGGTCGCGATCAGCGGCAACCACGAGTACTTCGACACGGTGCTGCAGCACGCGGCCGCCGAGATGCAGCGCGCCGCTGCGGCATCGACGTCTCCGCCCTTGCACCTGCTGGACTGCACCGAGCTGCAGCTCGACGGCGTGCGGTTTCTGGGCTGCACCCTGTGGACCGACTTCGAGCTGCGCATCGATACGCCCGACGGCCCCGTGGCCGACCGCGAGCGTGGGATCGCGGTCGCCAGCCGGGCAATGGCCGACTACCGAGCCATCGGCTGGTGCGACGCGGCTGACACACGCCCGCGCAAGCTGGCGCCGCGCGACACCTTGCGCATGCACCGGCAGCAGCGCCGCTGGCTGCAGGACAAGCTGGCCGAACCCTACGAAGGAGCTACGGTGGTGGTCACGCACCACGGGCCTCATCGCCAGTCGCTGGCGCGGCGTTTCGCTGCCGACTGGGTGTCCACCGCCTATCTCAGCGAACTTCCCGCGTCGTTCTTCGAGGTGCCGACGCTTTGGGTCCATGGCCACACGCACAGCAGCCACGACTACCGCATCGGCAGCTGCCGCGTGGTGTGCAACCCGCGCGGCTACCAGACCGCGGCCATGCCGCTGCCGGAGAACCCAGCGTTCAACCCTCTGCTGGTGGTCGAGATACCGAGCCAGCCGCCTGGCCAGCGCTAAAACGCATAGGTCAGCTGCGCCGACAGTATCATCGTGTTGCTGTTGTAGCTGCCGTTGACCAGCGCGTTCTGTGCCACGCTGGGCGGAATGCCGAGGTTGGTCGAGCCCATGTCATTGATGGAGGCACTGCGCACCCAGATGTAGGCCGCGCCGACGTCGAACCAGAGGTTCTGGCTGTAGCGGTACTGCGCCCCCAGCGCCAGCCAGGTGCGGTCGGCATCGGGCAGGCGCACGGTGCGGTAGGCGTCCTGCACTGGGGACTGGTCGTAGGCCAACCCGCCGCGGAACATCCATCGCCCGTCGTAGCGGTAGTTGGCGCCGACGGCAAAGCGCCAGGCATCGTCGAACCTCTCTTCGGTGGTCTGCAGCGGGCTGCCATTGCTGCGAGTGAAGGTCAGCTGCTGGATCGATCCCCAACCGGTGTACTGCAGATCGGCCATCAGGTCCCACTGTGCATTCAGCTTGCCGAAGTAGGACAGGTTGACGATCTCGGGCAGCTTGATCTGCGAACTGATTGCCGAGTTGTAGAGCAACTGGCTGTTGATGCCGGCGGACAGTTGCCCGACCACGGAGTCCAGCGGCGGCGTTAGCGGCGGCATGGCAGGGTTGCCAAAGGCAACGTTGCCCACCACCGTGTAGCGGATCGACGAACGGTAATGCGCCCCGATGCGGTGTTCCGGCGACAGTTCCACCAGCAGGCCGAGGTTCCAGCCCCAGCCGTAGTCCGATCCCGTGACGTTGGCGCTGCTTTCCAGTCCGGGTGTCGATCGGGCGATCGCATTGAAGGTGGGCGAACCCGGCGCGATGCCGTTCTGTGCGGCCGCAGACAGCAACGCTGCCGAATAGTTGACGCGGCTGGTGAAGGTGGCGTCGATGTGCTGGTAGTTCACGCCCAGGCCGATGGCCAGGTTTTCGGTGGGCTTCCACGACACCGCCGGATTGACGTTGATGGTCTTGATGTCCGACTTCAGCCCCTGGAAGCGCCCGATCCAGCCTTCGGCGTACTCCGTGACCAGCCCGAAGGGCCCGTTGACGCCCAGGCCCACCGACCACTGCCGGTCGATCGGCATGGTCGCGTAGAAATTCGGCACGAAGTTCAGGCTGCCGGCGTCGCCGCCGTCATTGCCCAGCGGTTGCTGCGCGGCGGCGACCGAGTTGGCATTGCGGAACTTCATCGACGGCCGGATCAGATGCAGCGCGCCGGCCACCTGGCTGCCGCCCAGCCGCGCCATGCCGGCGGGGTTGGACCACAGCGTCGAGGCGTCCTCTGCCGCCGCTGCGCCGCCGGCAAAGGCATTGCCCAGGCCGCTGCCCGAGTTCTCCTGCAAGGCGAAACCGGCAGCGAAGGCACCCGCCGGCCCGAGCAGGGCGACGGCAATGGCGATCGGGCCGCGGGCGCGGCGTAGGCTGCTCTGCATGGTGTGTTTCTCCAGCTTTGGTGGTCCGGCCCGTGCGGGCCTTACGGTGCCCGGGAACCTGTTGCGTGAACCTTAATGCGCCTGCTTGCGGCGCAATTGAGCGTGATCACATCCGATGCGCGGGCGGCCAGGTCGCCAGGGCGCGGCATATGTCGCGGCTTCGGTCGCATGGCCCGCGAGGTCATGGCCTAGCATCGGGACGAGGCCTTGCGCTTCGTCGATGAGGAGGTTTTGCATGTCCCGAACCGGCCGGCTGCAACCCTGCGCGCTGGCGCTGGCCCTGCTGCTGGCGGCGGCCTGGCCCAGCCCGGCGCAGGCCCAGTCCGAGGGCGGGCTGTATGTGGCCGGCGACGGCTTCAGCTTCCGCCAGGCTGCCGAGCGTGGCATTGCGCAAAACCCCCGTGGCCGGCGCTTCTTCGTGCTGACGCTGCCGTCAGAGGCCCGCGCACTGGGCTCGAAGGCCACGCCCGCGCAGCGCCGCCTGCGCGAGCGCTTGCTGGCCGCCAACGGCGTGCTGCTGGTCTGTCAGCGCGACCTGGACAACGGCCGCATCGACGCTGCCCGCCTCGAGCCGGCGGTCGTGCCGGTGCGCGGCAACAGCAACGACCTGCCGCTTGGTCAACGCTACTTTGCCGGCGAGAACCCGGCCCAGCTGCCGGCTGCCGACCAGGCCCTGCGCCGGTTGCGTTCCATCTGTTCCTGAGCACCCGCGTCGCCACCCCGGGCAGGGTGCAAAGTCGCTCCACCGGACTGCTGCAGGCACGCCACGGCGCGGCAATGGCTGCACCACGCTGAGCCCGGACTGCCCATAATGCCTGGCATGGAACAACCCGTTGCACTGTTCACCGCCGCCGGCAGCGGCATCGGCGCTGCCGCCGCGAGGCGGCTGGCGGGTGAAGGCTGGGCCGTAGCGATTCTCTCGCCCTCGGGCCGCGGGGCGGCGCTGGCCGAAGAGCTGGGCGGCCTGGGCGTCACCGGATCGAACCTGGAAGCCGCCGACCTGCAGCGCCTGGTGGACGCGGCCACGGCGCGCTGGAGCCGCATCGACGCCGTGGTCAACAGCGCCGGTCACGGGCCCAAGGGCGAGCTGCTGGCGATGAGCGATGCCGACTGGCAGCGCGGCATGGATTTTTACCTGCTCAACGTGGTGCGCATCGCCCGCCTGGTGACGCCGCTGATGCAGCGCCGCAAACGCGGCGCCATCGTCAACGTCTCCACCTACGCCACCTTCGAGCCTGAGGCAGCGTTCCCCACCTCGGGGGTGTTTCGCGCCGGGCTGGCGGCCTTTGCCAAGCTCTATGCCGACCGGTACGCCGCCGACGGCCTGCGCATGAACAACGTGCTGCCCGGCTTCATCGACAGCCTGCCCGAGAAGGCCGAGCGGCGCGAGCGCATACCGATGGGCCGCTACGGACGTGCCGAAGAAGTGGCCGAGCTGATCGCCTTCCTGGCATCGGAGCGATCGTCGTACATCACCGGCCAGAACATCCGCATCGACGGCGGGTTGACGCGCTCGGTGTAGCCACGCAGCCGCCGGCGCAGCACGCGGGCAAGGGGAATGAAACTGGGTTCCGCCGCGCTGGGGTTGCTGCTGGCGGGCGCGCTGGCGGTGGGAGGGCCGGCCTTGCTGCAGGATAAGTTGTTGTACTTTCCGCAGCGCGCGACGGTGTCCGCGATGGAAGCCGGTGGCCTGAGCGCCTGGCCTTCGCCCGGCGACTTCCGCGGCCTGGTCGCCGCACCCAAGGGCCCGCCGCGGGGCACGGCCATCGTCTTCCACGGCAATGCCGGCCATGCCGGCCATCGCGACCATTTCGCCGCGGCGATGGCTCCGCTGGGGCTCAGGGTGATCCTGGCCGAGTACCCCGGCTACGGCCCGCGCGACGGCGAGCTCGGCGAGGCTTCGCTGGTGGCCGACGCGGCGGCCACGATCGCGCTGGCGCACCGGCAGTACGGCGCACCGCTGATGGTCGTCGGCGAATCGCTGGGCGCCGGCGTGGCCGCGGCGGCCGCGGCCCGGCATCCCGAGCAGGTGGCCGGCCTGATGTTGATCACGCCCTGGGACCGGCTGGAGCACGTGGCCTCCTACCATTACCCCTGGCTGCCGGTGCGCTGGCTGCTGCGCGACCAGTACGACAGCGCCGCGCACCTGGCCCGCTTCGACCGGCCGGTGGTGGTGGTGGTGGCGCAGCGCGACGACATCGTGCCGGCGCGCTTCGGCGAGGCGCTGTTCCAGGGGCTTGCCGCGCCGAAGCTGTGGCGCGTGGTGCCCTACGCCGGCCACAACGACTGGCCTGCCCGTGTCGACGCCGATTGGTGGCGGCAGGCGGTGGATTTCATGCTGGGCCGTTAAGGAGGAGTACCCCATGTCGAGCGCACAGGACACTGCAGCCCCGGGGGTGCTGCGCCGGCTGCAAGACCTGCCCGGTCCACCCGGCTGGCCGGTGCTGGGCAACCTGGCGCAGATCGAATCGACGCGCTTTCATCTGCAGCTGGACGCGTGGGCACGGCAATACGGCCGCTTCTTCAAGCTGCGCCTGGCCAACCGGCTGGTGCTGGTGTCGGCCGACCACGAGGCGGTGGCCGCGGTGCTGCGCGACCGGCCCGAGGGCTTCCGCCGCACCGAACGGCTGGAGACCATCGGCACCGAAATGGGCCTGAAGCCGGGGTTGTTCGGCGTCAACGGCGACGCCTGGAAGCGCCAGCGGCGCATGGTGATGGCGGCCTTCGACCCCGGCCACGTCAAGGCCTACTACCCGTCGCTGGTGCGCTGTGGCGAGCGGCTGCGCTGGCGCTGGGCGCGGGCGGCAGCCTCGGGCAGCGAGATCGACCTGCAGGCCGACCTGATGCGCTTCACGGTCGACGCCATCGCAGGGCTGGCCTTCGGCACCGAGGTCAACACGCTGGAGTCCGACGAGGACGTGATCCAGCGCCACCTGAACAAGATCTTCCCCAAGCTGTTCAAGCGCCTGATCACGCCGCTGCCGTACTGGCGCGTCTTCAAGCTGCCTTCGGACCGCGAACTCGACAGGGCGCTGGCGGCGGTGAACGAGGCGGTGGACGGTTTCATCGCCGCGGCACGGCAGCGGCTGGCCGAGAACCCCGCGCTGCGCGGCGCGCCGCAGAACCTGCTGCAGGCGATGATCGTGGCCGCCGACGAACCCGGCAGCGGCATCGACGACGCGCAGGTGGCGGGCAACGTGCTGACCATGCTGCTGGCCGGCGAGGACACCACGGCCAACACGCTGGCCTGGTGCATCTGGCTGCTGCACCGGCACCCGCAGTCGCTGGCGCGGGCCACGGCCGAGGTGCAGGCCACGATGCGCGAAGCGGGCAGGGGCGGGCCGGTAACGATGGAGCACCTGGCGCAGTTGGACTACGTCGAAGCCTGCATGCACGAGACCATGCGGCTGAAGCCGGTGGCGCCGCAGCTGCCGTTTCAGGCGTTGAAGGACACGGTGGTCGGCGACGTGTCCGTTCCAGCCGGCACGGTGGTCATCAACCTGATGCGCCACGACAGCGTCGACGACCGCTTCATGCCAGAGGCGCAGGCCTTCAAGCCCGAGCGCTGGCTGGGCGAGGATGGGCTGTCCCCGGCCTCGGCCAAGCGCATCTCGATGCCCTTCGGCGCCGGGCCGCGCATCTGCCCCGGGCGCTACCTGGCGCTGCAGGAGATGAAGATGGTGCTGCTGACGCTGCTGCATCACTTCGAGATCGACTTCGTCGGCACGGCCGCCGGCGGCGAGCCCGAGGAGCGGCTGGCCTTCGCGATGGCGCCGGTGGGGTTGCGGATGCGGTTGCGCCTGCGCGAACGCTGAAGTCTTCTGCGGCGCGGCTTTGTGTGGGCGCCCTGAATTGCAGCTGAAGACTGAGATGGTATGGACACCGCCCCTTTTTGCGAGGGTGAGCTCGATGCGGCAAGGCCTGCCATGGCTCGGGCTTGGTGTGCCAGAGTGGTGACTCAACAGCCACTCATCACCGATCGGAGGTCCAGAGATGAATGCCA
>JBEIHU010000144.1:0-10539 GCA_040381175.1 Burkholderiaceae bacterium
CGGATCCTGGCGCAGGCGGTCGGCCACCGCATACAGCGCCAGCGGGTTCACGCCCAGGCGGTCGAAACCCTGGCTCAGGCCGGCGGCGCGGATGTCGTTGCGGAGGACGCGCAAGCCCCGCTGCACCAGCATTTGCACCAGCGCGTCGGGCCCGCCGAACAGCTGAATGCCTAGGCCCATGATCAACAGGATCGGCTCGCCGTGTTCCGGGCCCTGGATGTCGACCTCGATCTGCAGGCCGTTGGCGATGATCTGCATGTCAGCGGCTCCCGGCCGCCGGCAGCCACCGGGCGCGCCCTCGGTAGGCCGGAGCGAAGCGAAGCGCGGGCCGTTTCATCAGTGAGCAGGCTTCGCGTCACGGTGCGGCGCGGCGCCGCGGAACAGCCAGCGCGGCACGGCCCGCGCATCGAAGCGCTGCCAGTGCGCCGGATCCTGGCGCAGGCGGTCGGCCACCGCATACAGCGCCAGCGGGTTCACGCCCAGGCCCAGGTGGCTGGCATGGATCTCGATGTTCTCGGTGTGCGGTTCATCGTCGTTCAGGCTGCATTGCCAGGCCACCACGCCGTCGGTCTTGCTGTAGATCGACGTGGTGGGCACCTGCGGTGCGCGCCGCATGCGCTCGGCGCGGACCGGATCGTGCTGCAGCGGCCGGCCGCTGTAGAGCTCGTAGGCGCGCGCCGCATGGGTGGCGCGCACATGGCCGGAAAAAGGCGAGCCGAGCGTGATGACGCAGCGCGTCTGCGGCTGCAGTTGCTTGGCCAGCTCGCGCGCATAGACGCCGCCCAGGCTCCAGCCGACCAGGCTGACCTTGCGCTCGTGGCGCGCGGCAAGCCGCAGCACGCGCTCGCGGCAGGCCTCGAGCAGCCCCTCCCGCGGACGGTTGCGGCCCAGCCCCCAGTCGCAGGCGGCATAGCCCAGCTGGCCCAGGAAGCCGCGAAGCGTGCGGGTGCTCAGCTCCGATGCACCCAGGCCGGGAAACACCATCACTGGATGGCCGTCGCCGCGCGGCAATCGGCTGAGCCAGGGCATGACCGCCAGCGTGGCGACGTACTCCCAGGGCGCGCGGCCTTCCAGCAGCATCAGCCAGGGGCTGGGCGGTCGGATAGGGGTCTTTGGGTCGGACATGCCGCGGTTCCAATGCAAGCTTGGCGGAGATGGTAGCGGGCGGCCCTGGCCGTTGTTGAGGCGCCGGCCGTGGATCAAGTCGCTCGGGCGACACGGCGCAGCGCCAGCGCTTCGTTGACCGCCAGTGCACCCAGCACCAGCGCGCCGCCGCCTAGCACCGCCACGGACGGCGCCTCGTCGGTGCCCAGCCAGACCCAGAGCACGCCGAACACCACCTCCAGCAGGCCAAGCAGCGAAATTTCGGGGGCGCTGAGCACGCGCGCCACCCGCACCGCCAGCAGGCAGGGGATGGCCAGTTGCACCACGCCGAGCAGCGCGAGCAGCCCCAGGTCGTGCGGCGTGGCCGCCATCGGCAGCGACAGCGGCAGCGTCACTGCCGCCGAGAGCAGCGCGCCCAGCAGCACCGGCGCCAGCATGTCCGGCGCATCGTCGCCGGCGGCGTGATTCAGATGCTGCAGCAGCGTCCAGTTGACTGCCGCTGCAATGGGCACGCACAGAGCGACCGCGGTGCCGATCCAGTGCCGCGTGTCGGAGCTGCCAAGTTCGCTGCCGTACATCCAGGCGATGCCGGCGCCGGCGACCATGATGGCTGCCCAGGTGCGCAGCGGCAGGCGGTGCCCCAAGGCCAGGCGCGCCGCCAGGGCCGTGAGCAGCGGCGCGAGCGCCAGCGTCACCAGTACGTTGGCCACGGTGGTGAGCGTGATCGCCACCATGAAGGCGGTGTACATCACGCACCAGCACAGGCCCGACACCCACAACGGCCGTCCGCCGCTGCGCAGCGTGCGCCACAGCCGCGCCGGACCCTGGATCCAGCCCAGCAGCAGCAGCAGCGCGATGGCGTTGAAAAGGCTGCGCCCGAAGGTCAGCTCGAAGCCCTGGGCGTTGTCCAGGTGGCGCGTGACGATGCCCGCGATGCTCCACATGAGCGTCACGCAGATCATCAGCAGAACGGCTTGGCGATGGGTCACGGCCGTTTGGGGGCCGGGGCTGCGGGCCGGACGCATTTCATGCCGAAGTCTCGCCGCCTGGCGCGGGGCGAGGGCCGCGGCTGCGACTGCCCGGCGGGTGAGCGCGCGGCCCGGGGGTCCCGAGCCGTGCGGAGGTGCGCGCCAAGCAGCGGGGGGTGGACATGGCAAGGCGGCACGCCGGAGGGCATCGGCCAGCGCGAACGGGGAAGTCAGGCACTCTCGCGAGAAGCACGCTTGCGCTCGTGCTCCTTCAGGTGGCGCTTGCGAATCCGGATGCTCTTCGGCGTGATCTCGACCAACTCGTCGTCGGCGATGAATTCCACCGCGTACTCCAGCGTCAGGATGATCGGCGGCGTGATCTTGATCGCGTCTTCCTTGCCCGAAACGCGGAAGTTGGTCAGCTGCTTGCCGCGCACCGCATTGACCACCAGGTCATTGTCGCGGCTGTGGATGCCGATGACCATGCCTTCGTACAGCGGGTCTCCGGCCTTGACGAACATCCGGCCACGGTCGTCGAGCTTGCCCAGCGAATAGGTCACTGCCTCACCGTCGTCCTGGCTGATCAGCACGCCGTTCTTGCGGCCGGCGATCTCGCCCTTGAAGGGTTCGTAGCCGTCGAAGATGTTGCTGATCAGGCCGGTGCCGCGCGTCAGGTTGAGGAACTCGTTCTGGAAACCGATCAGTCCGCGCGCCGGGATGCGGTACTCCAGCCTCACGCGGCCCATGCCGTCGGGCTCCATGTTCACCAGCTCGGCCCTGCGCTCGCCCAGCGCCTGCATCACCGCGCCCTGGTGCTGGTCCTCGACGTCGGCGGTGACCAGCTCGATTGGCTCAAGCCTTTGTCCGCCATCTTCCTTGAACACCACCCGCGGTTTGCTCACCGCCAGCTCGTAGCCTTCGCGGCGCATCGTCTCGAGCAGGATGGTCAGGTGCAGCTCGCCGCGGCCGGAGACCTCGAACACGCCATCCTCGTCGGTGTCGCGCACTCGCATCGCCACATTGCTCTGCAGCTCGCGCTCGAGCCGGTCGCGGATCTGACGGCTGGTGACGAACTTGCCCTCGCGTCCGGCCAGCGGCGAGTTGTTGACGCAGAAGTTCATCGTCAGCGTCGGCTCATCGACATTGAGCATCGGCAACGGCACCGGGTGGTCGATGTCGGTGATCGTCACGCCGATGCCGATATCCTCGATGCCGTTGATCAGCACGATGTCGCCGGGCCCCGCCTCGGTGGCCTGCTTGCGCTCCAGGCCTTCGAACTTGAGCACCTGGTTGACACGCGCCTTGAAGGGCGTGCTGTCGGCCCCGGCGTAGACCGCCACGTCCTGCATCGGTTTCAGCGTGCCCTGGTTGATGCGGCCGATGCCGATGCGCCCCACGTAGGTGGAATAGTCGAGCGAGCAGATCTGCAACTGCAGCGGGTCGTCCGGGCTGCCTTCGTGTGCCGGCACGTGCTCGAGCATGGCGTCGAACAGCGGCGTCAGGTCGGTGCCGGTCTCGCCCTGCTTCAGCGTGGCCCAGCCGTTCAATCCAGAGGCGAAGATCACCGGGAAGTCGAGCTGAGCCTCGGTGGCATGCAGCTTGTCGAACAGGTCGAAGGTGGCGTTGATCACGTAATCGGGCCGCGCGCCGGGCCGGTCGACCTTGTTGACCACGACGATGGGCTTTAGACCCAGCGCCAGCGCCTTCTTGGTGACGAAGCGGGTCTGCGGCATCGGCCCTTCGACCGCGTCGACCAGCAGCAGCACGCTGTCGACCATCGACAGCACGCGCTCGACCTCGCCGCCGAAATCGGCGTGGCCCGGGGTATCGACGATGTTGATGTGCGTGCCCTTCCATTCCACCGCGCAGTTCTTGGCCAGGATGGTGATGCCGCGCTCCTTTTCCAGGTCGTTGCTGTCCATCACGCGCTCGGCCACCTTCTCGTTCTCGCGGAAGGTGCCGCTCTGGCGCAGCAGCTGGTCGACCAGCGTGGTCTTGCCATGGTCGACGTGGGCGATGATGGCGATGTTTCGGATCTGGCGGGTCATGGCAGGCTTTCTAGGAATTCAGTCGCGCCACTTCGGCGGGTGAGAGCAGGCGGTCGGCGATGAGTTCGCCGCCTGCGATGTGGCCGCTGCCCAGGAAGTCGTCGTCCGGGCCATAGACGCGAACGGCCGCGGCATCGGCCAGGCTGACGCGGCGGCGCAGCCCGGTCAGGAATCGGCCCGCCTCGTCGCCCGGCAGCTGAACGCGCGGCCAGCCTGCCAGCAGCGCATCGGCCGGGCGCAACAGCGCATCGCGCGCGGCTTCGTCCAGCGCAGCCAGGCCTTCCAGAGTCACCGCGTCGTCCACCGACAGCAGGCCGCTGCCGGTACGGCGCAGCGCCGCCAGATGGGCGCCGCAGCCCAGCGCTTCGCCGATGTCCTGGGCCAGCGTGCGGATGTAGGTGCCTTTGCTGCAGTGCACGTCGAGCAACAGCCGATGCTGCTGCCATTCGATGACATGGATGTGATGGATCAAGACGCTGCGCGCGGCGCGCTCCACCTCGATGCCGGCACGCGCGTAGTCGTACAGCGCCCTGCCCGCGTGCTTCAGTGCCGAATGCATTGGCGGCACCTGCTCGATACGGCCGGTGAAGCGCGCGCAGGCGGCATCGATGGCGGCGCGGTCGACGCGCAGCTCGCGCGTTTTCAGCAGCTCGCCTTCAGCGTCGCCGGTGCTCGTGGTCTGGCCCAGCTGCAGCGTGGCGGTGTAGCGCTTGTCGGCCTCCAGGCTGACGTGCGAGAACTTGGTCGCCGCGCCGAAGCACAGCGGCAGCAACCCGGTGGCCAGCGGGTCCAGCGTGCCTGTGTGACCGGCCTTCTGGGCGCGGAACAGGCGCTTGGCCTTTTGCAGCGCGTCGTTGCTGGTCCAGCCCAGCGGCTTGTCGAGCAGCAGCACGCCATGCACCGCGCGGCGTGGTGGCCGCTCGGGCACTTGCCGCGGAACCGGCCCTGCCGGGCCGCCGGCTCGCTCCGCCTGGAGGGAAGCGCCGAAGGCGCTGGGGACGGGGGTCATTCCTTTGCCCGGTTGGCGTTGGCCTGGCGAATCAGCGCACTGAGTTCGGCGGCGCGCTCGGTGCTGCGGTCGAAGTGGAAATGCAGCGTCGGCACGGTGTGGATCTGCAGCTTTCTGAACAGGCTGTTGCGCAGGAAGCCGGCGGCCTCGTTCAGCGCCTGCTCGCATTCGGCCACGTCGCCGCTGAGCAGCGAGAAATAGATCCTGGCGTGCGCGTAGTCCGGCGTCACTTCGACTGAGTTGATGGTGACCATGCCGATGCGCGGATCCTTCAGTTCGCGCACGAGCACGGCCACGTCGCGCTGGATCTGGTCGGCGACGCGGAATCCGCGGTTGGGGATGGATCGCTTGTGGCGCATGGGATGTGTCCCGCAAAACTGAGGAGCCCCGCCGGGGGCGGGGCTCCATCGGTCGAACTCATGCTCGGAACCTGTGCTGGTCCGCAGCATGCGCCCCCCGGGGAGGGCAGCGACCAGGAGAGTACGTGGTGGCCGTCACAAAGTGCGTGCGACTTCCTTGACCTCGAAGAACTCCAGCTGGTCGCCCTCGGCGATGTCGTTGTAGTTCTTGATCTTCACGCCGCACTCGAAGCCTTCCTTGACCTCGCGCACGTCTTCCTTGATGCGGCGCACGCTTTCCACTTCGCCGGAGAAGACCACGACGTTATCGCGCAGGATGCGCACGCGCGCACCGCGGCGGGCCACGCCTGCGGTGACCATGCAACCAGCCACCGTGCCGATCTTCGAGGCCACGAACTTGGTGCGGATCTCGGCTGTGCCGATGACCTCCTCTCGCTGCTCGGGGGCGAGCATGCCGGTCATCGCGGCCTTCACCTCGTCGACGGCGTCGTAGATGATGTTGTAGTAACGCAGGTCCACGCCGTTACCTTCGGCCAGCTTGCGCGCGCCTGCATCGGCGCGAACGTTGAAGCCGATGACCACCGCCTTGGAGGCAATGGCGAGGTTGATATCGCTTTCGCTGATGCCGCCCACCGCCGAGTGCACGATCTGGATCTTGACTTCATCGGTGCTGAGCTTCTGCAGCGCCTGGGCCAGCGCTTCCTGCGAGCCCTGCACGTCGGCCTTGACGATCAGCGGCAGCATCTGCGCCTCGCCCTGACCCATGTCGGCGAACATGTTCTCCATCTTGGCCGCCTGCTTGGTGGCCAGCTTGACGTCGCGGTACTTGCCCTGGCGGAAAGTGGCGATCTCGCGCGCCCGGCGTTCGTCGGCCAGCACCATGAAATCGTCGCCGGCCTGCGGCACCTCGGTCAGGCCCTGGATCTCGACCGGGATCGACGGACCGGCCTCGTCGGCCGCTTTGCCGTTCTCGTCGAGCATGGCGCGCACCCGGCCGTAGCTCGAGCCGGCCAGCACCACGTCGCCCTTCTTCAGCGTGCCGCTTTGCACCAGCACCGTGGCCACCGGGCCGCGGCCCTTGTCCAGCCGCGCCTCGATGACGATGCCCTTGGCCATGGCGTCGGCGGGTGCCTTCAGTTCCAGCACCTCGGCCTGCAGCAGCACCTGCTCGAGCAGGTCATCGATGCCCTTGCCGGTCCTGGCCGAGACCGGCACGAAGGGTGAATCGCCGCCAAAGTCCTCGGGCACCACCTGCTCGGCCACCAGCTCGGTCTTGATTCGCTCGACATTGGCCTCGGGCTTGTCGATCTTGTTCATCGCCACGACGATCGGCACGCCCGCCGCCTTGGCGTGGTGGATGGCTTCCTTGGTCTGCGGCATGACACCGTCGTCGGCCGCCACCACCAGGATCACCAGATCGGTGGCCTTGGCGCCGCGGGCACGCATCGCCGTGAACGCAGCATGGCCCGGGGTGTCCAGGAAGGTGATCATGCCGCGCGGCGTCTCCACGTGGTATGCGCCAATGTGCTGCGTGATGCCGCCGGCCTCGCCCGAGGCCACGCGCGTGCGGCGGATGTAGTCCAGCAACGAGGTCTTGCCGTGGTCGACGTGGCCCATCACCGTGACCACCGGCGCACGCGGCTTGTCTTCGCCGGTGGTGGCGGCCTCCTCTTCCTCGAGGAAGGCTTCCGGATCGTCGAGCTTGGCCGCCACCGCGGTGTGGCCCATCTCTTCGACCAGGATCATGGCCGTTTCCTGGTCGAGCTGCTGGTTGATGGTCACCATCTGGCCCAACTTCATCAGGTGCTTGATCAGCTCGCTGGCCTTGACCGACATCTTGTGCGCCAGGTCGGCCACGCTGATGGTTTCGGGCACGTGCACTTCCTGCACCGTGAACTCGGCCGGCGCACTGTAGCTGCTGGGCGTGCCCTCGCGGCTGTCGCCGCGGCGCGCACCACGCGGGGCACGCCAGCCCGGACGCCCCGCGGCACCGCCATCGGTGCGCGGCTTGAGCGCACGTTTTTTTGCCGCGTCATCGGCCCAGCTGGAGGACAGCTTCTCCGACTTCAGCGCCTTCTTGTCGCCCGGCTTGGCCGGCGCGGCCGGCGCGCCAGGCGCGCCTGGCGCAGCCTTGGGCTTGTGGATCGTGCCAGTGATGCCTTCCTTGCCTGCTTCAGCGGGCTTGGGCGCTTCCACCGGCTTGGCGACGAGCACCTTCTTCGGTGCGTTCATCATTGCGCGGATGGCCGCGGCCTCGTTCTCGGCCAGCTTGCGGCGGCGGTCCAGGTCGGCCTGGCGCTGCTTGTCCTCGGCTTCGATGGTCGAGGCCTTGATGACGCGCAGCGCCGGCTTTGGCGCTTCGGACGGTACCTCGGGCTCGGCCGGCGCCGCGGTGGGCGCTGCCGACTCGGCCTTGAGGCTCTTCGAGCTGGCCGCAGCCGCCGCGGCCGCAGCTTCGGCAGCAGCGGCCTGATCGCGCGCGCGCGCTTCGGCGGCTTCGCGCTCTGCGCGCTCCTCCTCCTCGCGCAGGCGGCGACGCTCCGCCAGCTCGGCTTCCTGCACTCGAATGGCGTCGGCCTGAGCCAGGGCCTCGGCCACGCGGCGCGCCAGCTCGGCGCGCTCGGCTTCGGCCGCAGCCTCGACAGCGGCTTCGTCCGGGCCGGCAGCGACATCGTCGCGCTTGACGAAGACGCGCTTCTTGCGCACCTCGACCTGGATGGTACGCGCCTTGCCGCTGGCATCGGCTTGCTTGATCTCGCTGGTGGACTTGCGCACCAAGGTGATCTTCTTGCGCTCGGCGCCGACGGTGCCGTGCGAGCTGCGCAGGAACTCGAGCAGGCGCTCCTTGTCCGCCTCGGTCAGCGTCTCGCTGGCCGACTTCTTGGGGACACCGGCCGACTCCAACTGCTCGAGCAGTGCGGCCGCGGGCCGGTTCAGCTCCGTGGCTAGCTGGGCGACGGTGGTCACGGCCATTGTGGGTTTCCTTCAGTGCAGCGGGTTGGGGTCGGGCGGCGGCGCGACCGTGCTCAGGCGGTGAACCAATGTTCACGAGCCTTCATGATCAACGCCTTGGCCTGCTCCTCTTGCATGCCGGTCATCTCGGTGAGTTCATCGACGGACAGGTCGGCCAGGTCGTCTCGGGAGTGGATGCCGCCGTCGGAGAGCTTGCCGATCAGTTCCGGCGTCAGGCCGTCAAGATCGCGCAGGTTCTGCGAAACGTCGTCGACCTGCTCCTCGCGCGCGATTTCCATCGTCAGCAAGGCGTTCTTGGCTCGGGTGCGCAGCTCGTTGACGGTGTCCTCGTCGAAAGCCTCGATCTCCAGCATCTCCTGCAGCGGCACGTAGGCCACCTCCTCGAGGCTGGTAAAGCCTTCGGCGATCAGGATGTCGGCCACTTCGACATCGACATCGAGCTTGTCGACGAAAAGCTGGCGCACCGAGTCGGACTCTTCGTTCTGCTTGGCCTGAGATTCCTCGGCGGTCATGATGTTGATGCGCCAGCCGGTCAGTTCGGAAGCCAGGCGCACGTTCTGCCCGCCACGACCAATGGCAATGGCCAGGTTCTCTTCGTCGACGACCACGTCCATCGCGTGCTTTTCTTCGTCGACGACGATAGACTGCACGTTGGCAGGGGCCAGCGCGCCGATGACGAACTGCGCCGGATCCTCGGACCACAGCACGATGTCCACGCGCTCGCCGGCCAGCTCGGTGGTCACGCCGTTGACGCGCGAGCCGCGCACGCCGACGCAGGTGCCGATCGGGTCGACGCGGCGGTCATGGCTGACCACGGCAATCTTGGCGCGCGAGCCCGGGTCGCGGGCGCAGCTCTTGATTTCCAGCAGGCCCTGCTCGATTTCGGGCACTTCCTGGCGGAACAGCTCCATCATGAAGCCCGGGCTGCTGCGCGAGAGCATGATCTGCGCTCCGCGCTGCGTCGGGTCGATACCGGCGATGAAGGCGCGCACGCGATCGCCGGTGCGCAGGTTTTCCTTGGGAATCATTTCGCTGCGCTTCAGGCGGCCCTCGACGCGACCCGACTCGACGATGATGTCGCCCTTGTCCAGCCGCTTGACGGTGCCGACGAAGATCTTCTCGCCACGCGACAGGAAGTCGTTCAGCAGCTGCTCGCGCTCGGCATCGCGGATCTTCTGCAGGATCACCTGCTTGGCAGCCTGCGCGCCGATTCGGCCGATCGGCACCGATTCGATCGGCTGCTCGATGTAGTCGTCGACCTCGATGTCGGGGATCTGCTCCTGCGCCTCGAACAGCAGCGTCTCGGCATCGGGGATCTGCAGCCCGGCCTCGTTGGGCACCACGTGCCAGCGGCGGAAGGTTTCGTACTCGCCGCTTTCGCGGTCGACCGAGACGCGGATGTCGACATCGCCGCCGTGCAGCTTCTTGGTGGCCGAGGCCAGCGCCGCCTCGACCGCGTCGAAGACCACGTCGAGTTCGACGCTCTTCTCGCGCGAGATGGCGTCCACCAGCATCAGCATTTCGCGATTCATCGTGTCTGACCTCCGTCTACCGTGCGCAGCGCATGTTCAGGCTGCTGCGCGCCCGGCGCCTTGCGCGCCCGGCCCTTGAAATCGAGCACCGGCACCAGCCGCGCCTCGCGCACTTCGTCGAGCTGGAAGTCCAGCGCCTGTTCGGTCTTGTCTCCGGACAAGGCCAGGCGCCAGCCCTCGTCGGCGGCCAGCAGGCGGCCGCGATAGTTCTTGCGCCCCTGGAACGGCGCCTTCAGCGTCAGTTGGATCTCGTGCCCGGCGAAACGCTCGTAGTCGGCGGCCCGCTTCAGCGGCCGGTCGAGGCCGGGAGAGGACACTTCCAGGCGTTCGTAGGGAACGGCCTCGACCTCCAGCACGTACTGCAACTGGCGCGTGACGCGCTCGCAGTCGTCGACGGTCACCGATTCGGCGTCACCGCCCGGATAGCTGCGCCCGGGAATCCGGTCGATGGTCACGCGCAGCAGACCGGCGGCCGAACGCTCCACGTCCACCAGCTCGTAGTCCAAGCCGGTGACCGTGCGCTCGATCGTCGTGTGCCAGTGCGTC
>JBEIHU010000145.1:0-10473 GCA_040381175.1 Burkholderiaceae bacterium
CCCTGTCGAGGTCACGCACGACGCCAAGGTGGTGGAGGTTTATCTGGGCACCGATGCCACAGAGTTGCAGGGCCAGGTGCACAGCCACAACAACGCGCGTTTGGCCGGCCGCGGGGAGGGCGCCTGATGCTCGAAGTGTCAGGGCTGAGCGCCGGCTACGGCAGCTTCCAGGCGCTGTTCGGCGTGTCGCTGAAGGTCGAGGCGGGCGAGGCGGTGGCCGTGATCGGCCCCAACGGTGCCGGCAAGAGCACGCTGCTGCGCGCCATTTCGCGGCTGCTGGAGCCGACGGCCGGCACGCTGACGATGCAGGGCCGCGACTACACCCGCCTGCCGGCACACGAGGTCATCGGCCTGGGCATCGCGCAGGTGCCCGAAGGCCGCCGGCTGTTCCCGCGCCTGTCGGTCGAGGACAACCTGAAGATCGGCGCCTACACACCCAGCGCGCGCGCGCGCCATGCCGAGCGGCTGGAGTTCGTGTACTCGCTGTTCCCCAAGATGTTGCAGCGCCGGTTGCAGGACGCTGGCACGCTGTCCGGCGGCGAGCAGCAGATGTGCGCGATCGGCCGGGCGCTGATGTGCGGCCCGCGCCTGCTGCTGCTCGACGAGCCCTCGGCCGGCCTGGCGCCGCTGATCGTGCAGTCGATCTTCGGGTTGATCCGCACGCTGCGCGCGCAGGGCTACACCGTGCTGATCGTCGAACAGAACATCCAGCAGGTGCTCAAGGTCGTCGACCGCGCGTACCTGCTCGAAACCGGGCGCATCCGCCGCAGTGGGCCGGCGGCCGAACTCCTTGCCAGCCAGGATATCCGGCGGGCCTACCTGGGCGTGTGAAGCGACGATGGACACCTCGATCTTCGACATCTTCCTGCTCGAGGCCGTGCTCAACGGCCTGCTGCTGGGTGGGCTGCTGGCGCTGCTGGCACTGGGCCTGAACCTGATCTTCGGCGTCATCGACGTGGTCTGGATCTGCTATGCCGAGCTGGTCATGATCGGCATGTACGCCATCTGGTGGCTGCATGTGCAGCAGGGGCTGCCGCTGGCGATGGGCTTCGGCTTCGGTATCGTCGTCGTCGCGGTGCTCGGGGCGGCGATGCACCAGTTCATCATCCGGCCGGTGCTCGGCGCCGAGCCAATCAACCAGCTGCTGGTGACCGGTGGCGTGCTGTTTTTCCTGCAGGCCGCGGCGACTGTGGTCTTCGGTGTCGAGTTCCGCAACCTGGGCGTGCGAATGCCCGGTGTGGTGATTGGCGAGCTGAGCCTGTCGTCGGCGCGCATGGTGGCCTTCGTCGTCGCCATCGCCGCCATCGGCGGCACCTGGCTGTTTCTGTCGCGCACCTACCTGGGCACCGCGATCCGCGCGATCAGCCAGGACCGCGGCATCATGCCACTGATGGGCGTGAATCCGGGGCGCATCTACCTGCTCACCTCAGCACTGGGCGGCGGCCTGGCAGGCCTGGCCGCCTGCCTGCTGGTGCTGCAGTACGACATCCACCCCGCGATCGGCCTGTCGCTTGGCCCGATCACGTTTTTGATCTGCGTGCTCGGCGGGCTGGGCAACCTGATCGGCGGCTTCCTCGCGGCCTTTGTGTTCGCGCAGTTCATCTCGGTCGGCGGCTTCTTCTTCCAGCTCGAATGGGGCTACGTCATCGCATTCGTGTTCTTCATCGCGATGATGTTCTGGAAGCCCGAAGGCCTGTTCGCCAAGCGGCGCTGACACGATGGCCGCAGCGAAGATCGTCGGATGGCTGCTGCTCGCACTGCTGGCGGCAGCGCCCTGGCTGGGCCTGGGCGCCTACCCGATGCACCTGGCGATCATGGCGCTGCTGTGGGGCTACATCTACACCAGCTGGTCGATCATGGGCCGGCTGGGCATGGTCAGCTTCGGGCACGGCGCCTTCTTGGGCATTGGGGCGTACGGGGCGGTGCTGATGTGGAACAGCGCCGGCGTCTCGCCGTGGATCGGCGGTGCGATGGCGGTGGTCGTGACCGTCGCGCTGGCGGTGCTGATCGGCTGGCCGTGCTTCCGCTTCAAGATCGTTGGCCACTATTTCGCGCTGGTCACGCTGGCGCTGTCCGAGGTGGTGCGGTTGCTGATCGTCGCGCTGCGCGATCACACGGGCGGCTCGCTCGGCATCACGCCCAAACCCGCAATGGTCAGCGATGGCACCGGCTCGCTGGCGGCGCTGCAGTTCTCGAACAAGGTGGTATGGTTTTATGCGGTATTGGCGTGCTGGTTGATCGCGCTGTGGATTTGGCGGCGTGTCGACCGCAGCATGAGCCGCCTGGCGCTCGAGGCCATCAGCGAGGAGGAGGACGCCTCGGCGTCGATCGGCATCGACGTCTCGCGCACCAAGCTGCAGGTGACCATGCTGTCGGCGGCGATGACCTGTGTGGGCGGCGTGCTGTATGCGCAGTACCAGCTGTACGTAAACCCGGAGACGGTGTCGGGCATTGGCATCTCGCTGCAGATGGTGTTCGGCTCCATCGCCGGCGGCATGTACGTGATGCTGGGTCCCACCGTCGGTGCGGTGTTCCTGCTGGCACTGTCGGAGACCCTGCGCGTGCTGGTGGGCAACCAGTTCCATGGCCTGGACCTGCTGATCTACGGCGCGCTGCTGATCCTGTTCATCATCTACCTGCCCAAGGGCATCCTGGGCACGGTACTGGCGCGGTTCGGCCGCAAGTGAAGCCCAGCGACGCTCACGCGTCGAGCAGCAGTTCCTCGGAGACGCTGCGCACGTCCATCTCGAACTCCAGCTCGCGGATTGGCGGGTGGCAGGGATGCCAGGTCAGCCCGGGGCCGAGCAGGCCGCGCGCCGCGAAAAGCGGCGCCAGCATCGGATGGATGTCATGCACGGTGTAGACCGACACCCCGGACAGCCGAGACCAGTCGCCGCCCAGCCCATCGGCACGCGCTCGCATCGCGTCGAGCACGTACGCTGCCTTGTTGGCCAGGCCGTCGGGCGAGGTGTCGCCACGGGCCACGATGCCATCGGGGAAGGCAAGATGCTCCGGCCATTCGCCGCTGCCGGCGACCACGTAGTCGGCAGGCCGAGAGGGCGATCCCGCAGGCAGTGCTACTGTGTAGGAGAACGCATAGAAGACCGGTTCGCTGGGCGGATCAAGGGCCGGTGCGAGATTGCTGCGCGCCACCGGGTTCAAGCCCTGGTGCATCAGTCCCCAGCGTTCGAGCATTTCGCGGTAACCACGATTGAAATCACGAAAGCCGTCGAGCGTGAAGGGCGCTGGCGAGCGCAGTTCGCAGGCGGCAAATGCAGTCAACGGCCGCCCGGCCGCAGCCAGGTGCGCGGCGATGCGCTCGAAGCCCTGCGCCACCGGCAGCGGGTGCACGAAGCGCATGCGCCGGATCGCGAAGCCGGGCAGCGCGATTACGCCCGCGGAATATGGATAGCCACCTTCAAGGAAGGCGAAGCCGCCGGACTCGAAGCGATACAGCGTGTTCATGCGTTTGAGTATGTCATGCGAAGGCCCGTGGAAGGAACGGCCGACAATCCACGCCCATGAACAAGCCCGACGCCGGCCTGATGCTCGCCACTGAGTTGGCCCGCCACGACCTGGTACGCCTGCTCTACCCCGCCGCCGACTGGGTGCCCGCGCACGACGGGCCGGCCGGCGCGCCGCTGCTGGATGTGCTGGTGGTGGGCGCTGGCATGTGTGGTCAGACGGCGGCCTTCGGCCTGTTGCGCGACGGCGTGCGCAAGCTGCGCATCGTCGACCGCGCCGCGCGCGGAAACGAAGGGCCGTGGGCCACGGTCGCGCGCATGCCCACGCTGCGCAGCCCCAAGCACCTGAGCGGCCCGGACTTGGGCATCGGCAGCCTCACCTTCCGCGCCTGGTACGAGGCACAGCACGGCGCCGAGGGCTGGCAGGCGTTGTACAAGATTCCCACGCTGCTGTGGCGTGACTACCTGCTATGGGTACGCGACACGGTCGGCCTGCCGGTCGAAAACGACACCGCGCTGATCGCACTCGAAGCGCGCGGCGAACTCTTGCGCGCCGAGCTGGCCGGCCCGCGCGGCCGCGAGACCGTATTCGCGCGCAAGGTCGTGCTGGCGCTTGGCCGCGAGGGCAGCGGGCGCTTGCGCTGGCCAGCCTTTCCGTCCTTCGACCCGGCACGCGCGCACGGCCGCGTTGTGCACGCGCTGACCGAGTTCGACCTGGCGCGCTTCGCGGGCCAGCGTATCGCCATCCTCGGCGCCGGCGCCACCGCGTTCGATAACGCGGCCGCGGCGTTGGATGCGGGCGCCACATCGGCCACGCTCTTCGCCCGGCGAGCCCACCTTCCGCAGGTCAACAAGTCCAAGTGGACTTCCTTCCCCGGGTTCTTCCATGGCTTCGTCGCATTGCCCGACGAAGCGCGCTGGCGTTTCCTGACCCACGTGTATGCCGAACAGGCGCCGCCGCCGCACGAATCGGTGCTGCGCTGCGACGCCATGCCTGGCTTCGCACTGCGCCTGGGCGAATGCTGGTCCGACCTGGCGGTCGATGACGGCAGCGTCACCATCACCACGGCGCGCGGCCGCGAGACCTACGACGCCGCCATACTTGCTACTGGTTTTGGCGTTGACATGCTGCTGCGGCCCGAACTGGCGGCGTTTCGCGAACAGGTGCTGGTATGGGGCGATCGTGTTTCTGCCTCTGAAGCGTTGGCGCATGCGGAAGCGGCGCACTTCCCCTATCTCGGAGCGGGCTTCGAGTTCCTGGCCCGCGACCCGGACACGCTGCCGGCCGCGCGCAACCTGCACGTCTTCAACTGGGGCGCCGCCATGAGCCATGGCCAACTGGCCGGCGACATCCCGGGGCTCGCCATTGGCGTCAACCGCCTCGTTCAGGCGATCGCGCGCGACCTGTTCGTTGCCGACGAGCAGCGCCTGTACGCGGCGCTGCTGGCGCACGAAGAGCCGGAGCTGCGGCCCACGCGCTGGTTCGTGCCGGCCGGCCGATAGGCCGCCCGGGGTTTGAGGCGGTCCCTTCGTTCGAGGCGATGTAGCTCACTCGACCGGTGGCCGCCGCGCATGGCAATCCGTCGCGTTCTGGAAGGCACGCCCGGCCCGCACCAGCAGGTCCTCGCGCAGGTGTGCGCCAACCAGCGAAATGCGCAACTCTTCTAGGGCCTGTTCACACTACGTAGGCGGGATGCGTAGTGTGAACAGGCCCTAATCCACGCACAGCACCAGCGCCTTGTCTGGCGGGTTCAAGTACAGGCCTGCAATGCCCCGCACTTTCTCGACGAAGGCGGGGTCGTTCGAGCGCTTGAAGCTGCGCGAAGGATGCGCAGCAATGCTGGCGGCACGGAACAGGCGATGCGCCATGTCCTTGCTGATACTGGCCTCGGCAGCAAGGCTGCGCACGCTCCAATGTGTCTGCTTGACCGGGCGAGTCTGCAGGGCCCTGTTCAAAAGATCGGCCACACGTTGGTCGTCCAGAGTCCGTGGCCGCCCAGGTCGCGGCTCATCACGCAATCCCGGCAGCCCGTCTTCGACGTAGCGAGCTCGCTACTTGCGCACTGTCGGTTGGGACACAGCGAGTTGCTGGCCGATGACGCCGGGCGAGATTCCTTCGGCAGTCATCAGCACGATGCGCGCGCGTTGCACAACGGCCTGCGGCGTGCGCCTCGAGCGCGCCACCTTCTCCAGTTCAGCCCGCTGCTCCCGCTGCAGTTCCAGCGCCGCATCCGCACGCATCTGGCGCATCACTTCATCCGGGCATCAACGTACCGGAATCGGCGCAAGAAACATGCAACCTGTTTATGCGACAGAACCCTAGGGCTTCCACTACTTTATTGGGCACACGTGCAATTTATACTGTGCCGATGGCGAGTTTCAACATCGAATGTCTGGTCTCCTGCGACAACCACCTCGGCGAAGGCCCGGTGTGGGACGTGCACGACGGCTGCCTTTACTGGGTAGACAGCACCGGTCGACGTGTGGGTAAGCCGGCACTGTGGCGCTACAGCCCGCGCACCGGCGCGCTGGCGCACTGGGTGATCGATCGCGACGTCGGCGCGATGGCGCTGCGCGAGCGCGGCGGCGCGGTGTTGGCGCTGAACGACGGCTTCTATCTCTACGACTTCGCATCCGGCACGCTCGAATGTGTCGCACGCGTCGATGACGACACGACGCGTGCACGGCTGAACGACGGCAAGTGCGACCGTCGAGGCCGCTTCTTCGCCGGCGGCATGGACGACAAGGAAGAACTCGGGCTGTGCAGCCTGTGGCGGCTCGATACAGATCTCAGCCTGCACAAGATCGATACCGGCATCATCTGCTCGAATGGCCCCTGCTGGAGCCCGGACGACCGGGTCTTCTACTTCGCCGATACCTTCAAGCGCGAGATCTGGGCTTACGACTACGACATCGCCACTGGCGCAGCCCGCAACCGGCGTGTCTTTGCCTCCACGGCCAACGACAGCGGATTCGCCGACGGCTCCACCGTCGATGCCGAGGGCTTCGTCTGGAACGCGCAGGTGATCTCCGGCGATCTGATCCGTTATGCGCCGGACGGCAGTGTCGACCGCAAGATCGGCATGCCCGTGCGCAACATCACCAGCGTGATGTTCGGCGGCGACCGACTCGACGAGATCTACGTCACGTCGATGGCGCGAGTCGCCCACCCGGCCGTGCACGACAACTTCGCGGTGCAAAGCCGCCCGCAGTTCGGTGCCGGCAGCGTGTTTCGCATCACCGGGCTCGGTATCCGTGGCCTGCCGGAGCCCCGCTTTGGCGGCTGACCCGCTACCGCGGCAGAACAGTACAACCGAAGGATACTCATGAAACCTGCACCGTTTGCCTATGAGCGGCCGTCGTCCGTCGCGGATGCCCTGAGCCTGCTGGCGCAGGATGACGAAGGCACGAAGATCCTCGCCGGCGGGCAGAGCTTGGTGGCGATGATGAACCTGCGTCTGGCGCGCCCCGGTCGCCTGATCGACATCAACCGTTTGCCCGGTCTGGATCACATCCGCCGCGAGGGCGACGAGATCGTGATCGGTGCATTGGCTCGGCACGCCGATGTCAAGGCCTCGGAGCTGGTAGCGCAGTACTGCCCGCTGATGCACATCGCCTACGAATGGGTGGCGCACGGCGCAGTACGCAATCGCGGCACCTTGTGCGGCAATCTGTGCCATGCCGATCCGGCCAGCGAAATGCCGGCCGTCACTCTGGCGGTGGGCGCCACGTTGGTGCTGCGCAGCCAACGCGGCGAGCGGCGTGTCGCCGCGGCAGACTTCTTTCAAGGCCTGTACACCACTGCAGCGCGCGCTGACGAGATGCTCGTCGAGGTGCGGCTGCCGCTGGCGACGGCCGGGCAGAAGGCCGGCTTCGCTGAGGTGAGCATGCGCAAGGGCGACTTCGCCTGGGCCCTGGCCGCCGTGTTGCTGACGGTGTCCGGTGGACGGATCGCGCACGTGGCGGTCGCTTGCGCAGGAGTCGGCGATCGCGCTCGCCGGCTACCGTCGGTGGAACAGGCGATCACCGGCCAGCCAGCCGACAAGGCGACGTTCGCGCGCGCCGGCGCCTTGGCGCGCGATGCGGTCAGCCCTTTCGGCGATGCCGCCACGCCCGCTGAGTACCGCAAGGACCTGGTGCGCACGCTGGTTGAGCGTGCGCTCGCCGACGCGTCCTGATCCAAACATCGCAAGACACCGGAGACGCCATGACCACACACGCCATCACGCTCACCGTCAATGGCCGCCAGCGCGAGGCGACGATCCCCGCGCGGCAGCTGCTCAGTGATTGCCTGCGCCACACGCTGGGTTTGCCCGGCACCCACGTCGGCTGTGAACACGGCGTCTGTGGCGCATGCACCGTGTTGATGGAGGGGCGCGCCGTCCGCTCTTGCCTCACGTTCGCGGTGCAGGCCGACGGCAGCCGGCTCACCACGATCGAAGGCCTGGCCGACGGCGCGCAACTGCACCCGATTCAGGAAGCGTTCTGGGAAGAACACGGCCTGCAATGCGGCTTCTGCACGCCTGGCATGCTGATGGCGGCGCACGAACTGCTGAGCCACAACCCCGACCCCAGCGACGACGAGATCCGCGAGGCGATCTCAGGCAACCTGTGCCGATGCACCGGCTACAGCTACATCGTCAATGCGATCCGCTCGGCCGCCGCCAAGTTGCGCACCGCTGCTGCGTCCGCGGCCTCGGCCGCATGAGTGCAAAGGAAGCGCAATGAGCTCGCATCTGGACACCAACATCCTGCCACCCAGCCGTCAGCGGGAACTGCCAGGCCAGCCCCGCAAATGGATAGGCCAGAGCATGAAGCGGGTCGAAGACCGTCGCTTCCTGCTTGGCAAGGGCGACTACATCGACGACCATGCGGTGCCCCATATGGCGCACGCGGCCACGGTGCGCAGCCCGCATGCCCATGCCCGCATCGTCGCGGTCGACACGAGCAAGGCCAAGACCCTGCCGGGCGTTATCGGCGTCTACACCGGGGCCGACCTCGCCACCGTGGTCGACCCCTGCCCGAGCTTCGCGAGCCCGCCGGTGACTCAGCGCGCGATGGCCATCGACAAGGTGCGCCATGTGGGCGAGGTGGTGGCCGCGATCGTGGCGGTCGACCGTTACGTTGCCGAAGATGCGGCCGAGCTGGTGGAGGTGGAGTACGAGGTACTTCCTGCCAACGTCGACATCGAGACCTCGCTGGAAGCGACGGGCGACGCCGTCATCCACCCGGCCGACCGCGCCAGCAACAAGGCCCATGACGAGTCATTCAAGTTCGGCCCGGTGGACGAAGACTTCGCGCGCGCCGATCACATTGTCAAGCGCCGTCTGCGCTGGAAGCGCAGCAGTGCCCAGGCCATAGAGACCTGCGGCTGCATCAGCGAGTACAGCATCGTCGACGGCGGCTACACGATCCATTGCAACACCAACTTCTCGAACTTCATCCCGTTCGTGATCGCCGGCTCCCTGCGCATCTCGCCGACAGTGCTGCGCATGCAGCCGATCACGACCGGCGGCAGCTTCGGCTCGAAAGTGTTCATCCACAAGATCGTGATCCTGACCTCCGGCCTCGCGCGCCTGGCGGGGCAGCCGGTGAAGTACATCGAAGACCGACTGGAGCACTTCACCAACTCTGACTCGCACGGCAGCGACCGGCTCTACGACGCTGAGCTTGCGCTCGCCAAAGATGGAACGATGCTGTCGCTGCGCTTCGATGTCATCGACGACTATGGCGCTTACCTGCAGTTCGGGGTCGGCACACATGGCAATGCGATGGCACAGGTCACGGGGCCCTATCGGATCGGGTCTTTCGGCATGCGCGTGAGGGCCGCCCTCACCAACAAGTGCCAGCAGGGACCCTACAGGGGCTTCGGCTCCGAGGTCACCAACTGGGTTCTGGAGCGTCTGGTGGATGCCGCTGCCGAAGAACTGCGCATGGACCCGGTCGAGCTTCGATTGCTGAACATGATCCAGCCGGATCAGTTTCCCTACATGATCCCGACTGGTAACATCTACGACAGCGGCAACTTCCAGCAGGTCTACAAGCAGGCGGCCGAGCTCATCGGCCTGACGGCCTGGCGCAAGAAAGCCGCCGACCTGAGAGGGCAGGGCCGCTGTGTGGGCGTCGGACTCGCAACCTGCCAGGAGCGCAGCGTCTACGGTCCGACCGAATGGTGGTCACTGAACAACCTGGCGACTCCGGGCTTTACGCTGACCAGCACGCCTGAAGGCATTTCGCTTCGCATCGATCCGGTCGGCAAGATCTTCGCCACGCTGCACTCGGTGTTCATCGGCAACAGCCCCGAGACCATCGTCACGCAGGTGCTGGCCGAACAATTCACCGTCGCGCCGTCGGACATCGTGGTGAGCTACTCCGACACGCATTCCGGCTTCAATGGCGTGGGGCCGCAAGGCAGCCGTTTCACCGCCATGATCACCGGCGCCTGTGTGAGCGCCAGCCACAAGATTCAGATCAAGCTGAAGCGCCTGGCCGGGCATTTGTTGGAAGCGGCCGAGAGCGATCTGGAACTGCGCGAAGGCGCAGTGGCAGTCAAGGGAACGGACCGCAAAATCAGCATTGGCGATATCGCGATGCAGGCCAACTTCTTCCGCCTTAACTTCCCCGACAAACCGGAGTTCGACAGCGGGCTGGAGACAACCGCCGTCTACGACCACCCCATCTCCACCTTGCCTCATCCTGAGCGCAAGCACCTGGGCGTCTTCTATCCGATGGTGGGCCACATCTGCCACATCGCGGTGGTGGAAGTCGATCCGGCGACCGGCAAGGTGGCGATCCTGGACTATGCCGCCGTGCACGACAACGGCACGATCATGAACCCCAAAACCCTCGGAGGCCAGGTGCTGGGCGGCACGGCCAACGGGATCGGCACGACGCTGAGCGAAGAGTTCATCTACGACGACGAGGGCCAGTTCATCAACCCGAACTTCGCCGAGTTCGCGATGCCGTCGGCTTGGGAGATGCCGGCCAACCTGAAGCTCGGCCATGTGGA
>JBEIHU010000146.1:0-10421 GCA_040381175.1 Burkholderiaceae bacterium
ACCGGGATGCCCAGCGCGCTCTGCACGATGCCCGAGTAGAAGTCGACGTTGGGGTAGAGCTTGCGGCTGACGAAGTAGTCGTCCTCCAGCGCGATCTTCTCCAGCGTCATCGCCAGCTTGAACAGCGGGTCGTCATGCAGCCCGGTGGCCTGCAGCACCTCGTGGCAGGTCTCGCGCATCAGCTTGGCGCGCGGGTCGTAGTTCTTGTAGACCCGGTGGCCGAAGCCCATCAGCTTGACGTTGGAGTTCTTGTCCTTGACCTGCTTGATGAACTCGCCGATCTTCTCGACGCCGCCCTGCCGCTGGATGTCCTTGAGCATGGTCAGCGCCGCCTCGTTGGCGCCGCCGTGCGCCGGCCCCCACAGGCAGGCCACGCCGGCGGCGATGGCCGCGAACGGGTTGGTGCCCGAGCTGCCGCACAGGCGCACGGTCGAGGTGCTGGCGTTCTGCTCGTGGTCGGCGTGCAGGATGAAGATGCGGTCGATGGCGCGCACCAGCACCGGGTTCGGCACGTAGTCCTCGCAGGGCGTGGCGAACATCATGCGCATGAAGTTCGCGCTGTAGCTGAGGTCGTTCTTCGGGTAGATGAAGGGCTGGCCGACGCCGTACTTGTAGGCCATGGCCACCAGCGTGGGCATCTTGGCGATCAGCCGGTGCGCGGCGATGGTGCGGTGCTGCGCGTTGTGGACGTCGGTGCTGTCGTGATAGAACGCCGAGAGCGCGCCCACCAGGCCCGTCATCACCGCCATCGGGTGCGCGTCGCGCCGGAAGCCGCGCAGGAAGAACTGCATCTGCTCGTTGACCATCGTGTGGTAAGTGATGGTCTTGACGAAGCTGTCGCGCTCGGCCTGGTTGGGCAGGTCGCCATTGAGCAGCAGGTGGCAGACCTCGAGGAAGTCGCAGTGCGTGGCCAGCTGTTCGATGGGGTAGCCGCGGTACAGCAACTCGCCCTTGTCGCCATCGATGTAGGTGATGGTGCTGTTGCACGAGGCCGTGCTCAGGAAGCCCGGGTCGTAGGTGAACTTGCCGGTCTGCGCGTAGAGCTTGCGAATGTCTATCACGTCCGGGCCGATGCTGCCCTTGTAGATCGGCAAGTCCATCGACGGGCTGCCGTCCGAGAACGACAGCGTGGCTTTCACATCGGACGGGGACATCATGGCGTCATTCCTTGGCTGGTAGAAACCGTTGCGGGCCTGCGCAGCAGCATCAGCACCTCGCGCACCTCGGGCCTGTCGTGCGAGGCGGGAAGCTCGCAGCGCCGCAGCAGCAGGTCGAGAAGATCGTTGTCGGAAAGGTCCATCAGGTGTTGCAAGCCGCGGGCCTGGCGCACGCTCAGGCTACGCTCATGCTCCCGAAAGAAGCGTTCGATGAACAGGTCGTTTTCGAGCAGCCCGCGGCGGCAACCCCACTTCAGGCGGCTCAGCGAGCGTTCGTCCAGCAAAGTGTCCATGGCCTGTCTTGCATGCGGCTGACCCGACGGTATGCGCAGTCTGCACTCAGATTGTGCGGCGCACAATCATTTCTTTGATCTTGCCAATGGCACGCGTCGGATTCAAGCCCTTCGGGCAGACATCGACACAATTCATGATGGTGTGGCAGCGGAAAAGCCGGTACGGGTCTTCCAGGTTGTCCAGACGTTCGGCGGTGGCCTGGTCGCGGCTGTCGACGATGAAGCGGTAGGCCTGGAGCAGCCCGGCCGGCCCGACGAACTTGTCCGGGTTCCACCAAAAGCTCGGACAGCTGGTCGAACAGCTGGCGCACAGGATGCATTCGTACAGCCCGTTGAGCTCGTCGCGCTCTTCGGGCGACTGCAGCCGCTCCTTTTCGGGCGGCGGAGTGTCGTTGACCAGGTAGGGCTTGATCGAGTTGTACTGGGTGAAGAACTGCGTCATGTCGACGATCAGGTCGCGGATCACCGGCAGCCCGGGCAGCGGCTTGAGCACGATGGCGCCCGGCAGGGTGCGCATGTTGGTCAGGCAGGCCAGGCCGTTCTTGCCATTGATGTTCATCGCATCCGAACCGCAGACGCCTTCGCGGCAGCTGCGGCGGAAGCTCAGGCTCGGGTCCACGGCCTTGAGCTTCATCAGCGCATCGAGCAGCATGCGCTCCGAGCCATCGAGCTCGACCTGCAGCGTCTGCATGTAGGGCTTGGCATCCTTGTCCGGGTCGTAGCGGTAGATCTGGAACGTGCGTTGGGTCATTTGCATCCTCGATTCAGAAGGTCCGCACCTTCGGCGGCACGCTGTCCACCGTCAGAGGCTTGAGCTTCACCGGCTTGTAGTCGAGGCGGTCGCCATCGGAATACCACAGCGAGTGCTTCATCCACTGCGCGTCGTTGCGGCCCAGCGGGAACTCGGGGCTATCGGCATAGTCGTCGACCGTGTGCGCGCCGCGGCTCTCGCGCCGCGCCGCCGCCGACACGATGGTGGCACGCGCTGCCTCGATCAGGTTCTCGACCTCCAGCGCCTCGATGCGCGCGGTGTTGAAGACCTTGCTCTTGTCCTTCAGCGTGATGGCCTTGACGCGCTCGGCCAGCGCAGCGATCTGCACCACGCCCTCGTCCATGCCGGCCTGGGTGCGGAACACACCGGCGTGCTTCTGCATGGCGCTGCGGATGTCGTTGGCCACATCCTGCGCATACTCGCCCGAGCTGCTGGCATCGAGCCGCGCCAGTCGCGACAGGGACATCTCGGCGGCATCGGCTGGCAGCGGCTTGTGCGATCTGGTCTTGCCCACCTGGTCGACGATGTGCAGCCCGGCGGCGCGGCCGAAGACCAGCAGGTCGAGCAGCGAGTTCGTGCCCAGCCGGTTGGCGCCGTGCACGCTGACACAGGAGCATTCACCCACCGCGTACAGGCCGTTGATCACGGTGTTCGGGTCGCCATCCTTCGGCGCGACCACCTGGCCATGGATGTTGGTGGGGATGCCGCCCATCTGGTAGTGGATGGTCGGCACCACCGGGATCGGCTCCTTGGAGATGTCGACGTTGGCGAAGTTGTGGCCGATCTCGAACACGCTGGGCAGGCGCTTCATGATCGTCTCCAGGCCCAGGTGCGTCATGTCCAGGTTGATGTAGTCCTTGTTCGGACCGCAACCTCGCCCTTCCTTGATCTCCTGGTCCATGCAGCGGCTGACGAAGTCGCGCGGCGCCAGGTCCTTCAGCGTCGGCGCGTAGCGCTCCATGAAGCGCTCGCCGTTGACGTTGCGCAGGATCGCGCCCTCGCCGCGGCAGCCTTCGGTGAGCAGCACGCCGGCGTTGTGCACTCCTGTCGGGTGGAACTGCCAGAACTCCATGTCCTCCAGCGGCACGCCGGCGCGCGCCGCCATGCCCAGCCCGTCGCCGGTGTTGATGAAGGCATTGGTGCTGGCCGCGAAGATGCGGCCGGCGCCGCCGGTCGCCAGCAGCGTGGTCTTGGCCTCGAAGATGTGCAGTTCGCCGGTTTCCATTTCCAGCGCGGTGACACCGAGCACGTCGCCGTCGGCGTCGCGGATCAGGTCCAGTGCCATCCATTCGACGAAGAACTGCGTGCGGGCCCTGACGTTCTGCTGGTACAAGGTGTGCAGCATTGCATGGCCGGTGCGGTCGGCCGCGGCGCAGGCGCGCTGCACCGGCTTCTCGCCATAGTTGGCGGTGTGGCCGCCGAACGGACGCTGGTAGATGGTGCCGTCGGGATTGCGGTCGAAGGGCATGCCGAAGTGCTCGAGCTCGTAGACGACGTTCGGCGCCTCGCGGCACATGAACTCGATCGCATCCTGGTCGCCGAGCCAGTCGCTGCCCTTGACCGTGTCGTAGAAGTGGTAGTGCCAGTTGTCCTCGGACATGTTGCCCAGGCTGGCGCCGATGCCGCCCTGCGCGGCGACAGTGTGCGAGCGCGTCGGGAACACCTTGCTGAGCACGGCCACGTTCAGGCCGGCCCGCGCCAGGCGCAGCGAGGCCTGCATGCCGGAGCCGCCGGCGCCGACGATGACCACATCGAAACGGCGCTTGGAAATCGAAGGCGCTGCCATCTACAGTCTCCAAATCACCTGGACCGCCCAACCGGCGCAGCCCAGCAGCCAGACGATGGAGAACACCTGCAGCGCCAGGCGAAGGCCCACCGGCTTGACGTAGTCCATCCAGATATCGCGCACGCCGACCCAGGCGTGCAGCGCGAGCGAAACGATGACGACGAAGGTCAGCACCTTCATCCATTGCGCCGAGAAGATGCCGGCCCACTTGTAGTAGCCCATCTCGCCAGGCATCAGCACCTGCACCAGCAGCACCAGCGTGAACAGCGCCATCAGCACCGCCGTGACACGCTGGCTCAGCCAGTCGCGCGAGCCGTAGTGGGCACCGACGACGATGCGTTTCGATCCGAAGTTCGTGGTCATGGGCACCCCCTAGTACAGGCCAAACAACTTGGCGCCCAGGGCCACGGTGAGCAGCAGGCTCGAGGCCAGCGTGATCACCGCGCTGCTGCGTCCCTGCTCCTTGGTCACGTTGTGCGTCATGTCCATCCACAGGTGACGCACGCCGGCGATGGAGTGGTGCAGGTAGGCCCAGATCAAGCCCAGGCACACCAGCTTCATGAACCAGCCCGGCAAGAAGCCAGCGCCGGAGCTGAACACGCTGGCGAAGCGGTCGAAGGAGATCTCGCTGGTCAGGCTGTTGTCGAACAGCCAGATGACGAAGGGCAGCAACAGGAACATCATTGCCCCGCTTACCCGATGCAGGATCGAGACGATGCCCGCGGGCGGGAGCCGATAAGCGACGATCTGCGAGACGTGGATGTTGCGATAGACCGGGCGTTCCTTCAGCGTATCTGCCATCTTTTGTCCTGGTTGTCCTGTTGCCCGCCGTCCGTGCCGCGCGGAGCAACGCGATTTTATTTCAACCCATCGGGCTTACGGGAAGCTTGGGGGTCGAGGCGCTTTCAGTTGAGCTCGTTGCGATAGTAGTGCGCTTCGGTACGGTACAGCCCGCGTCGCAATTCCACCGGACGGTCGGCATAGGTATAGGAACGCCGCTCCACCAGAAGCAACGGGGCCAGCGGCGCCACGCCAAGCACGGCGGAGTCGGGTTCGGCCGCGGCGACGGCACGGATCTTCTCCTCGGCGCGGATCATCTGCACGCCGAACTCCGCCTCGAACAGGCCGTACATCGGCCCGCGGTAGGCTTGCAGCCGTTCGGCCGTCAGGCCCTTGAACAGACGCGAGCCGAGCCAGATGTCGTCCAGCACCACCGGGACGCCGTCGGCCAGCAGCAGGCGGCGCAGCTGCAGCACGCCGTCGCCGACCTTCAGGTCCAGCGCGCGCGCGATGTCGGCCGGCGCGCGCAGGCGGCGCAGTTCGAGAAAGCGCCGCTGCATGGCTTCGCGCGGCCCCTCGTCGGGCATCAGCCGCAGGAAGCGGTACTGCACCTGCGCCTCGGCGTGGGTGGCGACGAAGGTGCCCTTGCCCTGGCGGCGCACCAGCAGCCCTTCGGCAGTAAGCGCGTCAAGCGCCTTGCGCACCGTGCCCTGGCTGACCTTGAAGCGCTGCGCCAGTTCGGGTTCGGCGGGCAGGGCCTCGCCGGCCTTCCATTCGCCCAGGCCCAGGCTGCGCGTCAGCAGCCCCTTGATCTGCTGGTACAGCGGGCTGAAGGCAGGCGCCACCGCGTCAGCGGGGCCATCGGCGCCGGGCGGGGACTTGGCGGCGGGCATGGGGTGATTGCAGCACAGCCTCCGTGCGACGTCCACAAGAGGATGACATATGTCTTCTATAAGACATAAGCGTTACACTGTGCTTCGGGTGAACCCTGAGACCAGCGCGCACTGGCCTACACTTGTTGGCTCGACCCGCGCGGCGCGCCCGCAGCCCCCCCCCCCTGTTCCCACCCTTCATCCACGGAGTTCCCATGAGCAAGAAACCCGTCCGAGTGGCCGTGACCGGTGCCGCCGGCCAGATCGGCTACGCCCTGCTGTTTCGCATCGCCTCGGGCGAGATGCTCGGCAAGGACCAGCCCGTCATCCTGCAGATGCTGGAGATCCCCGACGAGAAGGCGCAAAACGCACTGAAGGGGGTGATGATGGAGCTGGACGACTGCGCCTTCCCGCTGCTCGCCGGCATGCAGGCGCACAGCGACGCCAAGGGCGCGTTCAAGGACGCCGACTACGCACTGCTCGTCGGCTCGCGCCCGCGCGGACCCGGCATGGAGCGCGCCGAGCTGCTGTCGATCAACGGCCAGATCTTCATCGGCCAGGGCAAGGCCCTGAACGAGGTCGCCAGCCGCAACGTCAAGGTGCTGGTGGTCGGCAACCCGGCCAACACCAACGCCTACATCGCCATGAAGAGCGCCCCGGACCTGCCGGCACGCAACTTCACCGCCATGCTGCGCCTGGACCACAACCGCGCGCTCAGCCAGCTCGCCGCCAAGACCGGCGAGCCGGTCAGCGCCATCAAGAACATGGCGGTGTGGGGCAACCATTCGCCCACCATGTATGCCGACTACCGCTTTGCCTCCATCGACGGCAAGTCGGTCAAGGACATGATCAACGACCCGGTGTGGAATGCCGACACTTTCCTGCCCACGGTCGGCAAGCGCGGTGCGGCGATCATCGCTGCCCGCGGCCTGTCCTCGGCCGCTTCGGCGGCCAATGCCGCGATCGACCACATGCGCGACTGGGCGCTGGGCACGCAAGGCGCGTGGGTGACGATGGGCGTGCCGAGCAACGGCGAATACGGCATCCCAAAGGACGTGATGTTCGGCTACCCCGTCACCTGCTCCGGCGGCGACTACAAGATCGTCGAAGGCCTGGAGATCGACGCCTTCAGCCGCGAGTGCATCAGCAAGACGCTCGCCGAGTTGCAGAGCGAGCAGGACGGCGTCAAGCATCTGCTGTGAACCCGGCGCCCCGCCCCGGCCCGGCCGAGCGCGCGCGCACCCTTGAACCGCGCGAGGCGCTGTTCGAAGACGGCGGCGCGGCACGCGCGCTGCCCGTGTGCGACCACTACAGCGGCGTCGAGGCGCGCATGCGCAAGAGCCTGGAGCTGCAGGCCGAGCTCGGGCCGGTGTTCGACGTCACGCTGGACGGCGAAGACGGTGCGCCCGTCGGCGGCGAGCACGAGCACGCGTTGCTGATGGCCGAGCTGGTGAATTCGCCGGGCAACCGCTTCCGCCGGGTCGGCGTGCGCGTGCCTGCGGTCGAGCACCCGGCCTTCGAGGACATGGTGTCCACCGTGGTCGGTCTGGCCGGCGAACGGCTGGCCTACATCATGGTGCCCAAGCCTCGCGGGCTGGCCGACCTGGAGCGTGCGGCGCGGGCCGTCGATGCGGCCGCACGCGACGCCGGGCTGGCGCAGCCGATAGCGCTGCATGCGCTGGTCGAGACCCATGGCGCGCTGCGCGAGGTGCAGGCGCTGGCCGCCCATCCGCGCATCGAGTCGCTGTCTTTCGGCCTGATGGACTTCGTCTCGGCGCACCGCGGCGCGATTCCGGCTTCGGCGATGAGCGCCACCGGCCAGTTCGAACACCCGCTGGTGCTGCGTGCCAAGCTGGAGATCGCCGCCGCCTGCCACGCCTTCGCCAAGACGCCGTCGCACTGCGTGGTCACCGAGTTCAAGGACGACAAGGCGCTGCAGGCTGCCGCCACGATCGCCTCGCGCAAGCTGGGCTATGCCCGTATGTGGAGCATCCACCCGTCGCAGGTGCGCGTCATCGTCGACGCCTTCGCGCCAAGCACGGCCGAGGTCGACCTGGCCAGCGAGATCCTGCTGGCCGCGATGGCCGCCGGCTGGGCGCCGATCCGCCACCGTGACACGCTGCACGACCGCGCCAGCTACCGGTACTTCTGGCACGTACTGCAGCGCGCCCAGCAGACCTCGTATGCCGGCGGCGCGCAGTTGCCGGCCGAAATCCGCCGGGCCTTCTTCGACGACGGCTCCGACTGACAAGTATGCGTGGGGACGTATGCACGATTCATCCACACTGCAGCCGGAGCCCGAGATGGAAGCGACCGTAGCCGAACGCGGCCAGATCACGCTGCCCAAGGCCTTGCGCGATACGCTGGGCCTGACCAAGGGCACGCGGCCGAAGGTGGAGCTCGAAGGCGGCCGTATCGTGCTGCGCAAGGAGGTGTCGGACACGCTGTCCAAGCTGCGCGGCCGCCTGAAGCTGCAGCCGGGCGTGACCACCGACGACATCATGCGCGAGCTGCGCGGCCGCGCTCCCGGCGACCCGTGCCCGCCGCCCGACGACACGCCATGATCGCCGTCGATACCTCGGTGCTGGTCGACTACCTCGGCGACGGCCCGGCCGCTGCAGGCGCCGAGGACGCACTGCGCGCGGCGCTAGACGCCGGGCCGGTGGTGGCCTGCGAGGTGGTGCTCCGCGAGGTCGTCGCCGGCCTCGGCCACAGCGACATCGTGGTCGAGACGCTGGATGCGATCGGCATCGGTGTCTCGCCGCTGGAACGGCGCGCCGCGGTCCGCGCCGGCGAGATGCAGCGCCGCCACAAGGAACGCCTGCGCCGCAGCGCCACGGCGGAGGCTGTGAAGCGCAGCATCCCGGACTTCCTGATCGGGGCACACGCCTTGCTTCAATGCCGGGCCCTGATCACCCGCGATGCCAGCTTCTTCCGCGACCACTTCAAGGGCTTGAAGGTCATCGTGCCGCAAGCTTAGCCCGCTACAACCTGCCTTACTTTCAAGGAGCCCTGCAATGCTGCAAGCCTATCGCCAACACGCCGCCGAACGCGTCGCGCTCGGCATCCCGCCGCTGCCCCTGGATGCCAAGCAGTTGGCCGAGTTGATCGAGCTGATCAAGTCGCCGCCAGCCGGCGAGGATGCCTTCCTGCTGGAGCTGCTGACCTACCGCGTGCCGCCGGGCGTGGACGACGCGGCCAAGGTCAAGGCCAGCTTCCTGGCCGCGGTGGCACACGGCGAGCTAAAGGTCGAACTGGTCAGCAAGGCCAAGGCCACCGAGCTGCTGGGCACCATGGTGGGCGGCTACAACGTGCACCCGCTGATCGAGCTGCTCGACGACCCCGAGGTGGCCGGCGTCGCGGCCGAAGCCCTGAAGAAGACGCTGCTGATGTTCGACTACTTCAACGACGTCGCCGACAAGGCCAGGGCCGGCAACGCCAAGGCGCAGGAGGTGATGAAGAGCTGGGCCGATGCGGAGTGGTTCACCAGCCGGCCCGAGGTGCCCAAGAACATCACCGTGACCGTCTTCAAGGTGCCGGGCGAGACCAACACCGATGACCTGAGCCCCGCGCCAGACGCCTGGAGCCGCCCGGACATCCCGCTGCACTACCTGGCGATGCTGAAGAACAGCCGCCCCGACGCGGCCTTCAAGCCCGAGGAGGAAAGCAAGCGCGGCCCGATGCAGTTCATCGAGGACCTGAAGAAGAAGGGGCACCTCGTGGCCTATGTCGGCGACGTCGTGGGCACCGGAAGCTCGCGCAAGAGCGCCACCAACAGCGTCATCTGGGCCACCGGCCAGGACATTCCCTTCGTGCCGAACAAGCGCTTCGGCGGCGTCACGCTGGGCGGCAAGATCGCGCCGATCTTCTTCAACACCCAGGAAGACTCCGGTTCGCTGCCGATCGAGGTGGACGTGTCGAAGCTGGAGATGGGCGACGTCATCGACATCCACCCCTACGACGGCAAGATCACCAAGGGTGGCGCGACGATCGCCGAGTTCGCGCTGAAGAGCGAAGTGCTGCTGGACGAGGTGCGCGCCGGCGGCCGCATCAACCTGATCATCGGCCGCAGCCTGACCGCCAAGGCGCGCGAGAGCTTGAGCCTGCCGGCCTCCACCGCCTTCCGCCTGCCGGTGGCGCCCAAGGACAGCGGCAAGGGCTTCACGCTGGCGCAGAAGATGGTCGGCCGCGCCTGCGGCCTGCCCGAAGGCCAGGGCATCCGCCCCGGCACCTACTGCGAGCCGCACATGACCACTGTCGGCAGCCAGGACACCACCGGCCCGATGACCCGCGACGAACTGAAGGACCTGGCCTGCCTGGGCTTCAGCGCCGACCTGGTGATGCAGAGCTTCTGCCACACCGCCGCCTACCCGAAACCGGTGGACGTGAAGACGCACCGCGAGCTGCCGGCCTTCATCAGCACCCGCGGCGGCGTCAGCCTGCGGCCCGGTGACGGCGTCATCCACAGCTGGCTGAACCGGCTGCTGCTGCCCGACACGGTGGGCACTGGCGGCGACAGCCACACCCGCTTCCCGATCGGCATCAGCTTCCCGGCCGGCTCCGGCCTGGTGGCCTTCGGCGCGGCCACCGGCGTGATGCCGCTGGACATGCACGAGTCGGTGCTCGTGCGCTTCAAGGGCAAGATGCAGCCCGGCATCACGCTGCGCGACCTGGTGCATTCCATCCCCTACCACGCCATCAAGGCCGGGCTGCTGACGGTGGCCAAGGCGGGCAAGAAGAACGTGTTCTCCGGCCGCATCC
>JBEIHU010000147.1:0-10418 GCA_040381175.1 Burkholderiaceae bacterium
CGGCAGCGCCGCCGCCGCGGCTTCGCGCCCGCAGCGGTCGGCCGGCCGCGCGCTGGCGACGTTCGGCGGCCTGGCCGTCGGGGCAGGGCGGAACAGGCTACCGATATATAAATATAAAAATAACGCTTGTCTGTGCCAACTGAGCTGCAGTGCCATGTCGCTCGCCAGTAATTGATGATTGGCAGTCGACGGCCTGGACACAGCTTTCGAAAACGATATATATACTGAGCTATCGCGTTGCTGCCCGTACCGTCATGAACCTGCTTCGCTTACGGCTGCTGGCCTTGGCCGCCGCCTGGCTGCTGCCCGTGGCCGCGAAGGCGGGCGAGATCACCGTGTCCGCCGCAGCCAGCCTGACCAACGCCATGCGCGAGCTCGCGCCGCATTTCGAGGCCGCCCACCCCGGCACCAGGCTGCACTTCAATTTCGGAGCGTCGGGCGCGCTGCTCGCGCAGCTTGCCAAGGGCGCGCCGGCCGATGTCTTTGCCAGCGCCGACCAGCAGCGCATGGACCAGGCGCAGGCCCGCAAGCTGGTCCGGGCCGATGGCCGACGCAACTTCGTTTCCAACACGCTGGTGGTGGTGGTGCCCGCGGCCTCCGGCAAGACGCCGGCGAAGCTGGACGAGCTGGCCCGGCCCGGCTTCGCCCGCATCGCGATCGGCCTGCCCGACAGCGTGTCGGCGGGCAGCTACACCAGGGCCGCACTCGAGGCGGCCGGGCTGTGGGGCGCGATCGAGCCGAAGATAATCGGCGCCAGCAGCGTGCGCCAGGCGCTGGACTACGTGGCCCGCGCCGAGGTCGATGCCGGCTTCGTGTACACCACCGATGCGGCGATCATGGCCGACAAGGTCAGGGTGGCCTTTGCCGTGCCGACCGCCAAGCCGATCCAGTACCCGGTGGCCGCGCTGGCCGCCGCGCCGAACCCGGCCGGGGCGGCGACGTTCGTCGACTTCCTGCTGACGCCGGCGGCGCAGGCCGTGCTCGCGAAGCACGGCTTCGGCAAGCCCTGAGCAACCGCGGCAGCAGATGGCCGAAGCCTGGATCGCCCTGTCGCTGACTCTGAAGGTCGCGGGCTGGGCCACGGCCATCAACCTCGTGCTCGGCGTGGGCGTCGGCTACGCGCTCGCGCGCTGGCGCTTCCCGGGTCGCGATCTGCTCGACGCGGCGCTGACGCTGCCGATGGTCATGCCGCCCACCGTGCTGGGCTACTACCTGCTGGTGGTGATCGGCAGCCAGGGCGTCATCGGCGCCTGGCTGCTGCAAAGCTTCGGCATCCGGCTGATCTTCACCTGGCAGGCAGCGGTGATCGCGGCCACGATCGTGGCCTTCCCGCTGGTGTTCAAGGCGGCCCGGGCCGCGTTCGAGAACGTCGAAGGGCAGCTGGAGGACGCCGCGCGCACGCTCGGCCTTGGTGAATGGGCGGTGTTCTTCCGCGTGTCGCTGCCGCTCGCCTGGCGCGGCATCCTCGCCGGGCTGCTGCTGTCCTTTGCCCGCGCGCTGGGCGAATTCGGCGCCACGCTGATGGTGGCCGGCAGCATCGCCGGCAAGACGCAGACGCTGTCGATCGCGGTCTTCGAGGCCGTGCAGGCCGGCCAGGACGCCACGGCCAACTTCCTGGTGGCCGTGACTTCGCTGGTGTGCATCGCGGTGCTGCTGAGCGCAGGCTGGCTGGTGCCCGGCCGCGTGGCGGCGCGCGCCTGAGCGAAACGGCCCGCGGCATGAGCACCTGGGACATCGAGCTGCGCAAGCACCTGCAGCATGGCGCGAGCCGCTTCACGCTGGACCTGCGCTTTGCCGCCGACGCGCAGCGCCTGGTGCTGTACGGGCCATCGGGCGCCGGCAAGACACAGGCGCTGCGCATGATCGCCGGCATCACGCAGCCCGACGGCGGCACGGTGCGTGTCGCCGGGCGTACCCTGTACGACGCGGCCAGCGGCGTGGCCCTGTCGCCGCAGCAGCGGCAGATCGGCTATGTGTTCCAGGACTACGCGCTGTTCCCGCATCTGAGCGTGCGGCAGAACATCGCCTTCGCGCTGCGCCGCGGCTGGCGCAATCCGTCGAAGCGAACGCCCGCGCAAGAGGCTGACCGCTGGATCGAGCAGTTCGGTCTACAGGCCGTGGCCGGGCACTACCCGCACCAGATCTCCGGTGGCCAGCGCCAGCGCACGGCGCTGGCACGGGCGCTGGTCACGGGGCCGTCGGCGTTGCTGCTCGACGAGCCGTTCGCGGCGCTGGACAAGGGGCTGCGGCAGCGCCTGCGCGAGGAACTGCTCCATTTGCTGACGGCGCTGGCGCTGCCGATGCTGATGATCACCCACGACGACGACGACGTTCGCTGCCTGGCCCAGGCGGTGATCCACATCGACGGCGGACGGGTCAGCGAAGACCCGGACGCCGAGGCGCTGCGCAGCCACGGCGCGGACCCGGCTCGCGGGTCCGCCGCGACCTGAGGGCTGCAGCGCGCGACGGCTATGCTTGCCGCGACGCCCGCCTTGCCGCCGGCGCAGCATTGAGCCATGCCCACCCGCAACCGCCCGTCCGCGACCCCGCTCGAGGCCAGCCGCAAGGCGGCCCGGCAAACGCGCCGGCCGGCGCTGCAGGTCCGCGGCTCGCGGTGGATTGCCGTGGGCGAGCAGCCGCTGGGCGGGCATGGCCGCATGGCCCTGCTGCGAGCCGTGGCCGAGCAAGGCTCCATCACGCAGGCGGCTCGCGCCTTCGGCATGAGCTACAAGGCAGCCTGGGACGCGATCGACCTGATGAACGAGCTGTCCGGCGTGCCGCTGGTCGAGCGTGTCACCGGCGGCCGCGGCGGCGGCGGTACGCGCCTGACCGAGCACGGCCTGCGTCTGTTGGAGCGCTATGAGCAACTCGACGCCGTGCACCAGCGCTTCGTCGAGCTGCTGGCCCGCCAGGGCATGGACCTGGCCCTCGACTTCTCGCTGCTGAAGGTGTTGAATGTGAAGACCAGCGCGCGCAACCAATGGGTCGGCACGGTCAGCGCAATCCGCGCCGGCGCCGTCAACGACGAAGTCGAGATCCTGCTGCCGGGCCCGAGCCGGCTGGTGGCCGTCGTCACCCGGGAAAGCACCGACGCGCTGGGGCTGCGGCTGCAGCAGACCGTGATCGCGATGATCAAGGCCTCGGCGGTGCTGCTGGCCACGGGCCTGGCAGGTGCCAAGGTGTCGGCCCGAAACCGGCTGGACGGCCGGGTCGTGGCCGTCCGGCCGGGCGCGGTGAATGCCGAGGTCACGGTGGAGGCGGCGGGCGGCTTACGGGTCGTGGCCATCGTGACCCAGGCTTCGGTCGTAGCCCTGGGTCTGGAGCCGGGCAGCGCAGTCACGGCCCTGGTGATGGCCTCGGACGTGATCCTGGCATGCGAAAGCTGATGCTTGGCGGCCAGCCCGGTGTCGCGGCAGCGGGAGCGAGGGGAGCCCTGAATGCAGCAGACCCCTTGTAGATCATCGATCTAAAAGAGGTCTTGGTGTTGGTGGCGCTTCAGGGATTCGAACCCCGGACCTGCGGATTATGATTCCGTCGCTCTAACCGACTGAGCTAAAGCGCCCACAGCCAACGATTATAGCGGCCGCCTCCAGACCGGCTTCGACGCCGGCGACCCAGCGACAACCCATGTTCAGCTTCTTCAGGAAGAAGCCGCCTGCCCCCGAGGCGCTGGCGGAACCCGCCCCATTGGCGCCTGCCGAGGCGCCCTTGCCCGAGCAGCCCCCGGCGGCGGTGACCGAACAGGGCGAAGCGCCCGCGCCCGAAGCGGCGCGCGCGGGCTGGATGCAGAGGCTGCGCCAGGGTCTGCGCAAGACCAGCACCGGCATCACCCAGGTCTTCACCGGCGTGCGCATCGACGAGACGCTGTACGAGGAGCTGGAATCGGCGCTGCTGCTGGCCGACGCCGGCCTGCCGGCCACAGAATTCCTGCTCACCGACCTGCGCCGCCGCGTCAAGGACAGCAAGGCCACCGATCCGGCGCTGGTCAAGGGGCTGCTGGTCCAGGCCATCGCCGACCTGCTCAAGCCGCTGGAGCGCACGCTGGAGGTCGGGCGCGAGTCGCCGACGGTGATCATGGTGGTCGGCGTCAACGGAGCCGGCAAGACCACCAGCATCGGCAAGCTGACGCGCTGGCTGGCACAGGCCGACTGCAAGGTGCTGCTGGCGGCGGCCGACACCTTTCGTGCCGCGGCGCGCGAGCAACTGCAGGTGTGGGCCGGGCGCAACCAGGTCGAGATCGTCAGCCAGCAAGGCGGCGACCCGGCGGCCGTGAGCTTCGACGCGGTGGTGGCCGGCAAGGCGCGCGGCTGTGACGTGGTGATCGCCGACACCGCCGGACGGCTGCCGACGCAGACCCATCTGATGGACGAGCTGAAGAAGATCCGCCGCACCATCGCCAAGGCCCAGGCCGGTGCACCGCACGAAGTGCTGCTGGTGGTGGACGGCAACACCGGGCAGAACGCGTTGGCCCAGGTGAAAGCCTTCGACGAGGCGCTGGGCCTGACCGGGCTGGTGGTCACCAAGCTCGACGGCACCGCCAAGGGCGGCGTGCTCGCGGCCATCGCGCGCTGGGGCGCGCAGCAGGGTCGGGTGGTGCCGGTCTACTTCATCGGCGTGGGCGAGACGCTCGACGACCTGCAGACCTTCAGCGCGACCGAGTTCGCGCAGGCGCTGGTTGCCTAGGAGGGTGGGCGTTCAGGCTGCGGCGCGCGCCGGTTGCGCCGCGGGTTCTAAGTCGTCGAAGAAGGCCGAGGGCACCGGATCGAAGGAGATGTCCTGCGCCACGGCGTCGCCATGCAGCAGCAGCTCCTCCATTTCGGGCACTGGGATCAGCGGCATCGGCCGCGATGGCGTGGGCCTGGCCCGCGCCGTTGCGCCGGACGAGTGCTCGAGCACGCTGCCGAGCAGCGCGCGCACCTCCGTGGCCGAGGGCAGCCGGTCCTCGCTCCACACCTGCACCTCGATGCCGGCGGACTTGAGCACGCGCGCCGTGCGCTCATGGCGGCGGCGGCTGCGCTCGGTCCGCTGCGCCGGGCGGATGTCGATCACCGCCAGCACGCGCGAGCTGCCGTTGCACACCAGCAGGTCGGCGCTCAGGCTGCCCACGCGCTGCAGCCAATCGGCATGCGAGTGCCGGGTCGGCACGCGCAGGAAGCGCGACAGCGGCACCTGCGCCAACACCAGGAAGCCGGGCAGGGCGGTGCGCAGCAGGTCGTAGGCGCGACGCTCGGCGATGGTCAGCACGCGTGCGGCCTCGGGTGGCCAGTCCCGCACGGTGTCCAGTGCATCGTCGCGCGCGGCCTCGCGCCGCGCGCCGGACTGGAAGCGCCCCCCCAGCAGCAGGCCCAGCAGCAGGCTCGCACACAAGGCGAGGGCCGAGATCGGTTCGGACAATCCCATGGTGTCTTCGGGTTCGGGAAGTGAAGTCCCGACACTAGGCGCCGCGGGCGCGCGGGTCAACGCGCAAGGCGCGACAGACGTATCAGGCGGTTGCACAGCGACCGGCAGAGCAGGGCGAGCCGGCGCGAAACGAGAGATCCTGCGCGTTGTGCAGCGCTTCGGTTCAGCGCCCGAAGGGCCCACCGGCCCCGCCCATGCGCTTCATCATCTTCATCAGCCCGCCGCCCTTCATCTTTTTCATCATGCCCTGCATCTGCTCGAACTGGTTGAGCATGCGGTTGACGTCCTGCACCTGCACGCCGGCGCCGGCGGCGATGCGGCGCTTGCGGCTGGCCTTGATGAGCTCGGGCTTGCGCCGCTCGAGCAGCGTCATCGAGCAGATGATGCCCTCCATGCGCTTGACGTCGCGCTCGGCGCGGTCCATATCCGCGCCGGCTGCCTTCGCACTGAGCTGGCTGGGCAGCTTGTCCATCAGCCCGGCCAGGCCGCCCATGTTCTTCATCTGCGAGATCTGCGCCAGGAAGTCGTTGAGGTCGAAGCCGCCGCCGCTCTTGACCTTGTCGGCGAGCTTCTGCGCGGCCTTGATGTCGACGTTGCTCTGCACCTGCTCGACCAAAGCGACGATGTCGCCCATGCCCAGCACCCGCCCGGCATGGCGCTCGGCGTCGAAGACCTCCAGCCCGTCGAGCTTCTCGGACACGCCGGCAAATTTGATCGGCGTGCCGGCCACCTGCCGCACCGACAGCGCCGCGCCGCCACGCGCATCGCCGTCGAGCTTGGTCAGCACCACGCCAGTCAGCGGCAGCGCATCCTTGAAGGCCCTGGCGGTGTTGACCGCGTCCTGGCCCTGCATCGCGTCGACCACGAACAGCGTCTCGATCGGCTTGAGCACCGCGTGCAGCTCTCGGATCTCGGCCATCAGCGCCTCATCGATGCCCAGCCGGCCGGCGGTGTCGACCAGCAGCACGTCGAAGTAGTGGCGCCGGGCGTGGTCCAGCGCGGCCAGCGCGATGTCGCGCGGTTTTTGGTCCGGCCTGGATTCGAACCACTCGGCGCCAGCCTGGCGCGTCACCGTCTTCAGCTGCTCGATGGCGGCTGGCCGGTAGACGTCGGCCGAGACCGTGAGCACCTTCTTGTTGCGCTTCTCGATCAGGTGCTTGGCCAGCTTGGCGGTGGTCGTGGTCTTGCCGGCGCCCTGCAAGCCGGCCATCAGCACCACCGCCGGCGGCTGGGTCGCGAAGTTGAGCTCGGACACCGGCTTGAGCGCGCCGTGCTCGTCGGTCTCGCCCATCGTCGCGGTGAGCTCGCGGTGCACGATGCCCACCAGAGCCTGGCCCGGCGACAGCGAGCCCACGACCTCCTGGCCCAGCGCCTTGTCCTTGACACGGGCGATGAAGTCGCGCACCACCGGCAGCGCCACGTCAGCCTCGAGCAGCGCCATGCGCACCTCGCGCAGCATGTCCTGCACGTTGCCTTCGGTGATGCGCGCCTGGCCGCGCATGGTCTTAACCAGGCGCGACAGCCGTTCGCTGAGGGTGGAAGCCATCGGGGGAGTGGCGGCAGCCGCAGAGCGCGGGAGACGCGAAAGTACACTGGCGCGATGATTCTATCGTCCGCATCAGATGCGATACCGGGGGGCTGGCTGGTGGCGCTGGCCGCGGTGGCAGCCTACGTGCTGGCGGCTTTCCCCGGCCGCGTGGACGGGCGCCGTCAACCAACGGCACTGGTGGTCGGCGTGGTGCTGCATGCCCTGCTGCTGGTGCTGGACATCAGCGGACTGGGCAGCGCCAGTGGCGGCGCCCGCCTTGGCTTCGGTCCGGTGTTGTCGCTGACGGTCTGGCTGGTGCTGGCCGTGCACACGGCCGAGAGTCGGCTCGTGCCCCAGGCGGGGGTGCGCCGGGTGCTGGCCTTGATGGGCGCGGCGGCGGTGCTGCTGGCCTGGGCTCTGCCGGGCGAGGCCCAGCCGTTGAGCGGCTCGCCCTGGGTGCCCTTGCACTGGCTGCTGGGCGTCGCGTCCTATGGGCTTTTCGGCGCGGCCGTGCTGCACGCCGCCATGCTCGATGCGGCCGAGAAGCGCATGCGCCGGCATGCGGGCGGCCCGCCGAGCGCCTTCGGCATGCCGCTGCTGCAGCTGGAGCGGCTGACCTTCCGCTTCGTCGAAGCCGGCTTCGTGGTGCTCAGCGCGGCGTTGCTGTTGGGCATCGCCACGGTGCCGCAATGGCGCTGGGATCACAAGACGGTGTTCTCGCTGCTGGGCTGGGCGGTCTTTGCGGCGCTGCTGGGTGGCCGCAAGCTGCAGGGCTGGCGTGGCCGGCGCGCCACGCGCTGGCTGTACGCCGGCGCGCTGCTGCTGCTGCTGGCCTACGCCGGATCTCGCTTCGTGATGCAGTTCGTGCTCGGCCGGCCCCTGGATTGACCCCCGCGCGAAAGGCCCACGCCATGAAGTACCTGATCGTCGTGCTCGTCGTCGCCGTGGTGCTGTGGCTGTTGCTGCGCAGCAAGGGCGAGAGGCCGGCGGCCCGCGCTGCCCCCGGCAAAGCGCTGCCCGAGGCGATGCTGCAGTGCAGCCACTGTGGCATCCACCTGCCGCGCGCCGAGGCGCTGCTGGACGAGCGCGGCGCCTTCTGCACCGAGGCGCACCGGCTGGCCGGGCCGCGCGCACGCTGAGCGGCCGCGGTGAGCAACCAGCGCGCAGGCACAGATCGCCGCAAAGGCGACCGGCGCCGCACCCCGCCTGCGCCGCAATCGGCCCGTCCCGCTGACGAATCCTGGTTCGGCGTGCTCGGGGTCGGGGCAGACACGCAGATGCGTGCCGACGAAGCCCGGTCCGGCGCCGATGCGGCCCACGAGACCGGCTGGGGCGGCGATGCCACCCTCGACCGGCGCGTCCTTTCGCGTCAGGCGCGGCGCATTCTCAACGACCCCGATTCGGCGCTCACGCGCATCTACCGCACCTACGCTGCCGCGCGCGCCGCCATCGGCGTCGCGCTGTTGGCCGGACTCGGCGCCTCCAGCCTGATGGGTGTGCCGCCGTCGATTGCACTTGGGCTGCTTTGCCTGGGCTACGCGGCGCAGTCGATCGCCTTGTGGCTGCTGCCGCGCTTCGGCGCGCTGACGCTGCCACGGCCGAAGGACAGCCCCGCGCAGCGCCGCCGCCAGTGGCTGTTGACCATTGGCGTCGACCTGGTGGCCTTTTCCGCGCTGCACGTGCTGGTGGCCAGCGGCAGTCTGAACTTTGCCGCGCTGCTGGTGCTGCCGGTGCTGATGTCGGGCGTGCTGACCTCGCGGCTGCTGTCGCTGGCCACGGCCGCCGCGGTGGCGCTGATGCTGCTGCTCGTGGCCTGGAATGCGGCGGGCACTGACACCGCCAGTGCAGTCATCATCACGCAGTCGGGCCTGGCTGGCATTGGCTTCTTTGCGATCGCACTGCTCGCTGGCGAACTGGCCAGCCGCCTGGCGCGCGAGGAGATCGCCGCGCGCGGCAGCATGGAGCTGGCGCGTCAGCAGGCGCAGCTGAACCGGCTGGTGATCGAAGAGATGGCCGACGGCGTGCTCGTCGTCGACCGCGACCTGCGCGTGCGCGCCACCAATCCGGCGGCGCGCAGCCTGCTGTCGGCCAGGGGGCCTGGGCCGGCCGCGCCCTTCAAACTGCAGGGCCGCCCCGAATGGACGGCGCTGAGCGACGCGGTGCAGCGGGCGCTGGCCGAGGCCTACTGGCCGGAGGCCGGCAGCGACGTGGTCCTGAGCTTCGGCCCCGGCGACACGCGCACGCTGCGCATGCGCGTGCGCTTCACCCGCCGCCGCGCGCTGCAGCAAGGCCAGGACGCCAACGAGGAGTTCTGCGTGCTGCTGCTCGAGGACGTGCGCACCGCGCAGGCGCGGCTGCGCCAAGAGAAGCTGGCCGCGATGGGCCGGGTGTCGGCCGGCATCGCGCACGAGATCCGCAACCCGCTGTCGGCGATCTCGCAGGCGAACGCGCTGCTGCTGGAGGACGCGCTGCCCGAGCCGCAGCAGCGGCTGCTGCGCATGGTGGCCGACAACGTGGCGCGGCTGAAGCGGCTGGTCGACGAAGTCATGGAAGTGGCGCCGGGGACCGCGCCACTGCCCGGCGTCATCGACGCCACCGCCGAGGTGGCGGCAGCTGCCAGCGACTGGGCGCGCACCGCCGGGCTGAACGCCGGCCCTGGCGGCCGGCTGCGGCTGGACCTGCCGATGGTGCCTTTGCGCGTGCATTTCGACCCGGAACACCTGCGCCGCGTGCTGGTGAACCTGCTCGACAACGCACGGCGCCACGCCAGCGATGCGCCCGGTGCCATCGGCGTGCGTCTGGCCGCGCGCGACGAGGGCAGCGCGCTGCTGCTGGTGGACAGCGACGGCCCGCCAATACCGCACGAAGTCGAGCGTTACCTGTTCGAACCCTTCTTCTCGACACGCAGCCGCGGCTCGGGGTTGGGCCTGTATATTTGCCGGGAATTGTGCGAGCGCTACGGCGCCAGCATCGAGTACCGGCTGCGGCCGGACGGCCAGCGCAACTTGTTCCTGGTGATCATCAGGCGCGAGACCGCGCTGTCCGCCGAAGCCAAGGCCAAGATCCCGTCGTGAGCGCATGACCCCCGCACCTTCCAACAGCCTGCTGGTCGTCGACGACGAGCCCGATCTGCGCACGCTCTATGAGCTGACACTGGTGCGCGAAGGCTACGAGGTGGAGACCGCCGGCAGCGTCGAAGAAGCCTGGGCACTGCTGACCGGGCGAGCCTTCAGCGCGGTGATCACCGACATGCGGCTTCCCGATGGCACCGGCCTGGAGCTGCTGCAGCGCCTGGACGATGCCGGACGCTCCGAGAAGACTATCGTCATCACCGCCTACGGCTCGGCCCAGGGCGCGGTCGAGGCGCTGAAGTGCGGCGCCTACGACTACCTGACCAAGCCGGTCGACCTGCGCCAGTTCCGCGCCGTGGTGGCCTCGGCGCTGGGCCGAGGTGCGGCGGCTGGGGTGCGCGCCGCGCCGGCTGCCCCAG
>JBEIHU010000148.1:0-10399 GCA_040381175.1 Burkholderiaceae bacterium
GTACGTCGGCATGACCTGCCTTGTTGCCAGTGCGGACCTTCTCGATCGTGTCCACCACCTCGGTGCCCTTGACCACGCGGCCGAAGACCGCATAGCCCCAGCCCTGCGCGGACTCGGCGGTGAAATCGAGAAAACCGTTGTCGACGGTGTTGATGAAGAACTGCGAGGTCGCGCTGTGCGGCGCCGAGGTGCGCGCCATGGCCAGCGTGTAGCGTTTGTTCTTCAGGCCGTTGTTGGCCTCGTTTCTGATGGCCGGCGCAGTCGGCTTCTGGTTCATGTCGGTATCGAAGCCGCCGCCCTGCAGCATGAAGCCCTTGATGACGCGGTGGAATACCGTGCCGTCGTAGTGGCCCTTGCGCACGTACTCCAGGAAGTTCTGCGCACTGACGGGCGCGTGCTCGTCGTCCAGCTCGAAATGCATCGTGCCGGCACTGGTTTCCATCTCAATGGTCTTGGTCATTTCAGCTCTCCACGATGGCCTTGCGAATGATCACCGGTGCGACCGGCACGTTCTGGTACGGGCCCATGTTTCCGGTGGGCACGGCCCGGATCTTGTCCACCACGTCCATGCCCGACACCACCTTGCCGAACACTGCATAGCCGGTACCGTCGGGCGTGTTGGCCGAATCCAGGAAGGCGTTGTCCTTGAGGTTGATGAAGAACTGCGCGGTGGCCGAGTCGGGCGCGCTGGTGCGCGCCATGGCCACGCTGCCACGCACGTTGGGCAGGCCGTTCTTGCTTTCCAGCGGGATCGGCGCCCGAGTCGGCTTCTGCTTCATCTCGGCGTCGAAGCCGCCGCCCTGGATCATGAAGTTCGGAATGACGCGATGGAAAACGGTGCCGTTGTAATGGCCCGACCTGACGTACTCCAGAAAGTTGGCAACCGACTTGGGCGCCTTGGCGGCATCGAGCTCGATCACGATCTCGCCCAGGCTGGTGTCCAGCTTCACCTTCTGGGCCCAGGCCTGGCAGTGGGCCACGCTCAACAGCAGCCCGGACAGCACTGACAGCAGCCAGCGCAAGGGGATTCTCGACATCGTTGCTCCGTGGATGGGACAAGCCTGCAAGTCTAGCCGGCCGGCCGGGGCGCAACCGGCGACACCACGGGCGGCGCCTGGATCTGACGTGCCAGCAGCAGCTTGCGGCGCAGACCGGCATCGTCGCCCTTGGCGCCGGCTTGCGCAGCACCCCAGGCCTGCAGTGCCAGTGCCAGGTACACGTCGCCGAGGTTCTCCCGCGCGGCGCGGTGGGTCGGGTCGTTGCGCAGCGCCGCTTGCAGCGCGACCAGGGCGCTCTCCAGCTGGCCCTCGGCTGCATAGAGCACGGCCAGGTTGTTGTACGGGTCCGGCAGTTCGGGGAAGTCCTGCGTCAGCGCAGTGAAGACTTCGATGGCCTGCGCGTTGCGCTTGAGTTCGGCCAGCATCAGTCCCTTCAGGAACCGCAACTGCGCCGCGCGCGGCTGCGCCACGATGGCTTCATCGGCCTTGCGCAACGCCTGCTCCACCTTGCCGGCGCGGTACAGCTCTTCGACGTCCTCGAGCGGTTCGCAGTGCGCCGGCGCCGCGGCCAGGCAGACCGCGGCCAGCAGTAGCGCGATGCAGGGCAAACGGGTCGACATCGGGCGAGGAGGGCGGCGCAGGAAGACAGGGCGGCTGGGCGAACGTCGGCGGACGCCGCCGGTGCGCAAGATGTGCGCCGCTATACTGATTTGATTGTAGCCACGCCCTGGGACGCGGCACCCGCTTGCGCCTTCCCATGCCGCGGCTGGCAAGCCGCCGCTGCAGGGGCAACCTCCGATCCCCATGACCCTGCGCATCCACAACACGCTGAGCCGTAGCACCGAAGTCTTCGAGCCCATCGTGCCGGGACAGGTGCGCATGTACGTCTGCGGCATGACGATCTACGACCTGTGCCACATGGGCCATGCGCGCATGATGATGGCCTTCGACGTGGTCTACCGTTGGCTGCTCGAGCTGGGCTACCAGGTCAGCTACGTGCGCAACATCACCGACATCGAGGACAAGATCATCAAGCGCGCGCTGGAGCGCGGAATCACCATCCGCCAGCTCACCGACGAGATGATTGCGGCCATGCGCCGGGACATCGCTGCGCTGGGCATCCTCGAGCCGACCCATGAGCCGCGTGCCACTGACTATGTGCCGCAGATGCTGGACCTGATCGGCACGCTGGAGCGCAAGGGCCTGGCCTACCGCGCCGACAACGGCGACGTCAACTTCGCGGTACGCAAGTTCCCGGGCTACGGCAAGCTGTCGGGCAAGTCGCTGGACGAGCTGCGTGCTGGCGAACGTGTGGCCGTGCTCGACGGCAAGCACGATCCGCTGGATTTCGTTCTGTGGAAGGCCGCCAAGGCCGAGGAGCCCGACGATGCCAAGTGGGCCGGCCCGTTCGGCGCCGGCCGGCCGGGCTGGCACATCGAATGCTCCGCGATGAGCTGTGCCGTGCTTGGCGAGCACTTCGACATCCACGGCGGGGGCATGGACCTGCAAGTCCCGCACCACGAGAACGAGATCGCGCAGAGCGAAGGCGCCACGGGCAAGCCCTTCGTCAACTACTGGCTGCACAACGGCTTTCTGAATGTCGACGATGAGAAGATGTCCAAGTCGCTGGGCAATTTCTTCACCATCCGCGACGTTCTGGTCCGCTACGATGGCGAAACGTTGCGTTTCTTCATGCTGCGCACGCACTATCGCAGCCCCTTCAACTTCAGCGCACACAACCTCGAGGACGCGCGCAGCGCTCTGCGCCGCCTGTACACCGCGCTCGACGGGCTGGAGGTGCCGGACACGCCGGTCGACTGGACGCTGCCCCAGGCGGTGGCTTTCCGCGCCGCGATGAACGACGACTTCAACACTCCACCGGCGGTGGCGGTGCTGTTCGAGCTGGCCGGCGAGCTGAACCGCACGCGCTCGCCGCAGGCCGCGGCACTGCTCAAGGGCCTCGGCAGGGTGCTGGGTGTTCTGCAGCAAAGCCCTCGCAGCTACCTGCAAGGCGGCAGCCTGCTCGACGAGGCTCGCATTCAGCAGCTGATTGGCGAGCGATCTCAGGCCAAGAAGGCGCGTGACTTCGCGGCCGCCGACCGTATCCGCGATGAACTGGCGGCGCAGGGCGTGGTGCTGAAGGACAGCGCCGCTGGCACCACCTGGGTGAAGGCCTGAGCGACATGTCGGTCAGGCACTGGATGGGGTGCTGAGATGCCCAGATCTGCCGGCACTGGCGTCACGCCCGACTATTGGGACGAAGCCTGCAAGCACCTGGCGCGGCGCGACCGGGTGATGAAGAAGCTGATCCCACAGTTCGGTGAAGTCCGGCTGCACAGCCGCGGCGATGCCTTCACCACGCTGGCGCGCTCCATCGTTGGCCAGCAGATCTCGGTGAAGGCCGCACAGGCGGTGTGGGACCGCTTCGTCGCGTTGATGGACGCGCCGGCCATGCGAGTGGCGCCGGCCAGGGTCGAGGCGCTTGCCGCCAGCGCACTGCGCGCGGCGGGTCTGTCGCTGCGCAAGGCCGAGTACCTGCACGACCTGGCGCACCACTTCAACTCCGGTGCGGTGCACGTGCAGCAATGGCGGCAGATGGACGACGAGGCCATCATCGAGGAGCTGATCGCCATCCGGGGTATCGGCCGCTGGACCGCGGAGATGTTCCTGATCTTCCACCTGATGCGGCCGAACGTGCTGCCGCTGGACGACCTGGGCCTGCTCAAGGGCATCAGCCTGAGCTACTTCAGCGGTGAGCCGGTATCGCGTGCCGAAGCCCGCGAAGTCGGCGATGCCTGGGCGCCGTACCGCTCCGTGGCCACCTGGTACATCTGGCGCAGCCTGGACCCGCTGCCAGTAGACTATTGAATTGGTTGCTGCACCAAGGACGAGAATGAGCAAGCGGCATTTCCTGGAGTTCGAACAACCGATCGCCGAACTGGATTCGAAGATCGAGGAACTGCGTTATGTGCAAAACGAGTCAGCGGTGGACATCTCGGACGAGATCGAGCGCCTCGGCCACAAGAGCCTGCAGCTGACCAAGGAGATCTACTCCAGCCTGACGCCCTGGCAGGTGACGCAGATTGCGCGCCATCCGCAGCGCCCTTACACGCTGGACTATGTGGACGAAATCTTCACCGACTTCCAGGAAATGCACGGTGACCGCAGCTTTGCAGACGACCTGTCGATCGTCGGCGGGCTGGCGCGCTTCAATGGCCAGGCCTGCATGGTGCTGGGTCACCAGAAGGGGCGCGACACCAAGGAACGCGCACAGCGCAACTTCGGCATGGCGCGGCCCGAGGGCTATCGCAAGGGGCTGCGCCTGATGAAGCTGGCAGAGAAATTTTCGCTGCCGGTCTTCACCTTTGTCGACACGCCCGGCGCCTACCCCGGCATCGGTGCCGAGGAACGCGGCCAGTCGGAAGCCATCGGGCGAAACATCTTCGAGATGGCACAGCTCGAGGTGCCCATCATCACCACCATCATCGGCGAAGGCGGCTCTGGCGGTGCGCTGGCCATCAGCGTGGCCGACCAGGTGCTGATGCTGCAGTACTCGGTGTACTCGGTCATCTCGCCCGAAGGCTGCGCGTCGATTCTGTGGAAGACCGCCGAGCGGGCCTCCGATGCCGCCGACGCACTGGGCATCACCGCCCACCGCCTGAAGGCGCTGGGCGTGATCGACAAGATCGTCAGCGAGCCGGTGGGCGGCGCGCACCGAGACCCGCACCAGATGGCGGCGAGCCTGAAGCGCGCACTGAACGACGCGCTGCGCCAGGTCGTGGATCTGAAGCCCGCCGCGCTGCTTGAGCGACGCTACGACCGGCTGCAGTCCTACGGCCGCTTCAGCGACACCAAGGAGCGCTGAATGCGCCGGCATGGCCGGCAAGGCGGGCCGTGAGCCGACGCTGCATTGCCGTGGCCGTGAGCGGTGGCCTCGATTCCACGGCCCTTTGGCATGCCACGGCCCGCGCGGCGCGGGGCAGCCAGCTGCAGGTGGTGGCGCTGCATGTGCACCACGGGCTGCAAGCAGTGGCCGGAGACTGGGTTGCCCACCTGCAAGCTCAGGCGCGGCGCTGGGCCAGCAGCGGCCTGCCGGTCAGCCTGTCGTGGCGGCGCCTGAAAGCCGCACCTGCGGCCGGTGAGAGCATCGAGGCCTGGGCGCGGCGCGAACGCTATGCCGCACTGGCCGACATGGCGCGGGCCTGTGGCGCCGACGTGGTGCTGCTGGCCCATCACCGGCGCGACCAGGCCGAAACCTTCCTGTTGCAGGCGCTGCGCGGCGCCGGCCCGGCGGGCCTGGCGGCGATGCCGCACGAGGCGCTGCGCGACGGCATTGTCTGGGCCAGGCCCTGGCTCGAGCAGCCGCGCCGCGCCATCGAGGCCTATGCGCGGCGCCACCGGTTGAGCTTCGTCGAAGACCCGAGCAATACCGACCGTTCTCTGGCACGCAGCCGCCTGCGGCACCAGATTTGGCCGGCGCTCGAAGAAGGCTTCGATCACGCCTGCACCAGCCTGGCCGCCAGTGCGCGGCGTGCGCAGGAGGCCGCCGAATGCCTGCGCGAGTTGGCGGCGATCGATGCGCAGAAGGTGTGCATTGGGGATCGGCTCGGCGTGGCGGAATGGCGCTGCCTGTCCGCCGCACGGCGGGCCAACCTGCTGCGCGCCTGGCTGGCTGGCCAAGGAGTTGCTGGCGCTCCCGAGACGCTGGTGTATCGCCTGCTGCACGAACTGCCGACTGCAAACGCAGGCGCCGCCTGGCCTTGGCCTGGGGGCGAACTGAGGCTGCACGCCGGGCAGTTGCTGGCCGTTCGGCCGCAGACGGCCGCGGTCGCATCGCAGCTGCCGATGAAGATCGACCTGAGCCGGGCGGGACGCCATGCCGTGCCGGGCTGGCGGGGGATGTTCGAGGTCCGTTGCGTCGACCGCGGCGGCTTGCAGGCCGAACGCCTGCGCCGCTGCGAGGTGCGCGCGCGCGCTGGGGGCGAGCAGTTCCAACGTAGCCAGCGGTCGGTGCCGCGCAGCTTGAAGAAGCAGTTCCAGGCAGCTGGCGTGCCGGCCTGGCAGCGCGAGGTACCGCTGGTCTTCGACGGCGCCGATCTGCTGTACGTGCCGGGATTGGGCATCGACGCAAGGGTCCGGGCCGAATGCGGCGAACCCTTGCTCGACCTGCGCTGGCTCGTCGATGGCGCGCCTGGGCCGCAGTGGGGCTGAGGCCCGCTGACCCGCTGCATCTAAAATGTTGGGTTTGTGTGCGCAGACCGCGCGCGCTTGAACCGACGAACACCCGGCATCCATGGCTCTCATCGTTCACAAGTACGGTGGCACGTCGATGGGCTCGACCGAGCGCATCCGCAGTGTCGCCAAGCGCGTCGCCAAGTGGGTGCGTGCAGGGCACCACCTGATTGTGGTGCCCTCGGCCATGAGCGGCGAGACCAACCGTCTGCTCGGCCTGGCAAAGGAGGTATCGCCGCCGAAGCAGACGCCTCAAACGATGCGCGAGCTCGACCTGATCGCCGCCACTGGCGAGCAGGTGTCGGTGGGCCTGCTGGCGCTGGCGCTGCAGGCCGAAGGGCTGGACGCGGTGAGCTACGCCGGCTGGCAGGTGCCGATCCGTACCAATTCGGCCTTCACCAAGGCGCGCATCGAATCCATCGACGATGCTCGCGTTCGCGCCGACCTGGCGGCGGGCAGGGTGGTCATCATCACCGGCTTCCAGGGCATCGACGGCCAGGGCCACATCACCACTCTGGGGCGCGGCGGCTCGGACACCTCGGCCGTTGCCGTGGCAGCAGCCATGAAGGCCGACGAATGCCTGATCTACACCGACGTGGACGGCGTCTACACCACCGACCCGCGCATCGTGCCCGAGGCGCGCCGGTTGCAGACCGTGAGCTTCGAGGAGATGCTGGAGATGGCCAGCCTGGGGTCCAAGGTGCTGCAGATCCGCTCGGTGGAATTCGCCGGCAAGTACCGCGTGCCACTGCGCGTACTGTCGAGCTTCACGCCCTGGGACATCGATATCACCGAGGAAGCCGCCTCCGGCACCCTGATCACCTTCGAGGAAGACGAAAAGATGGAACAAGCTGTCGTGTCCGGCATCGCCTTCACCCGCGACGAAGCCAAGATCACCGTGGTCGGCGTGCCTGACAGACCCGGCATCGCCTACCAGATCCTGGGCGCCATCGCCGAGGCCAACATCGATGTGGATGTCATCGTGCAGAACGTCTCGCACGGCGGGCGCACCGACTTTTCGTTCACCGTCAACCGCAACGATTACCCGCGCGCGCTCGACTTGCTCAAGAGCGGCGTGGCACCGGCCACGGGAGCGGCCGAGGTCACCGGCGACCCGAAGATCTGCAAGGTGTCGATCGTCGGCATCGGCATGCGCAGCCACGTCGGCGTGGCTGCGAAGATGTTCCGCACGCTCAGCGAGGAGGGCATCAACATTCAGATGGTGACCACCAGCGAGATCAAGACCAGCGTGGTCATCGACGAGAAGTACATGGAACTCGCGGTGCGGGCGTTGCACAAGGCCTTCGACCTGGAACAGGCCCAAGCCGCCTGATGAAAGCAGCCTGAAGGTAGAATCAGGACTGGTACGACGGAGCTGTGACCGAGTGGCCGAAGGTGCTCCCCTGCTAAGGGAGTATGCGGGCAAAACCTGCATCGAGGGTTCGAATCCCTCCGGCTCCGCCAATCATGTCCTCGGCCTTCCGCTGGTTTGTGCAACGGCGTAAGGCTGCCGCCAGTGCGGCGCGTTATGGTCGCGCCATCCCGCAGTATCTATCGGCAAGGAGATGAGCATGAGCAATCGTGATGTGGTGGTGCTGGGCGCGGCCCGGTCGGCGATCGGCACTTTCAACGGCTCGCTGGCCGACATCGAGCCGGCGGAACTGGCCGGCACGGTCATGAAGGAGGCGGTCAAGCGCTCAGGCGTCGACCCCAAGAGCATTAACTACGTGACGGTGGGCAACTGCATCCCCACTGAAAGCCGCTACCCCTACGTGGCCCGCGTGGCCTCGATCCAGGCCGGCCTGCCGATGGACTCGGTAGCGATGGCCGTCAACCGGCTGTGCTCATCGGGCTTGCAGGGCATTGTCACCACCGCGCAGAACATTCTGCTGGGTGACTGCGACTACGGCGTCGGCGGCGGCGTCGAGGTGATGAGCCGCGGCGCCTACCTGAGTCCGCAGTTGCGCAGCGGCGCCCGCATGGGCGACGTGAAGATGGTCGACGCGATGGTGGCTGCGCTGACCGACCCCTTTGGAGTCGGCCACATGGGCATCACCGCCGAGAACCTGGTCACCAAAATGGGGTATCACCCGCGAGGAGCAGGACGCGCTGGCTGTCGAATCGCACCGGCGTGCGGCGGCTGCCGTTGCCGAGGGCCGCTTCAAGAGCCAGATCGTCCCGATCGTCAAGCAGACCCGCAAGGGCGAGGTGTCCTTCGACACCGACGAGCACGTGAAGGCGGGCACCACGCTGGAAACGCTGGCCAAGATGAGGCCGGCCTTCAAGAAGGACGGCAGCGTCACCGCCGGCAATGCCTCGGGCATCAATGACGGCGCGGCCTTCTTCGTGCTGGCTGACGCTGCCCGCGCCGCGGCCGACGGCCACAAGCCGCTGGCCCGCCTGGTGTCTTACGCCGTGGCCGGCGTGCCGAACGAGATCATGGGCGAAGGCCCGATCCCGGCCACCAAGCTGGCGCTGAAGAAGGGCGGCCTGACGCTCGACCGGATGGACGTGATCGAGAGCAACGAGGCCTTTGCCGCCCAGGCGATCGCGGTCGCCCGTGGCCTTGAACTGGACATGAAGAAGACCAACCCGAACGGCGGCGCCATCGCGCTGGGCCACCCGATCGGCTGCTCGGGCGCGTTCCTGGCGACCAAGGCGGTCTACGAACTGCACCGCACTGGCGGCCGCTACGCGCTGGTGACGATGTGCATCGGTGGTGGCCAAGGCATTGCCGCGGTGTTCGAACGGCTCTGATCACCGCCGTTGTCGTCTTCAATGAACGCGGGCCCCGGAAGGGGCCCGCAGTCGTTTGGCCAAGGCTGGGGTGGGTGGTCGAGCGAGTTGCCAGGTGAGTTTGATCAGCCAGCCATCATCATCGTATTACTAGTTAACATAATATACATCGTAGCGCATACTGCCACGCGCCAACCCCGTCCAGGAAGCAACGGTTTAAATCTCTTCACCCGGAAGATCGATCAGCTCATCCATGCAGGTCGAGACTTCTTCGTCCTCGGTCACCACCACGGGCAGCAATGGCTTGTCCAGCGGCCGGCAAATTCGACTGTGCAGACGCTCGAGGCGTTCGGATTTCTCGATGGCGCGGAAAACCGCTTGCGGATCCATCAGCAACGCAAAGGGATTGGCGGCGGCGTGATACGGCTGGGTCATCGGGATCACCTCGGCGGACATTGCAATGGAAAACACTCTAGCGAGCCCGGCGTTTGGCTCCCAGTCGGTCAGCGACCAAGCCGGCTGTCGGAAAATGCCTGACAGCGCTGCTGCAGCCGAGGCCCTCAGTCCAGATATCGCAACAGGTAGACGCGGTCGGTGTTTCTCGCCAGATCGGCGGCCGATAGGTTGCGATCGTTCAGCAGCTTCTTGTCTGCGCCAAGGCTGGACAACAGCCTGACGCTGTCTTCCGTGCCAAAGCGCGCCGCCATCATCAAAGGCGTGCTGCCATTGGGAGCTCGGGCATTGATGTCAGCGCCGCGGTTCAGGAGCAAGGCCAGCAACTCGGTACTCGGCCCGCCCGCAGCGTAGTGAACCGGTGACCAGCCGGGCTTGTGTACCTGCGCGCCACGGTCCAGCAACTTCTTGGCCGAGTCCAGCCGGCCATTCAGTGGCGGCCATCATCAGCGCCGTCTCGCCCAACGCATTGGCGGCATCGATCTTCAACGCAGGACTGGCCAACAGGACCTCCGCCACGTTTGGACAATCCTCCTGCATCGCAACGTGCAGCGCGACCTGGCCGGATTCACTGAGCGTGTTGGGGTCGAACCCCCGGGCCAACAGCTCTTTCACTTTGCCCGCATTGTCGACATTGACGGCGCGAAAGAAGTCCACATACGAATTGGCGTATGCAGTAGAAAAACAAGTAATTACAATAACATATATGGCAACTTTAAAGTAATTCTGCATGAATGTTGGTCTGGTTATGGGTGGGCGGGATGCGCGAAAACAGCCGTTCGAAGTTTGCGGTGGTGACGCGCGCCACCTCCTCAAGGCTGATGCCCTTCAGCTCCGCCAGCTGTTGCGCCACGCGCGGCACATATGCAGGCTGATTGGTCTTGCCCCGGTACGGAACAGGTGCGAGATATGGGCTGTCGGTCTCGATCAGGCAGCGCTCCAGCGGTACCCGGCGGGCCACATCGCGCAGCGCCGCTGCA
>JBEIHU010000149.1:0-10381 GCA_040381175.1 Burkholderiaceae bacterium
CGCCGGCGTCCAGCGCATCGGCCTGCCGCGACAACACCCCGAGCCAGCCCAGCTGCTGCCCGGCCTGGGCCACCGGAAGCCACAGCGCCGCAGCGAAACCATGGCGCCGGGCCAGCGCCAGCCAGTCGGCGTGGGCCGCGTCCGCCGCTCCGATGTCGGCCAGCGCCGCCGCATCCAGGCCCCATGAGGCTGAGCACTGCGGCTCGCCGTGGGCCCGCCAGGCCAGGGCCAGGCCGCCTGCCTCGCCCAGCGCACGGCACATCCGGCGCGGCAGCTCCTGTCTGTCCGGGCCCTGCGTCAACTCGCGGGCGCTCGCCGAAAGCAGGGCCCCCCGGCGCTCGGCGCTGGTCCAAGCCTGCGCGCGTTGCGGCGACACGGCTGCTGTTTCGGCCGCCATCGAACCCGCAGACCTGCCGGCAGGCAGGGGCGGCAAGTTCGCTTCGCGCTTCATGCTCCGCAGTCTAAGCCGCCCGCGCACCCATCTCCGGGCCCGGCGCGACGCTTCGTGACAGGTGCCTGCAAGCGCCTGGGAAAACCCAGTCGGGGCGTGCGGGGAGTTCTGGACAGCCGCCGCAGCGGTCACCCGCGGGGCACATCCGTTCCTATGATGACGGAGCCACCTCCAGGCTTGCCTTGAACAGCTCGCAACTCGAACTCCCGCTGACGCCGCCGCAGCCGGCGTCCCTGGCCGGCCCGTCTCCAACCTGGCGCGTGCGCATGGCCGCCTTGTTGCGCCGCAGGCTTCACGGCCTGCGCCGCCCCGGCAGCAGACCCGAGGCCGATGCCGGCTACCGCGCGGTGTTCCAGGCCCTGCCGCAGCCGGCGTGGGTGTTCGAGCCAAACACGCTGCGCGTCCTCGATGTCAACGAGGCCGCGGTTGCCCGCTACGGCTACGCCCGCGGGGAGTTCCTGAGGATATCGGTCGAGCAGCTGGCGCCCGAGCCCGACCGCCAGCGGCTGCGCCAGGCCTTGGGCGCAGCCCAGGCGGCCGGCGCGCCGGCGCAGGTCGAGGGCTGCTGGACCCATGTTTGCAAGGACGGGCGCCGGCTCGACGTGGAGCTGCGATGCTCGGCACTGCAGCTCCACGGCGGTCCGGCATGCATGATGCTGGCCGATCAGCTGAGCTCGGCGCGCCGCCTGCAGCGCGAGCTGGCGGCATCGATGGCGGCCGAATCACGCGCCCATGCCGAGTTGCAGCAGGTCATGGCGCGCATCGGAGATGCCTTCATGGCGCTGGACGGGCAGGGCCGATTCACCCATGCAAATGCTCGCGCCGCCCTGCTGCTCGGCCTGGATGCCGGCGCCGATCTGGTCGGCCGTACGCTGCCCGAGCTGCTGCCGAACCCCGGCGCGGCGCTGCTGGCCGAGCGCGTGGCCGCCGCCACCCACCACGGGCGGGTGGATCGCAGCGAGCAGTGCCTGGCCGACCAGGGCCCCTGGTGCGAATTGCGCATCTTCCCCGCGGGCGACGGTGTCACGGTGTATGCGTCGGACATCAGCGCGCAGCGCAAGGCGCGCGACGCGCTGCGCGAAAGCGAGCGGCAGTTTCGGATGCTGGCCGAACGGTTGCCGGCGATGATCTACCGCGCGCCCTTCGACCCGGGGGCGCCCTGCACCTACATCAGCCCGGCTATCGGCCTGCTCGGCTACACCCCGCAGCAGTGGATGTCCAGCGCCGGGCCGAACTGGCCGCAGGTCATTCATCCCGATGACCGCGAGCGCGTCGACGGGGAGATCGCGGCCGCGGCCGCGGCTGGCGCCGCGGTGGATCTGGCCTACCGCATGCGCGACCACAAGGGCCAGTGGCGACATGTCATTGACCATTGCCGCTTTGTCGTGCACGGCGATGGTCGGCCGGAGCTGCAGGGCGTGATGGTCGAGGTGACCGAGCTGCGGCGCACCGAGCAGGCGCTGCGCGAGGCCGAGGCCTACCAGCGCGGCCTGTTCGAGGCGATGGCCGAGGGTGTGCTGCTGCTTGATTCCGATCAACGCATCGTCGAAATCAACCATGCGTTGGCCCGGCTGTCTGGCTATGCTGCCGTCGAGTTGATGCGCATGACCGTGGGTGATCTCTTGGAGCCTGTGGCGAACCTGAGCGGGGAGGCCGGACCGGCCTTGCCGCCGCCTGCCGACGGGGCCCTGGCCGAGCGCGAGCTGCGCCGCAAGGACGGCGGCTTCGTCCCGGTCGAGATCAGCGTGCGCCCGGTGGGCAAGGGCGGTAGCGTGCTGGTGCTGCGCGACGTCACCGATCGGCGCAAGGCCGAGCGCGCCGTCCGCAGCCACAAGGCAGAGCTGTCCGGCCTGACGTCGCGGCTTCTGACGCAGGAGCGCGAGACCACCCGCTACATCGCGCAGACGCTGCACGACCACCTGGGCCAGCAGCTGGCGCTGGCGCGACTGCACCTGGACGCCAGCATGGCGGTGCACGCCGGCTCGATGTCCGAGGCGATGCACCGGGACTGGCTGGAGTTCGGTCGCAGCCTCGACCGCGCAATGGCCGACGTGCGCGCCGTGCTGCACGAACTGCGTCCGGCGCTGCTCGAGGAGCAGGGCTTGATCGCCGCGCTCGACAACGCGGTGCGCGCGCGCACCGTCGACACGACGCAGCCCGATGTGCTGCTCGAGCTGGACGATGGCGATCTCGGCCTGCGCTGGCCGGCCGAGGTGGAGTATGCCGCCTTCATGATCGCCCGCGAAGCCATCGTCAACGCCCAACAGCGCCACGGCACGACGCTGGTACGGGTGGTGCTGGCCGGCGACGCGCAGGGCCTGCAGCTGGAGATCATCGACGATGGTCGCGCCGGCACGGGGCCGCTGCAGGCGCCGCCCATCGGCCATGTCGGCCTGGTGGGCATGCGTGAACGTGCGCTGTCCATCGGCGGGCAGTTCGCGGCGGAGTACAGCGCCGAGCTGGGAAACAGCCTGATGTTGCTCTGGTTGGAGGCCGGGCCTTGATTGCGCTTTACCTGGTTGACGATCACGCGATGCTGCGCGAGGGGCTGGCCGCCGTGCTGCGCGCGGCCGGCCACGACGTGGTTGGCGGCAGCGGCGACCCGACCGAAGCCCTGGCCGAAATCCAGCGCCTCGCACCGCAGGTGCTGCTGCTCGACCTGCACCTGGGCCAGCGTTCCGGCTTCGAGTTGCTGACCGAGCTGCAGCGGCGCAAGATCGCCGTGCGCACCATCGTGCTGACGATGTCGGAGTTGCCGCGGCATGTGGCCGAAGCCATGCGTCTTGGGGCGGCCGGCTACATGCTCAAGGGCGCTCCTTCGGCCGAGTTGTTGCAGGCCATCGCCGCGGTGGCCGGCGGCCGCCGCTATCTGGGCGGCGTGGTGGCCGACCTGGCGGTTCAGGGCCTGACCGCCGGGGACGACGCCACCGCGCTGAGCACGCTGTCGGTGCGTGAGCGGCAGATGGCCGAGCTGGTGGTGCGCGGCAAGTCCAGCACGCAGATCGGCGCGCTGCTCCACCTGTCGCCGAAGACGGTGGATTCGTACCGCAGCCGGCTGATGGCCAAGCTGGGCGTGGCCGACGTGCCAGCGCTGGTGCGCTTTTCGATCCGCACCGGTCTGGTCGACGCCGAAGAGCGCTGAGCGGCGCCGCAGCGGCCACGCATTCCTCGCGCGGCCGGTAGAGAATTCCTCGCAGACGCACGAGGTCGCGCTTTCTACAGTGGCATCCATTGAAGGCGAAGCCGCTCCAGCGGGGCGGCGGCCGCAGCCAGGATGCACCGGTTGATGCTGCTCGATTCCTTGTCCGTCTCGCCATGCTGATGCGCATGCCGGGCTTTGGCGCGCACGACCGTGCGTCTGCAGATTCAGCGCCCGCGGCCGCAGGCCGCGAGCGATTCCGGGCCGTGCGGCTGCCGGGCCTGCTCGGCCTCGGCGGCGCCGCGGTGCTCGGGCTGGCCCTGCTGGCGCCGCTGCCTGGCCTGCGCTTCGCACAGTTGTGGCTGGGCCTGCTGTCCGGCACGCTGGCAAGCGGCGGCCTGGCGGCGTTGCTGCTGACGCGCAGCGCGCGCCGCCATCTCCGCGCGGTGGACCAGGGCAATGCGGCGCGGCTGCGGCAGCAGCAGACCGCCAGCTTGCTGCAGACCATTGCGCAATGTTCGCCCGATGCGCTGTACGCCAAGGACCTCGAAGGCCGATACCTCTACGCGAACCGCGCCGCCGCGGCGCTGGTCGGCTGCAGCGCCGAGCAGTTGATCGGCACCAGGGGCGAATTCGCGTTCACGTCCGAGCAGCTGACGCAAATCCGGACCATCGAGCGCCGTGTGATCGACAGCGGCGAGACCGAGAGCTATGAAGTCGAGCGGGACACGCCCATCGGCGCGCGATGCTTCGTCCGCATCAATGCAGCGCTGCGCGGAGCCGACGGCCAGGTCGTCGGCACCATCGGCATCTCGCACGACATCACTCAGCGGCGCCAGAGCGAGCAGCAGCTGCGCCAGCTGTCACAGGCGGTGGAACAAAGCAGCGAAAGCATCATCGTCGCCGACTTGCAGGCCCGCATCGTCTACGTCAACCAGGCCACCGTGGACAGCAGCGGCTATGCACGCGAAGAGCTGCTGGGCGCCAACATGCGCCTTCTGGCATCGGGCCGGACGCCGCCGGACACCTATGCCGAGATGTGGGCCGCGCTGCTGTCCGGCAAAAGCTGGAAAGGCGTGCTCTTCAATCGCCGCAAGGACGGCAGCGAGTACGTCGAGTTCGCGGTGATGTCGCCAGTGCGCACGCCGCAGGGCAGCATCAGCCACTTCATTTCGGTGAAGGAGGACGTCACCGAAAAGCAGCGCATGGGCGCCGAGCTCGACACCTACCGACTGCACCTGGAGGACCTGGTCGGCCAGCGCACCGCGGAGCTGGCCCAGGCCAAGCGTTTGGCCGAAACGGCCAATGCGGCGAAAAGCAGCTTCCTGGCCGCGATGAGCCACGAGATCCGTACCCCGATGAACGGCATCGTCGGCCTGGTCGAAGTGCTTTCCGCCACGCTGCTGAGCAGCGAGCAGAGCGGTCTGCTGCACACCATCCGCGACTCGTCCTTCGCGCTGCTGGAGATCATCGACGGGCTGCTCGACTTCTCCAAGATCGAGGCCGGCTGCCTGGTGCTGGAGCATGCCAGCGTCGATTTGCGGGCGTTGGTCGAGGCTGCCTGCGATGCACTGCAGGCGGCGGCCGCTGGCGGCGAGTTGCTGCTCGATGTGTTCGTCGATCCGGCGCTGCCCGAGACGGTGATGACCGATGCGTTGCGGCTGCGCCAGATCATCAACAACCTTGTCGGCAATGCCATCAAGTTCAGCGTCGGACTGGCCCGGACGGGACGCGTGAGCCTGCGCATCGACAGCCCCCAGCCGGGCCAGCTGCGCCTGAGCGTGGTCGACAACGGCATCGGCATGACCGAGGAGGCGCTGACCCGCGTCTTCCAGCCTTTCGTGCAGGCCGAGGACTCGACCACCCGGCGCTATGGCGGCACCGGCCTGGGCCTGTCGATCGTGCACAAGCTGGTTCAGGCCTTCGGCGGCACTTTGCAGGCGCACAGCGTGCCCGACCAGGGTTCCAGCTTCGTGGTGCTGCTGCCGCTGTTGCCGGACGCGCAGCGCTCGGCGCAATCCGGCCAGCGCATCGAGCTGCCGCAGGTTGATTGCCACCTCCTGCTCGGCGACACCCAGCTCGAGAGCGACTGGTCGGTCTACCTGCAGGCCGCAGGCGCCAGCGTGTTCACCTGGCCCGACGCTGCGACGCTGCAGGCCGGGCTCTACGTGGAGCCGGGCGCGGACAGCGTGCTCCTGCTGGGCACCGCACTGTCGGCAGCCACGCAGTCCGAGGCCCGGTTGCTGGCCGACGGCAGTGGCCTCGGGCTGGTCTGCGTGGGACGCGGTGCGCGGCGTCAGCTGCACTGCGGCAACGCAGGCGAGCTGCGCATCGATGCCGACGCGCTGCACCGCGACACCCTGCTGCAGGCGGTCGCGGTGGCGGCAGGGCGCCAGCCGCCGCCGTCGGCGCCGGCCGATACCGTGCCGGCGGACCATGCGGTGCCTCGGCCCAGCACCGACGAGGCCGTGGCGCAGGGCCGGCTGGTGCTGGTGGCTGAGGACAACCAGATCAACCAGACCGTGATCCGGCTGCAGCTCGAACTGATGGGTCTGGCCTCGGAGGTCGTTGAAGACGGGCTGCAGGCTCTGGACCTTTGGCGCAGCGGCCGTTTCGCGCTGTTGCTGACCGACCTGCACCTGCCCGGGCTGGACGGATATGCGCTGGCCAGGCGCATCCGGGTGGAGGAGAGCGGCTTGGGGCATTTTCCGGTGATCGCCATCACTGCCAGCGCCAGCGACGACGAGAGCGAACGCTGCCTCGCGGCCGGCATGGACGACTACATCAGCAAGCCGGTGACCCGGCAGCGTCTGGCCGAGGTGCTGGCCAAGTGGCTGCCCGGCATCGAGGCCGGCGCTGAAGCGCCGCCCGAGCCGGCCGACGCGGCGGCCTCGCAGGTGCTGGACCCGACGGCACTGCCGGCGCTGGTGGGCTCCGACCCGGCCGTGTTGATGCGCATCCGGCGCGAGTACCTGGCCTCGGCGCGCAGCGGCGCCGATACGCTGCGCGCCGTGGTGTCCGCAGGACGCTGGGCCGAGGCAGGTGCCCTGGCGCACCGAATGAAGTCCTCGTCGGCCGCGGTTGGCGCTGTCGCGCTGGCGGCGCTGTGCGCGCGCATCGAGGCGGCGGCCAAGCGCGACGACACCGCGGCGGTGCAGCTGCTGCAAGGCGGTTTCGACGCGGCCCTGAGCGAGGTGCACCGGCGCATGCAGCCGCTGCTGTCGGGTCCGGGTGCCCAACCTACGGTGATCCTGGTCGACGACGACCCGTTCCAGCTGCAGGTGCTGCAGCACCAGCTGGCCAGCCTGACCGATGCGCCCCTGGAGATGCTGCAGTCCGGCCACGCGGCGCTGGCCCGGGTGCAGGGCGGCGACAGTTCGCGCATGCTGCTGGTCCTGGACCTGAGCATGCCCGGCATGGATGGCGTGGAGCTGATCCGCCGCCTGGCCGGCTGCGGCTACGCTGGTGCGCTGCTGCTGGTCAGCGCTGCCGAGCAGCGGGTCATCGAAAGCGTGGCCCACCTGGCGGCCGGGCACCGGCTCAACCTGATCGGCCATCTGCACAAACCGGCGTCGTCGCAGGAGCTGCGGCAGCTGATCGAGCGCTGGAAGAGCGGGATCCGCACGCCGGACCGCGCGACGCCGCGCCGCTACGTGCCGCGCGAACTGAGCGACGCGCTGCAGCACGACCAGCTGCGGGTGCACTACCAACCCAAGGTCTCGCTGGCCGACGGCCGCCTGGTCGGCGTCGAGGCGCTGGTGCGCTGGCAGCATCCGAGCGACGGTCTGGTCTACCCGGACAGTTTCATCACGATGGCCGAGGAGCGCGGCCTGATCGACGCGCTGACGATGCAGGTGCTGGCCATCTCGATCGCTCAGGCCAAGCGCTGGCGCGAGCAGGGCCTGACGCAATGCATCGCGGTGAACGTGTCGATGGACAACCTGGTGCGGCTGGACTTCCCCGAGCGGGTGCTGGAGCTGCTGGCCCAGCACGGACTGGAACCCGAGGCGCTCCGCCTGGAGGTGACCGAGTCTCGGCTGCTGAAGGACCGGCGCCCGCCGCTGGACATCCTGACGCGTTTGCGGCTGAACCGCATCGGCCTGGCCATCGACGACTTCGGCACCGGGCACTCATCGCTGGCGCAGTTGCGCGACCTGCCGTTCGACGAGCTGAAGATCGACCGCGGCTTCGTGCGCGGCTGCAGTCAGAGCACGACGCGCCGCGCGATCGTCAAGGCCAGCATCGAGATGGCCCACCAGCTGGGCATGCTGACGGTGGCCGAGGGCGTGGAAGACGCTTCCGACTGGGACACGGTGCGCGACGCCGGCTGCGACGTGGCGCAGGGGTACTTCATCGCCCGGCCGATGACGGCCGACCAGCTGCCGGGCTGGGCCGCCGGCTTTGCCAAGCGCTTCGCGCAGATCGCATGACCCACGACCCCCTGATGGCTCAGTCCACCACACCACCACCTTCGGCCCTGCGGTCGCCACGGCGCGACGGCCTGCGCCGCGCCATGCAGCAGCTTTTCGGCCGCGGGCCGGCGGCGACGCAGGACGGCTTCGACGCCGCTGCCGGCCGGCAGGCTGGCAGCGGCGAGCTGGCCGGCACGATGCTCGAACGCCTGGATTCCGCGGTGCAGCTGTGGAGCGGCCACCTCGGCACCGCGCAGACGCAGATGCGCGAAGCCACCGAGCAGCTGCTGCAGGGCTTCATGCTGATCCTCGAGCAGCTCGACAAGATTCTCGAAGACGACCCGGATGCGATGCGCAGCCGCGGCGCCGCCGGCCGGCTCGACGAGCGTGCGCGAATGCTGCAGCAGTGCGAACAGCAGCTGCGCGGACTGGTCGAAAACTTCCATGGCTTCGTGCAATCGCGCGAGGCGCTGACGGCGACGATGCGCTCGCTGTCCGGTGCCTCGACCGACCTTCGCGGCATGGCCGAGGACGTGGCCAAGCTCGCACGCCAGACCAACCTGCTTTCCTTCAACGCCGCCATCGAGGCGGCGCGTGCTGGCGACAGCGGTCGCGGTTTCGCGGTCGTGGCGGCCGAGGTGCGCAGGCTGTCCACCGAATCGGGCGAGACGGGGCGGCGGATCGGCAGACAGGTCGAAGGCTTCGAGACGCGGATGAACGACACGCTGGTGCATGCGGCGCGCCAGTCGGCGCAGGACACCGGCGTGATCCGGGCTTCCGAGGTCACGGTCGGCCAGGTCATCGAGCAGGTCGACGATGCCGTGTCCCAGCTGCAGCAGCGTGCCGCGGACCTGTCCGCGCGCGGCCATGCGGTGCGCGAGCAGGTGCAGCAGCTGATGGTGGCTTTCCAGTTCCAGGACCGCGTGCAGCAGATCATCGACCAGGTCAACGGCTCGATGGCCAGCGCGGTGCTGTGCCTGCGCGACTCGCTGGCCCAGGGCCGCATGCCCGAAGCCGGCGAATGGACCGCGCTGCTCTCGGCCGGCTACACCACCCAGGAGCAGCGCGCGCTGGCTGGCGGCCAAGTTCCCGCTGGCACGCCGACGCCGGGCAGCCAAACCGTCTTTTTCTGACAGGAGAGTACCTTCATGTCCAAGACCATCCTGATCGTCGACGACTCTTCCTCTTTGCGCACCGTGGTCAAGCTGGCGCTGGCGCGCGCCGGCTACGACGTGCTGGAAGCCGGCGATGGCCAGCAGGGGCTGGGCCAGCTGGACAAGGCCTCGAAGGTGCACCTGATCGTCAGCGACGTGAACATGCCGGTGATGGACGGCATCAGCTTCGTCAAGAAGGTCAAGGAGCATCCGCGGCATCGCTTCACGCCGGTCGTGATGCTCACTACCGAGGGCCAGGACGCCAAGAAGGAGCAGGGCCGCGCGGCCGGCGCCAAGGCGTGGATCGTCAAGCCCTTCAACCCTCCGCAGCTGCTGGACGCGGTGTCCAAGCTGGTCCTGCCGTAGGAGACGCCCGATGAACAGCACACTGGCCCTGCCGGCGGAGATGACGATCTACAGCGCCGGCGAGTTGCGCCGCCAGCTGCTGGCGCACATGGACGCCCATGCCGAGGACGAGGTCTGCTGCATCGACGGCGGCGCGGTCGACCAGATCGACGCCGCCGGTGTGCAGCTGCTGGTGTCGCTGGCGCGCACGCTGGCGCCGCTGGGCCGCACGCCGCAGCTGGGCAACGCCAGCCCGGCCCTGCGGGCCGCCTGCGAATCGCTGGGGCTGTCGCATCACCTGCTCGGCACCGGCCAGGAAAGGGCCGCCGCATGAGCGCGCCGGGCCGTTCCCAAGCGCTCATCCCGGAGCACGCAGTGCGCAGGGTAGTCCAATGAGCGCGCCGGGCCGTTCCCAAGCGCTCGTCCCGGAGCACGCAGTGCGCAGGGTAGTCCAATGAACGAAAAGGATGCCGACCTGAGTTTCATCGCGGAGGCGCTGCCCGCCTTCATCAGCGAGGCGCACGAACAGGTCGAGATGCTGGAGCAGCTGCTGCTGCAGCTGGAAGACCAGCCCGATGACCGCTGCCTGCTCGACGCGCTGTTCCGTTGCGCTCACACCGTCAAGGGTTCGGCCGGCATCTTCGGCCTGGACCGCGTGGTGGCCTTTACCCACCATGTGGAGAACCTGCTGGACCGGCTGCGCGAGGGCGTGGTGTGCCTCGACCCGCAGCTGAGCACCTTGCTGCTGCTGTGCTGCGACCAGATCCGCGCGCTGGTGGCCGAAGCCCAGCAGCCAGGCAGCGGCAGCGAGGCCACTGCAGTGCAGGCCGCCGCGCTGGTCGCCAGGCTGCAGGCCGCCGCCGGGCCGGCGGCCGCGGCC
>JBEIHU010000150.1:0-10252 GCA_040381175.1 Burkholderiaceae bacterium
CGGCATGCAGCACTTCCACGAGTGGTACCGGCGCGAGATGGCGCGACGCTGAACACGCCCAGCGGCCGCCTGCGGGCGCCGCTGCTCGTGCTCGGGTCGTCGTTACTGTTCGCGACGATGGGGGTTTGCGTCAAGCTGGCCTCCGAGCTGTACCCGGCCGGCGAGATCGTCTTCTACCGCGGCCTGGTGGGCATGCTCTTCGCATGGCTGGTGGCGCGCTCGCGGCGCGTCAGTCTGCTCACCACCGTGCCGGCACTGCACTTCTGGCGCAGCCTGTGCGGAGTGCTTGCGCTGGGGCTGTGGTTCCACGCCATCGGCGGTCTGCCGCTGGCCACGGCCGTGACGCTGAACTACATGTCCTCGGTGTGGATGGCGCTGTTCCTGCTGGCCGGAGCGGCCTGGCTGGGATCGGCCCGGGTCGATGGCCGGCTGCTGGTCACTGTGCTGGTGGGATTCGCGGGCGTGTCCCTGGTGCTGCGGCCCACGCTCGCGCAGCACCAGCTTTGGCATGGCATGGCCGGCCTGTTGTCGGGCATGGCCGCCGCGCTGGCCTACCTGCAAGTCGGCGCGCTGGGCCGGCGCGGGGAGCCGGACACGCGCATCGTCTTCTATTTCGCGCTGGGCGGCGTGCTGGCCGGCGCCGGTTCGATGCTGTGGACCGGCCTCAGCCGCCACAGCCAGCCGGGCGCGGCGCTGCTGCTGGCCGTGGGGCTGCTTGCCACCGCCGCGCAGCTGATGATCACGCGGGCCTTCGCCATCGGCTCGACGCTGTCGAACGCCGGGCTGCAATACTCCGGCATCCTGTTCGCGGTGCTCTACGGCGTGATGCTGTTCGGGGAAAGCTTGTCATGGATGGCGCTGGCCGGCATGCTGCTGATCATCGGCGCCGGCCTGGTCTCCACGTTGCTTGCCCGCCCGTCGCCGCCAGGAACACATCCAAGAGCCGATTAACATGCCGACCCACCGCACCCTGATCTCCGCCGCTGAGCTGCAAGCCCTGCTCGCTGGCGCCGCGCCCTGCGTGCTGCTGGACTGCAGCTTCGACCTCGTCGATCCGGGGGCTGGCGAGCGCGCCTTTGCGCAGGGTCACTTGCCGGGCGCGGTGTACGTGCACCTGGACCGCGACCTGTCCGGCTCCAAGACCGGGGGCAACGGCCGCCACCCGCTGCCCGAACGCCGCGCGCTGGCCGGACGCGCCGGCGCTTGGGGCGTGGCGCCCGGCGTGCAGGTGGTGTGCTACGACGCGCAGGGCATGCCCTATGCCGCCCGCGCCTGGTGGCTGCTGCGCTGGCTGGGGCACGATACCGTGGCGGTGCTCGATGGCGGAGCAGCCGCCTGGGTGGCCGCCGGCGGGGCGCTCGACCGCGAGCTGGTGCCGCCGCGGCCAGCGGTGGCGTACCCGCTGCTGGCACCGTGCATGCCGACGGTACAGACCTCCGAACTGCTGGCCTGGCTGGGCCGCCGCCCGGTGCTCGACGCACGGGCCGGCGAGCGCTTTCGCGGCGAAGTCGAGCCGCTGGACCCGGTGGCCGGGCACATCCCCGGCGCGATCAACCGCTTCTTCAAGGACAACCTGCAGGCCGACGGACGCTTCAAGCCCGCGGCCGTGCTGCGCGCCGAGTTCGAAGCGCTGCATGCAGCGCCGGCCGACGTGGTGCACCAGTGCGGCTCGGGTGTGACCGCCTGCCACAACCTGCTGGCGATGGAGCATGCCGGGCTGGCGGGTTCGGCTCTGTATCCAGGCTCGTGGAGCGAATGGTGCGCCGACCCGGCGCGGCCGGTGGCGCGAGGCTGAGCGCTTGCGCCGGTGCGCGATTGACGAAGATCAATCGTTCTTCCGGTCCAATAATGAAAGATGGGGCGCTGTGGCAGTCCCATCAGTGCCGGAACCCAAACAGGAGCAGAACATGTACAAGCGAATCCTCATCTCGACCGACGGGTCGGAAATCAGCCAGAAGGCGGTCCAGTCCGCTGTCAGCTTGGCCAAGGCTTCGGGCGCAGAGCTGTTTGCGATCAGCGTCAAGGAGCCCTTCCCCTACAGCGCCATCTCCGAGATGCAGCCTGTGCCGCCGCAGGAGTTCTTCGACGCGCAGGAGCGCATCGCCAGCGAGCGCGTCAAGGCAGTGGCCAGCGCGGCTGGCGCGGCCGGCGTGCCCTGCCATTCGCACACGGTGGAGGCGCTGCACCCGTGGGAAGCCATCCTCGACCACGCCAAGACGCAGAACTGCGACCTGATCGTCATGGCTTCGCACGGCCGCCGCGGCCTGTCGGCCCTGCTGCTGGGCAGCGAGACGCAGAAGGTGCTGACGCATTCCAGCATTCCCGTGCTGGTGATCAAGTAGGTTTCGCGCGGCTGTTGCGCACTTTCCAGCAAACGCCGCGGATCCGGGCTTCGCCGGTCCGCCGGCGGCGCCCCCTCAAGAGGCAGCGCCAAAGGCGCTGCGGTGGCGGGCCCGTCAGTGCGAGTGCAGCGCACCCATCGCCAGCATCACCACGCTCAGCCCGCCGGCCAGCCAGGCCAGTTGCGAAGCCGTCTCGCGCCAGGGCAGCCGGCGCTGCAGTTGCGGCAACAGGTCGGCCACGGCCACGTAGATGAAGCTGCTCGATGCCGCCACCAGCAGGTACGGGAACAGGTCTTCCCAAGGCCCGACGATGAAGTAGCCGAGCACGCCGCCCAGCACCGCGGCAAGGCCTGAGAGCACGTTGAAGAGCAGCGCCTTTCTGCGTGAGAAGCCGGCGTTGATCAGCACGATGTAGTCGCCCACCTCCTGCGGGATCTCGTGGGCCACGATGGCCAGCGCCGTCACCAGGCCGAGGCCCGGATCGGTGAGGAAGGCCGCAGCGATGATGAGGCCGTCGCAGAAGTTGTGGATGCCGTCGCCGACCAGCACGCTCCAGCCGCCGCGGCCGGCCTGCTCCGCATCGAACTGATGATGATGGTGGTGGCCGTCGCCCTGGTGGTGGTGGGTGTGGCGGTAGATCTCGGCCTTTTGCAGCAGGAAGAAGAACAGCAGCCCGCCCAGCAGCGTGAGGAACAGTTCGTGTGCGTCGACATGGCTCTCGAAAGCTTCGGGCAGCAGATGCAGCAGGGCCGTGCCCAGCAGCACGCCGGCCGACAGGCTGACCAGGTTGTGCACCAGGCGGCTGAGCACGCTCACCGTCAGGCTGGCTGCGATGAGCACGGAAAGAAGGCCACCCGCCAAGGTGGCCAGTACGATGTAGGTCAGCGTCATGAGGACTCGCGAACGCCCCACGCCGCGCCGGGCTGGCAGCCGCGGCACGGTGGTTCACAGATCACCTTAGCAGGCCTGTCAAGCGACGCCGTGGGTCTTGAACCATTCCAGCGCCAGCGCCCAGCCCTCCTCGGCCGCGGCCTTGCGGTAGGTGGGCCGGTAGTCGGCATGGAAGGCATGCGGCGCGTCCGGGAAGACGACGAACTTCGAGCGCCGCGCCGCCGGGCTGCCGGTGGCCAGCGCCTCCTGCATTGCGGCGACCGAGCTCATCGGGATGCCGGTGTCGGCGCCACCGTACAGGCCCAGCACCGGCGCCTTCAGCGAGCCCGCGAGGTCGATCGCGCGCTTCGGGTTCATCGCGTTGATATCACCCAGCAGCCGACCGTACCAGGCCACGCCGGCCTTCAGCGCCGGGTTGTGCGCGGCATACAGCCAGGTGATGCGCCCGCCCCAGCAAAAACCGGTGATGCCCAGCCGGCTGGCGGCCGCACCCTGCTGCGCGGCCCAGGCGACGGCAGCATCCAGGTCGCCGATGACCTGTGCGTCAGGCGTCTTGGACACCACCTCGGCGATCAGCTTGGCGATCTCGCCGTAGGACTGCGGGTCGCCCTGGCGCACGAACAGCTCGGGCGCAATGGCGAAGTAGCCCTGCTTGGCGAAGCGCCGCGCCACGTCGGCAATGTGCTCGTGCACGCCGAAGATCTCGCTGACCACCAGCACCACTGGCGCGCTTTTGCGGTTCAGCGGCGCCGCCCGGTAAGCCGGCATCTTGAAGTCGCCCACCGGGATGGTGACCTCGCCGGCCAGCAGGCCGGTGCTGTCGGTCTTGATCATGGACTGCGCCACCACCGGCATCGCGGCGGCAGCAAAGCCGCTGCCCACCGAGGTGCGCACGAAGTCGCGGCGGCTGAAATCGCGCCGCGGTACCAGACAGTCGAACTCCTGCTTCAGCATGCCGGCTCCGGTGGAGGGGAAAGCGCAGCATTGTAGGAACTGCTCGGGCCGCCTCTGCGGTCAGCGCTCCTAGGCACAATCGCGCCATGCGCAGCCCACCTCCCGTGCTCTCCGGTCCGCTGGCTGCCGTCGACATGGGCTCGAACAGCTTCCGCCTCGAAATCGGCCAGTTGCAGCACGGCCGCTACCGGCGCATCGACTATCTGAAGGAAACCGTGCGCCTGGGCGGCGGACTCGACGCCGATGGCATGCTCACCGAGGCGGCCGTGCAGCGCGGGCTGGATTGCCTGCGCCGCTTTGCCGAGCGCCTGTCCGGCTTCACGCCGCGACAGGTGCGCGCCGTGGCCACGCAGACGCTGCGCGAGGCCCGCAACCGCAATGCCTTCCTGGTGCGCGCACAGGAGGCTCTGGGCTACCCGATCGAGGTGATCTCGGGGCGCGAGGAGGCGCGGCTGATCTATGCCGGCGTATCGCACTTGCAGCCCACCGGTGCCTCGCGCCTGGTGGTCGACATCGGCGGGCGTTCGACCGAGATGATCCTCGGCCAGGGGCGCATGCCGCTGCTGGCCGAATCCTTCCAGGTCGGCAGCGTCAGCCTGTCGATGCGCTTCTTCGGCGATGGCCGCCTTACCGAGCAGGCCTTCCGCGCCGCGCAGATCGCCGCCGGCGCCGAGCTGGAAGAAGCACTGCAACCCTTCGCGCCGCAGCGCTGGCAGGAAGCGCTGGGCTCGTCAGGCACGGTCGGTGCGGTATCTCAACTGCTGGCTGCCAACGGAGTGACCGACGGGCGCATCACGCCGGCCGGGCTGCGCTGGTGCATCGCCGGCTGCATCCAGGCCGGGCACACCGACAAGCTGCGCTGGCCGGCGCTGCGCGCCGACAGGCGCGCGGTGCTGCCCGGCGGGCTGGCGATCCTGTACACGCTGGCCACTCACTTCGGCATCGAAAGCCTGGTCGCGGCACGCGGCGCCTTGCGCCAGGGCGTGATCATCGACCTGCGTGAGCGCCTGGAGGCACTGCGCCACGCGCAGCCCGAAGACATGCGCGACGAATCGGTGCGCGAGCTGCAGGCGCGTTTCGGCGTGGCCACCGACCAGGCCCTGCGCGTGCGCACGCTGGCGCAGCTGCTCTTCGAATCGGTCAGCGACAACGACGACGCGCTGGACGAAAGCCGGCGCGAGCTGGGCTGGGCCTGCGACCTGCATGAAGTCGGCCAGATGGTGTCGCACCACGACCACCACCGTCACAGCGCCTACATCGTGGCCAACGTCGACGCCGCGGGCTTCTCGCAGAGCCAGCAGCGGCGCGTCAGCGAGCTGGTGCTGGGCCAGCGCGGCGGGCTGCGCAAGCTGGACCCGGCGCTGAGCAACCCGCAGTTCGCCTGGCAAGCAATGTGCCTGCGGCTGGCGGTGATCAAGTGCCATGCGCGGGGCGCGATCGACCCGCGGGCACTTCAGTTGCGGCGCAGGGACGACACCGCCCTGCTCGATTACAGCCCGGCCTGGGCCGAGAGGAACCCGCGCACGCTGCACCTGCTGGGCGAGGAGGCCGAGGCCTGGTCCCGCAATGGCAGCCTGAGGCTGGTGCTGCCGTCCTAGGGCGGCAGCGCGACAGGCGCTACGCTAAAGATTGTCGGGGGAACGCGCCGACACCAGCACCACCTCGGCCACACCGCCACGTTCGCGGTGGCGAAGCCACCAGACCGCCCCCTTGCGTACCGACCAGGCAGGGGTGGCATGAGCCGCCGGCGCATGGGCCGCCTCGTCCAGCCCACGCTGGCCAGCCATCAGCGAGGCGGCGGTCAGGCCCAGCGTCGGCTGGTGGCCGACGATCAGCACCGGCTCGCGCCGATCCGGCCATCGCGCCAGCGTCAGCAGGTTGCCCACCGTGCCGCCGGGGCCCAGGGCCTCGCGCGTCTGGAACTTGCGGCCCAGCGACTGCGCCGTCTGCTGGCAGCGCAGCGCCGGGCTGACCAGCACGCGGGTGCTTTCGGGCAGGAAGCGGTTCAGCCAGTCGGCCATGCGCGCGGCCTGCTTCTCGCCCTTGGGCGTCAGCTTGCGCTGCAAATCATCAGCAGGGTCAGGGACCGGTTCGCCGGCATCGGCATGGCGCCAAAGGATCAGGTCCATGTCCTCATTCCTTGCTGGGGCCGAAACGCCGCATCAGCGCCTGCTGGGCGCTGACGCCCTTGTCGCCGGCGCGCTGGTACTGGCCATCGGCCGCCAGCGTCCAGGCGTCCAGCGTGTCGTGCAGGTAGGGCACCAGGCATTCGTCGATGACGCGCTGGCGCAGCGTGGCGTCGCGCACCGGCCAGGCGATCTCGATCCGGCCGAGCATGTTGCGCGTCATCCAGTCGGCGCTGCTCAGGTACAGAGCCTCGTCGTCCTGGCCCTCGCCCCAGCGGAAGTACAGCACGCGGGAATGTTCGAGGAAACGGCCGACCACCGAGCGCACACGGATGCGCTCGCTCTGCCCGGGCACGCCGGGGGGCAGCATGCAGGCGCCGCGCACGATCAGGTCGATTTGCGCGCCGGCCTGGCTGGCGGCCGCGAGCGCCTGGATCAGCGCCGGGTCGGTGAGGGCATTGATCTTGGCCACCACACGCGCTGGCGCACCGTGCCTCGCCGCCTCGGCCACCTGATGGATGTGGTGCAGCATGCGCCGGTGCAGCACGAAGGGCGCAGTCACCAGGTGCCGCGGAGCCCGCAGCTTGACCTGGCTGGCCAGCTGCAGGAACACCGCGTCGGCGTCCAGCGTCAGCCCGGGGTCGGCGGTAAGGAAGCCCACGTCGGTGTAGAGCTGGGCCGTGCGCGGGTTGTAGTTGCCGGTGGACAGGTGGGCATAGCGCTGCAGTTTCTTGCCTTCGCGCCGCGTCACCAGCAGCAGCTTCGCGTGGGTCTTCAGCCCGACGATGCCGTACACCACCTGCGCGCCCACGGCCTCCAGCCGCTCGGCCCAGTTGATGTTGGCCTCTTCGTCGAAGCGCGCCTTGAGCTCCACCACGCACATCACTTCCTTGCCGCGGCGCACCGCCTCGATCAGCAGCTCCATCAGCACCGACTTGGCGCCGGTGCGGTAGATCGTCTGCTTGATGGCCAGCACGTCGGGGTCCTCGACCGCCTCGCGCAGGAACTGCACCACCGGATCGAAGCTCTCGAACGGGTGGTGCAGCAGCATGTCGCCCAGGCGCAGCGCGTCAAAGATGCTTCGCCCAGGGCGCAGCTGTTTAGGCCAGGCGGGCTCGAAGGGCGGAAAACGCAGTTCGTCCGCCACTGCCTGGTCGATCAACTGCGTCAGCCGGCCGAGGTTGACATTGCCGTTGACGCGGTACAAGGCGTCCTCCGGCAGGCCGAACTGCGAGAGCAGAAACTGCGACAGCTCCGGCGGGCAGGTGGCCACCACCTCGAGCCGGATCGCCCGGCCGTAGTGGCGCGTGCTCAGGCCGGTGCGCAGCGCCTGGCGCAAGTTGGTGACCTCGTCCTCGTCGACGTCCAGGTCCGAATCCCGAGTCACGCGGAATTGCGAGAACGATTCGGCCCGGCGCCCCGGGAACATCTCGCCCAGGTGGGCGCGGATCACGCTGGTCAGCAGCACGTAGGCCTGCTTGCCGCCGCTCAGGGCCTCGGGCAGGCGGATCACGCGCGGCAGCGCGCGCGGCACCTTGATGATGGCGATCAGGTTCTCGCGTCCGAAGGCATCGCGACCTTCGAGGCGGCAGATGAAGTTGAGCGACTTGTTCGCCACCTGCGGGAACGGGTGCGACGGATCGAGCCCCACCGGCATCAACAGCGGCCGCACCTGCTGCTCGAAGAAGCGCGCCACCCATTCGCGCTGCGCCGGGTTGCGCTCGGCATGGCTCAGCACCGTCAGCCCGCGGGCCTGCAGCGCCGGTACCACCTCCTCGTTGAACACGCGGTACTGTTCATCGATCAGCGCGTGCGCCTCGGCCGACAGCGCGCGCACATCGGCCGGCGTCACGGTCGTGCGCGGCGAACGCGAGGCTTCCAGGTAGTCGGCGAAGCGCACCTCGAAGAATTCGTCCAGGTTGGACGAGACGATGGTGATGTAGCGCAGCCGCTCCAGCAGCGGCACGTCGTTGCGCCGGGCCTGGGCCAGCACGCGACGGTTGAACTGCAGGATGGCGCTTTCGCGGTTCAGCAGCTTGAGCGCCGGGCCCGGATCGGGCGAGGCCGCCACTGACTCCGGGATGCCACTGGATTTTTCGCTCATCGGGACATTCTAGAAGCGTGGGCAGGCCGCCTTCACCCGCGACGCAATGCGAAAGACCGACACGGGTGGTCGTGTCGGTCGATGACAGCGGCGTGACAGGAGCCGCAAGTGGGAAGGCATGCGGCCTGCGGCCGCCTGCGGGATCAGGCTGCGGCTGCAGCCTTGCTCGCAGCAGCGCGGGTCTTGCGCGCGACCACGGCGGTCTTGCGCACGACCGCCTTCTTGGCGGCAGTGGCCTTCTTCGCCGTCCCGGCGACGGCCTTCTTCACGGTATTGGCCTTCTTGGCCGCGGCCTTGACGACCGCCGGCTTGCCGGCAAACCGCTTGGCCAGCTGGCTGGAGCCTTCTTCGATGCGCACCACGACTTCGCTCATCGCGGTGGCGGCGGGCAACGCCACCCGATTGATCATCTCCAGCGCGCCCAGCTTGGTGGCCTGGTCGAAACGCTCGGCGTTGGCGGCAATCCGGTCCACGCCCTTGTTGGCAATTTCGACAGCGCTGCTGACCGCGCTCTCGGCACGCTCGGTGCCGAACTGCAGGCCCCTGGCGTAGAAGCCGCTGAGGCGTTTTTCGGTGCCGATCAGGTTGCTGCGCAACTCATCGCTCAGGCGTGCAGCGCCGGTGTTGACGGCGGCTTCGAAGCGCTGATCGACGAAGCCGATGACGCGCTCGCCGCCGACGCGGTAGGCATTGATCATGTTGATCGCGGTGTTGCCATAGGACTCGATGACGGCAGTGGCGACGCTGGACAGGCTCTTGTTGCTCACGGAAGGCTCCTGGGTTTGAAACTGGTTGCCGGCTGCGACCATCGAACCCGGCATGCTTGAACTGTGCCCGCAAGCCGTAGGGGGCGCACCCCAATTCGCGGCCTTTGCCTAGAGCGCGCTCTCTAGGAGCGCGGGCTGCAGAAATCGGTACCCGCGCAGATTTCTGCCGCCCACGCGCCCAGGGCCGGTGGTCAGTGCGCCTGGTCCCAGTTGGCGCCCACGCCCACCTCGGCCAGCAACGGCACCGACAGCGCCGCCACGCCGGCCATCAGCCTCGGCACCGCTTCGCGGGCCCAGTCGAGCTCAGTCTGCGGCACCTCGAACACCAGTTCGTCGTGCACCTGCATCACCATGCGCGTGGCCCTGTGTTCGCGCTCCAGCGCGTCCTGCACCGCGATCATCGCCAGCTTGATCAGGTCGGCCGCCGTGCCCTGCATCGGCGCGTTGATGGCCTGCCGCTCGGCACCGGCGCGGCGGGGCCCGTTGCCGCCTCGGATCTCGGGCAGGTGGATGCGCCGGCCGAACAGCGTCTCGACGTAGCCCAGCTCGGCGGCGCGCGCCTTGGTCTCGTCCATCCAGCGGCGCACACCGGCAAAGCGCGCGAAGTAGCGGTCGATGTAGTCGCGGGCCGCCTTCTGTTCGATGCCCAACGCGCTGGCCAGGCCGAAGGCGCCCATGCCGTAGATCAGCCCGAAGTTGATGGTCTTGGCATAGCGCCGCTGCTCAGGCCCGACCTCGGCCAGCGGCAGCGCGAAGACCTCGGCCGCGGTGGCGCGGTGGATGTCCTCGCCGGCGGCGAAGGCGCGCTTCATGCCTTCGTCGCCGCTGATGTGCGCCATCAGCCGCAGCTCGATCTGCGAGTAGTCGGCCGACATGATCACGTACCCCGGCGGCGCGACGAAGGCCTCGCGCACGCGCCGGCCCTCAGCCGTGCGGATGGGGATGTTCTGCAGATTCGGCTCGTTGCTGGCCAGCCGGCCGGTGATGGCCACCGCTTGCGCGTAGTTGGTGTGCACCCGGCCGGTGGCCGGGTTGACCATCAGCGGCAGCTTGTCGGTGTAGGTGCTC
>JBEIHU010000151.1:0-10246 GCA_040381175.1 Burkholderiaceae bacterium
CTCGGAGATCTGCATCTCGCCGGCACCGATCTTGTCGGCCAGCACCAGGATCTCGGCGATCGTGGTCGGGCTCTCGCTGATGGCCAGCATCATGGCCTGCAGGCCGCCCTCGATACGCTTGGCGATCTCGATCTCGCCCTCGCGCGTGAGCAGCTCCACCGTGCCCATCTCGCGCATGTACATGCGCACCGGGTCGGTGGTGCGGCCGAACTCGCTGTCCACAGTGGACAGCGCGGCCTCCGCGGCTTCTTCGGCTTCTTCCTCGGTGGCGGTGGCGGTGCCGCCGCCTGCGATCAGCAAGGTGGCCGCGTCGGGCGCCTGCTCGTAGACCGCGATGCCCATGTCGTTGAGCATCGAGACGATGGCCTCGAGGATCTCGTTGTCGACCAGCTTCTCCGGCAGGTGGTCGCTGATCTCCTGGTGCGTCAGGAAGCCTCGCGTCTTGCCCATCTTGATGAGCGTCTTCAGCTCATGGCGGCGCTTGGCGACCTCTTCCTCTGTGAGGGTGGCCTCCTCCAGGCCGAACTCGCGCATCAGCGCGCGCTCTTTGGCGCGCGATACCTTCATGCGCAAAGGCTTGGCCTTGGCCTTGGCCTCTGCATCCGTTTCCGCCGCGACTTCGGCGTCAGCCTCGAGCTCGGCAAAGTCCTCGTCCGCCGGAATTTCCGGCAGCTTCTTCGCCGGCTCGGCGCCCTTGCTGCCGCGCTTGCCCTTGGCCGGCGGCGGTTCTGGCGGCGCCTTGGCGGTGGTGCGGGCTTGCGTTGGCGGCGCCTTGGCGGTGGTGCGGGCTGGCGCTGGCGGCGCCTTGGCGGTCGTGCGTGCCGGCGCGGGCGGCGCCTTGGCGGAAGTGCGGGCCGGCGCCGGTGCGGCGGTCTTCACCAGAGCCACGGCTTTCGGCGCGGCCTTGCCTTTGGCCGCAGCGGTGTCCGCGGCAGCCGGCTTCATTTTCTTGTCGCCTGAGGGCGCGGCGGCAGGCTTGGCCTTGCTCACCGGCAGGGCCTTGGGTGGAGCGGCGGTCTTCTTCGCGGTCATGCGTTTCCTCGTTGAGTGGGCCTGCGGATCGCCGGTCTGCGCGTGCCGCTGCAAACGGTGCCCGAGGCGCGACGACTTGCCAGGGCAAGCCACGCTGCCGACGGGCAGGATGCAAAAAGCCGCGTGTCGGGCGGTCAAGCGGGCGTGAGCGCCTGTCAGGCGCAGTCCTTGCGGGTGATGTTGGCCGGTGGGGATGACCCTTTTCGAGGGTGGCCGGTGCCCGGAGGTGCCGATGTCACGCCTGCCGCTTTGGACAGGTGCGGATTATACCCGAGCGCTACGCTCAGGCAGCCTGACCCGGCTGGACGGCCAGCGATGCTTTGAGGGCGGCGATGCGCTCAAGCAATTGGCGCAGCCGGACCAGGCCCTCGGCGTCGGGCTCGCCACTGGCCAGCACGTGCGCGTCGTCACCCAGGGCCTCGATCCACATGCGGTGCAGCACCCGCTGCAGGTCTTCGAAGCCATGCTCCTCATCCACGGCCACGGCCTTGAGCCAGCCGCGCGCCAGCTCGGCCCAAGGCTCGTCGGCCATCGCGGCGTCGAGCGCGGTCCCGGTCTGCGGTCCGTGCTCGGTGATCTGCCGCTCTAGCCACGCCAGCGCCTCGCCATGCACGCCACCCAGCTCGTGCAGCAGGCCCTGGTCATCGCCGGACAGCTGCTCCCACCATTCGTTGTGGCGCAGCAGCAAGCGCAAGGCCTGGTCGGCCAGCCCGGCCGGCGCGCGTCGGCTGGCCGACCGCGGCGGCGGGCGCGATATGCCCGGGGCTGGCCGCGCCGGGCTGGCGGCCTGGCCCCACAGCGAAGCCAGGTCTACCGGCTCCATCAGCGCATGGCGCGCAAGTTCGGGCAGCAGCTGGCGCCGCAGCGCGCCATCGGGCAGCGCCTGCCACAGCGGCTTGGCCTGCGCCAGCATGCGCGCGCGGCCTTCGGCAGTGCCGAGATCGGTGCCCTGGCTTGCATGGTCGATCAGCTGCCGCGAAAGCGGCACGGCCTTGGCGACCTGCTCGTCGAAGGCGGCAGGGCCGACTTCGCGCACGAAGCTGTCCGGGTCATGTTCGGGCGGCAGGAACAGGAAGCGCACGCTGCGCAGGTCGGTGGCATGTGGCAGGCAGGCTTCGAGCGCGCGGCCTGCGGCACGGCGGCCGGCGGCATCGCCGTCGAAGCTGAAGACCACCGAGTCGGTGAAGCGGAACAGCTTCTGAACGTGTTCGGCCGTGCAGGCCGTACCGAGCGTGGCCACCACGTTGGCGAAGCCGTTCTGAGCCAGCGCGACCACGTCCATATAGCCCTCGACCACCAGAGCGTAGCCCCTTGCGCGCAGCGCCGTGCGCGCCTCGTACAGGCCGTAGAGCTCGCGGCCCTTCACGAAGACCGGGGTTTCGGGCGAGTTCAGGTACTTGGGTTCGCCGCCATCGAGCACGCGGCCGCCGAAGCCGATGACCTCGCCCTTGACCGAGCGGATCGGGAACATGATGCGTTCGCGGAAACGGTCGTAGCGCTTCTGCTCCGGACCTTCGTCGCCCTGGACGATGACCATGCCGCTTTCGGCCAGAAGCGGGTCGTCGTAATGCGGAAAGACGCTGGCCAGGCTGCGCCAGCCGGGGGGCGCGTAGCCCAGGCCGAAGCGCTTGGCCACCTCGCCGCTCAGGCCCCGGCGCTTCAGGTAGTCGATCGCCTGCGGGTGCTCCTTCAGCTGCTTGCGATAGTGCTCGGCTGCGCGTTCCAGCAGTTCGCTGAGGGTGGCCTGGTGCGAACGGGCCTGCAGCGCGCGCTGTTGTTCGGCCGGGTCCACTGGGTCGTCCGGCACCGCCATGCCGACCTGCTGCGCCAGGTCGGCGACGGCGTCGCGGAAGCTCATGCCGGTGTGCTCCATCAGGAAACGGATGGCGTCGCCATGGGCGCCGCAGCCGAAGCAGTGATAGAACTGCTTGGCCGCGTTGACGCTGAAGCTCGGCGACTTCTCCCCATGGAAGGGGCAAAGCCCCATGTGGTTGGCGCCGCTGCGCTTGAGCTCCACATGGCGGCCCACCACGTCGACAATGTCGACGCGAGACAGCAGGTCCTGCAGGAAGCCGGGCGGAATCACCGCAGCAGTTTAGGCGCTCAGTCTCCGACGCCCCGCGAGGCCGATGCGGCAGGGGCGGCGGCCAGAGCGAAAAGGCCGCGATAGTCGCGGATCCAGGCCGATACCGCTGCAGCCGGCATCGGCGCGGCGATGGCGGTGCCCTGGCCGATATGGCAGCCCATGTCCAGCAGCGTGCGCGCCTGTGCCGGCGATTCAATGCCTTCGGCCACCACCACGCATTGGAAAGTGCGTGCCAAGCCGATCACGCCCTCGACGATGGCCCGGTCCTGCGTGTCGTCAAGCATGTGGTGAACGAAGGACCGGTCGATTTTCAGCACGTCCACAGGCAGTTGCTTCAGGTAGGTGAGCGTGGAGAAGCCGGTGCCGAAGTCGTCGAGTGCGAAGCGCACGCCCAGTGCTCGGCAGCGCGACAGCAGCGCCGAGGTGGCGTCGATGTCGGCATGCGCCGCGGTCTCCAGCACCTCGAGCTCGAGCGCGGTGGCCGGCGCGTCGGGAAAGCGGGCCAGCAGTTCGGCCAACCGCAACGCGAAATCGGGCTCCTGCAGGTGCCGCGCCGAGACGTTGACGCTGATCGAGATGTCATGTCCCGCGCGGCGCCACATCGCCAGGTGTTCCAGCGCCTGGCCCAGCACCCAGTCGCCGACCCGCGAGGACAGCCCGGTGTTTTCGATCAGCGGCAGAAACTGCGCCGGGGCGATCAGCCCCTGATGCGGGTGATCCCAGCGCACAAGCGCCTCCAGCCCCACCACCACACCACGGCGCATGTCCACCTTGGGCTGGTAGAACAGCCGGAACTCGGCCTTGTCCAGCGCCTCCTGCACGCGGCCGATGGCCATGACGCGCTCTTCGGTGCGGCGCAGGTTCTCCGGGTCGAAGATCTGGTAGCCGTTGCGCCCAGCCTGCTTGGCACCATACATCGCATGGTCGGCATGGCGCAGCAGCGTGTCGGCATCGCTGCGGTCGATCGGGTAGACGGTGGCGCCCATGCTGGCGGTCACCAGCACCGGGTCGGCATTCGGGTCGATGACATAGGGCTGGGAAACAACGCGCAGCACGCGTTCGACAGCCAGGCGTGATTCCTCCATCGTGCTGGCGCGCAGCAGCAGCACGAACTCGTCGCCGCCCAGCCGGCCCGCGGCGTCGGACCAGGCGTCGGTGCTGCGCAGCGCGCTGCGCAGCCGCCCGGCCAGCTCCACCAGCAGCCGGTCGCCCGCGGCGTGGCCGAAGCGGTCGTTGACCGGCTTGAAGCGATCCAGGTCCAGGTAGCACACGGTCAGCAGATAGCCGTCGGCATCGGCGGCTGTCATCGCATCGGACAGCAGCTCCATCAGCCGCGCGCGGTTCGGCAGCCGGGTAAGCTCGTCGAAGTGCGCCTGTCGCTCGAGCCGGTCGCGCTGCTGGCTCTGCTCGGTGATGTCGGAGATGACCAGCACGTGGTATTGCAGCCTGCCAGCGCCGTCATTGACGGTGGAGATGGTCACCTGCAGCGTGCACAACTCGCCATTGCGGCGCCGCTCGAGCATCTCCCCGCGCCAGCCGCCGGTGCTGCGCAGGCTGGACCACATCAGCAGCCGCTGCTGGCGCACCAGCGGATCGGGGGGCGAAGGGCGCAGCATCGGAGGTACGCTGCCCAGCAGTTCCTGACGGGTCATGCCAAGAATCTGCGTGTATGCCGGGTTGACGTCGAGAACGCGCAGGTCCGCGTCGGCGATCAGCAGCCCCTCGTGAAGGTGCTGGAACAGGCTGGCCGACAGGCGCTGCCGCTTCTGCGCGTCGTGCCGGCCGCTGCTGTCGGCCAGCGTGACGATGAGCCGCGCGGCCTGGCCCTGGTGGTCGCGTTCGGCCACCAGCAAATGGGCCTCCAGCCAGCGCCAATCCGCTTCGGCCGGCACCCGGATCTCATGCCGGGCCTGCGATTGCAGACCCGAGCGCAGCTGCTCCAGCGAATGCTGCAGGCCCGCACGGTCGTCGTCGTGCACCCTTGCCAGCCACGCCGACAGCGAGGTCGAGGCGTCGCCTGTCAGCTGCCGCCACTCGGCCGAGACGCGGCCTTCGTCGCGGCCCAGCGACCACTCGCCCACGCCAAGCCCGGCTGCGCCCAGTGCCAAAAGCAAGTGCTTTTCGACCCCGAATCGGTCGCGGGCCAGCATGTGCACCAGCAGCAGGCTGCCCACCAGCGCAGCCGAGTAGGCCCACACGTGCGCCAGCGAAGCTTCAGCCGCCAGCGACCCGAACGGACCCAGCCCCCGGCTGACCGCCCAGGCCGCTGCCAGCGACAGCAAGGCGGCGGCGCCCGAGGCCAGGCCGATGCCGGCGTGCACCAGCAGGGCTGACAGCAGCGCTGCCGGCACGCAGGCCAGCGCCAACTGCAGCATGCCGCTTGACGCGGGCAGGCCGAAGGCGGCAAAGGCGCTGGCCAGCAAGGTGCAACACAGCAGGAGGCTCAACGTGCGGTGCGCAGGCGAAAAGGCCAGTCGCAAGGCCTCGCGGTGCAGCGCCAGCAGCGGCACTGCTGCCAGCAAGGCGCCGATCCAGCGGCCGAGTGCGCCCAGCAGCAGCCAATGGGCTAACCCCTGTACAGGGCTCAGGCCAGTCAGCAGCAGGACACTCACGGCTGCGCCCGCTGCCGCTGCGAGCATGGTGCCGCCAAGCAGCAGGGTGACATCGCCACGGCGCTCGAGTCGCATGCTCAGTCCCGCTTGCCGCAAGCCCCAGGCGCCCAGCAGGGCAGCTACCGCGTCGCCGGCGATCAATGCCAGCACAAGCGGCTGCGGGCTGGCCGGGTCGACCACCAAGGCTGCGGCGCCGAGCAGCATGCCCGGGACGCAGACGATGCCCCAGCGAACGCCAAAGGCCAGCAGCACGCCCAGCGGCAGCCATAGCGGTACCCACTGCGTGGACGGCCCTGACAACATCAGGCATGCCTTGCCCGCCAGCCCATAAACCAAGGCAACGATGAGCGTACGCTGCGCCCTCAATGCCCAGACCAGCCCTGCGGCGCTGGCGCCAGGGTACGGGGCGGGGGTCGGCGTCAAGTTGGGCTCGAATCGTCTGCCAGCATGCATGCTAACAATCCGTTACCCCGGGACGGCGGGGAATAGCCCGGCCCCCAAACTAGGGGGGTGTACCCCGTCCTCGATTTCCGCCAAGCGGCCAACGCGGGGTAGGGCGGCGGAGGACACCGCGGGACGCCCGGCCCCAAACCTGGGGGGGGGACCCCCGCCCGCGTTGCCCGCAACGCGGCAATCGAGTATTGGCCCATATCCCAATGAACCGGCGGCGCGCCGCGCCGCCACCGGTTCGCCTGCTCAGATGGCGAAATCCGAGATCTTCTTGCCGGAGGCCAGTGCCTGCTTCAACCATTTGGGTTGCAGGCCACGCCCCGTCCAGACATTACCTGTGGCGGCATCTCGATACTTGGGCGCCACCTTGGAGCCGGCACGTTTGCCGGCCGCCGCCTTGGTGGACAAATCGGCCATCGTCAAGCCATGTTCGGTCATCAGGGCGCGGACCTTGGCAACCGCCCCGGCGCGCTCGGCGCGTTGGGCGTCGGCAATTTGCTGTTCGATTGCGGCTTTCTGGGCCAGCAATTCACTGACGGAGGGCATGCGGAATATCTCCAGGGTGTGACAATAGAGATAACAGTATAACGCGAGGATTCCGGAAGGATTCAGTGAAAACCTACGTGTTATCCCCATCCGAGAGTATCGGCCGCGCCTGCAAGAGCGGGCGCTTCCCGGATCACGCCGAGGGCGGTACGTAGCCCGCAGGCTGCTCCGCTCCCGAACCGAAGAAAAACTGCTCCATCTGCCGCGCCAGATACTGTCGGGCACGGGCATCGGCCAGGTTCAGGCGGTTTTCGTTGACCAGCATCGTCTGGTGCTTCTTCCAGGCCTCGAAGGCCTCCTTGCTGACGTTGTCGAAGATGCGCTTGCCGAGTTCACCCGGATAGGGTGAAAAATCCAGACCGGGCGCTTCCTTCTTCAGATAAACGCATTGCACCATTCTTGCCATCATCCACCTCCGTTGATATCGCGTTGACCCGGCCTCAGCCGATCTTCTTGACCAGCACCATCGAGCGCCGGTCCCAGTTGTATTTTTTCTTGCGCGCATCCGGCAACTGGTCCGGATCGACCTGAACAAACCCGCGCTTGATGAACCAGTGCATCGTGCGCGTGCTCAGCACGAATATGCTGTCCAGACCCATGACTCGGGCACGCTGTTCGATGCGCTTCAGTATGCGTTCGCCATCTCCCTGACCCTGCACCTGGGCCGATACCGTGAGCGCCGCCATTTCGGCGGTGCGCGCTTCGGGATAAGGGTATAGCGCGGCGCATCCGAATATCACGCCATCGTGCTCGATCACGGTGTAGTTGGCGATGTCGCGTTCGATTTCGGTGCGCTCGCGCCGCACCAGCGTGCCGTCGCGCTCGAAGGGCTCGATCAGCTGCAGGATGCCGCCCACGTCGTCGACGGTGGCTTCGCGCAGGCTCTCCAGCTTTTCGTCGACCACCATCGTGCCAATGCCGTCGTGCGTGAACACCTCGAGCAGCAGCGCACCGTCGGTGCCGAAGGGCAGGATGTGCGAGCGCTCGACACCGCCTTCGCAGGCCCGCACGCAATGCTGCAGGTAGAAGGCGGTGTCGGTGGGCTGCGTCGGCGTGGGCAGCGTCGCGAGCATGCGCTTGGCATCGGCCAGCGCCAGCTCGGTGTCGATGCCGGCGTCGGCATCCTGCGGGTGCTCGCGTATGCCGGGCACCTCGGTCAGGAACAGCAGTTTGTCGGCCCGCAGCGCGATGGCGGTGCTGGTGGCCACGTCCTCCATCGTCAGGTTGAAGGCCTCGCCGGTGGGCGAGAAGCCGAAGGGGCTGAGCAGCACCAGCGCGCCGATGTCGATGGCGCGGCGGATGGCGACCGCGTCGACGCGGCGCACCAGGCCGCTGTGCATGAAGTCCACGCCGTCGACGATGCCCACCGGCCTCGCAGTGAGGAAGTTGCCCGACACCATGCGCACGGTGGAGTTCGCCATCGGCGTGTTCGGCAGTCCCTGGGAGAAGGCCGCCTCGATCTCGAAGCGCAACTGGCCGGCGGCCTCCTGAGCCGCATCGAGCGCCACCGCGTCGGTGATGCGCAGCCCATGGCTGAATCGGGACACGTGGCCCTTTGCCAACAGCTGCTCGTTCACCTGTGGCCGGAAGCCGTGCACCAGCACGAGCTTGATGCCGATGGAGTGCAGGATCGCCAGGTCCTGGACGAAGGCGTTGAGCTTGCCTGCGGCGATCAGCTCGCCGGCCATGGCCACGACGAAGGTCTTGCCGCGGTAGGCGTGCATGTAGGGTGCGACGGCGCGGAACCATGGCACGAAGGTGTGGGGGAAGACCAGACTCATGGCCACGCGATTGTGCCGCAGCCCCTGCGTTCCAGAGGTCAAAGGCCGTGGGTCCCCGCGCGGCACCAGGCACCGATAATTCTTTGCCCGTGAATGCCCGCGCCGCGCACCCGGTTCCGCCAATCGCCTTCCCCGAATCGCTGCCCGTCAGCGCGCGGCGCGAGGAGATTGCGCACGCCGTCGCCGGCCAGCAGGTGGTCATCGTCTGCGGCGAGACCGGCTCGGGCAAGACCACCCAGCTGCCGAAGATCGCGCTGCAGCTGGGCCGCGGCCTCGGGGCGGGCGGCCGCGGGTTGATCGGCCACACCCAGCCGCGGCGCATCGCCGCCAGCAGCGTGGCCAAGCGCATCGCGCAGGAGCTGAGCTCGCCGCTGGGCGAGGTGGTGGGCTACAAGGTGCGCTTCCAGGATCGGCTGCAGCCCGGCGCGTCGGTCAAGCTGATGACCGACGGCATCCTGCTGGCCGAGACGCAGAGCGACCCGTTGCTGCGCGCCTATGACACGCTGATCGTCGACGAGGCGCACGAGCGCAGCCTGAACATCGACTTCCTGCTCGGCCACCTGCGGCAGATCCTGCCGTGGCGGCCGGACCTGAAGCTCGTCGTTACCTCGGCCACCATCGATGCCGAGCGCTTTGCTGCCCACTTTGCCAGCGCGCAGGGCCCGGCGCCGGTGATCCAGGTTTCCGGCCGCCTGTATCCGGTGGAAGTGCGCTGGCGCCCGTTTGAAGAAAGCCGCAGCTACGGCCTGGACGAGGCCATCGCCGATGCCATCGACGAGCTGTGGCGCGATGGTGGCGCGGGCGACGTGCTCGTGTTTCTGCCCGGAGAGCGCGAGATCCGCGACGCCGCCGACCACCTGCGCCAGCACTTCGCCAAGACGCAGCGTGGCGGGCCGCCACTGGAGGTGCTGCCGCTCTTCGCCCGGCTGTCGCAGGCCGAGCAGGACCGCGTCTTCGAGGTGGGCAACGGCCGGCGCATCGTGCTGGCCACCAACGTGGCCGAGACCTCGCTCACCGTGCCGGGCATCCGCTACGTGGTGGACAGCGGGCTGGCGCGGATCAAGCGCTACAGCTACCGCAGCAAGGTGGAGCAGCTGCAGATCGAGCCGATCAGCCAGGCCGCCGCCAACCAGCGCGCCGGCCGTTGCGGCCGCGTGGCCGACGGCATCTGCATCCGGCTCTACGACGAGGCCGGCTTTGCCGCGCGACCGAAGTTCGCCGACCCGGAAATCCTGCGCTCGTCGCTGGCCGGCGTGATCCTGCGCATGAAGTCGCTGCGCCTCGGCGCGGTGGAGGACTTTCCGTTCCTTGAAGCGCCGCCGCGCAAGGCCATCGCCGACGGCTATGCACTGCTGGCCGAGCTGGGCGCGGTGGACGAGGGCAACGAACTCACCGTCACCGGGCAGGCACTGGCGCGGCTGCCGCTGGACCCGCGCGTCGGCCGCATGATCCTGGAGGCGCGCGACCGCCAGGCGTTGCATGAGGTGCTGATCATCGCCTCGGCCTTGAGCGGGCAGGACGTCCGCGACCGGCCGCTGGAGCAGCAACAGGCAGTCGACGAGAAGCACAAGCTCTTCGACGACGACAAGTCGGAGTTCATGGGCACGCTGAAGCTGTGGCACTGGATCGAGCAAGGCCGCGGCGTACACGGCCACGCCGGGCAGAAGCACGAAGCCACCGACCAGCAGAAGCTGTCCAACCGCCAGCAGGAGCAGCGCCTGCGCGAGCAGTTCATCAGC
>JBEIHU010000152.1:0-10221 GCA_040381175.1 Burkholderiaceae bacterium
AAATCAAGCGCACGCTGGGCGGCTTTGCGGGCGCGGCCGTAACGGGCGCCGAAGTATTCGACCAATGCCTCGCGCAGCGCCGCCTGCGCTGCACGTTCGCGTCGCAAGGCACGCCACTCTTCGGCGCGTCGGGGCAAACTGACCAGCGAGCTCAGGGTTTGCGCCACCACCAGCAGCACCGCACAACTGGCCACCACCAGGATCACAAAGAGGTTCAAGGACAGGTCGGTGCGCCAGCCGCCGAAGTAGATGCTGACCAGGCCATCGTTGCGCCCGAGCGTGGTGGCCGCCACCACGGCCACCACGAACAGCAGCACGAGCCAGATGATGCCGCGCATGGCCTGACCCCGGGGCCCCGCTGTCAGCGCACGCCGGCCACGGCGGCAATGGCGGCCAGTGTGGCGTCGGGGCGCGGCACCGCCACCTGCCGGGCCTGGCTGCTGACCTGGCGCACCAGGTCGGTGGCGTTGGCGGTGCGCCTTGAACTGCGGTCGAAATAGCGCTCCAGCACCGACAACGCGTCGCGCAGGTCAGACTGCGTGATGTCGAACTGCCGGCTCAGCAGGGCGAGACGCGCATTTAGAAGGCGCAGCTTGAGGTTCTCGCGCAGGAAGAAGGCCTGCTCCGGCGCGATCAGCATGGCCTCGGGCTGGTCGATGGGTGTCACGCGCACCAGCCGGCGCACTTCGGCCCAGATGCTGGCGCCCATGCCGGCCCACCGCTCGCCCAGCAGCCCGGTCCAGGCCGGGTCGGGCGCGGCCGATGCAGCCGCTTGCGGCGCCGTCGAGGCCGAAGCGGCTGAAGCGGTCGGCAGCGCGCTGCGCGCTGGCCTGGCGGCCGGGCGCCCCGCCTGCGGTGCAGAAAGCAAGGGCAGCTCATCAACCAGGCGCACCACCTCGTCGATGCGGATGGCCAGCGTCGACACATCCACCGCACCGGCAGCGCGCACGCGCTCGATGTCCTGCAGGATGGCGCGGCGCACGCCTTCCAGCCGCGGCTGATCCTGCCGCGCAAGCCGTTCATCGGCCTGCGTCAACGCGATGACCAGCGGCTGGGCGCTGCCGGTGATGGCGCTTTGCTGCAGGGCCACGCGGATCGAGGCCTCCAGGTCGGCCAGCACGTTCTCCTCGCGCGAGCGCGACAACGACTGGATCAGGTCCTCCAGCTGGCTGCGCTGCACCGAAGCCTCGGCGACGCGCGCCTCCAGCAGCGCCAGCTTGGCCGCGGCATCGCGCGAGCTGTCCTGCGCCTGCCTGGCCAGCATCTGCGCTTCGGCCGCCTGGGCTCCGCTGTCTTCCTGGCGCTTGACGAGCTGCTGTTCCAGGGCCTTGACGCGCTGCTGGGTGCTCCATGCGAACATCAGCGCTGCGGCGCACAGGCCGGCCAGCAGCATCGCGCCGGCAGTGATCCAGCGTCCCGGCAGCGCATGCGGCTCAGCCGCCGCGGGGGCGTCCGCAGGCGCGGGGCTGACAGCGACGGCAGGTGGGGCAATGGGCTCGGTCACGAAGCCGCCGATTGTATCGGCCGACCCTCGCGCGCCGCAGCGACCAGGGCCCCGGCGGCGGCGGCGGCAAGGCGCACCTGGCCGAAGCCCAGCCGCTGCAACGCGGCCACGATGCGCGGATGCGGCGCCACCGCGGCGCTGGCCGACCAGTCGGATCGCGGCGACAACCGCTGCAGGTTGGCCACGGCCTGCGAGCTGCTGAAGGACCACAGGTGCTGCTGCGGCCGGGCCAGCGCGGCGTCGAGCAATGCCCGCTGGCACGCATCCAGCCGCGGCAGCACCCGCCGGTAGGCGGCCACGAACTCGACGGCAGCGCCAGCCCGGCCCAGCTGCTCGGCCAGCCAGTCGCGCCCCGCCTCGCCGCGAACCACCAGCACGCGCCGACCGTGCCAGTCGCTTGCCTGCAGCCGAGCCCACAGCGCCTCGGAATCGAAGGTCTCGCCCAAGGGTTCGACCAGCGCCGCCTCGGGCACGCCCGCCTGGCGCAGGGCCGCCGATGTGCCCGGCCCGGTGGAACCGGCCAGCAGCGGCGCGGGCCAGGCGCTGCCGTCCGGCCGCGCGTGCATGAAGTGCTGCACCGCGTTGGCACTGACGAACATCACCAGCGCCAGCGACGGCAGCTGCTGCCAGGCGCGGCAAAGCGGCCGCGGGTCCATGGCCGGGGCGATGCCGATCAGCGGCAAGGCCTGCGCATCCGCCCCGCCAGCGCGCAGCTCGGCCACCAGGGTTTCGGCCTGGGTCTGCGGCCGGGTGACGATGATGCGCATGGGCTGGCCGGCCCGGCGGGCCGCCTCAGGCTGCCGCGCCGAGATAGGCCTCGGCACCGGCGGCACGCAGCTGCGCGGCAGCACGCTCGCCCAGCGCGTTGGCCTCGGCATCGCCGGCAACGCGCTCGCGCAACTGCGTGCGCAGCAGCGGGCGCGACAGATCCTGCGCGTGGCCCAGTGCCACGTCGATGCGCAGCGCTTCGCCCTCCCATACCGCATGCGCAGCCAGTGGCATGCTGCAGCTGCCGCCCAGCGCGCGCGACACCGCGCGCTCGGCATGCACGGCCAGCCAGCTGGGCCGGTGCACCAACGCGGACAGCGTGCGCCCCAGTTCGGGCGCGCCGTCCCGGATCTCGATGCCCAGCGCGCCCTGCCCGGCGGCTGGCGTCATTTGCGCGGTGTCGAACACCGAGGCGATGCGCGCGCCCAGGCCCAACCTCTTGAGTCCGGCGGCGGCCAGCACGATGGCGTCGTAGCCACCTTCGTCCAGCTTGCGCAGCCGCGTGTCGAGGTTGCCGCGCAACGGCTCGATGCGCAGGTCGGGCCGCAAGCTGAGCAACTGCGCCGCGCGGCGCAGGCTGGACGTGCCGACGCAGGCCCCGCCCGGCAGCGCCTGCAGCGTGGCAAAGCGCGGGCTGACGAAGGCATCGCGCGGATCTTCGCGCTCGAGCACCGCACCCAGCGCGAAGCCGGCCGGCAGCTCCATCGGCATGTCCTTCAGCGAGTGCACGGCCAGGTGCGCGCGGCCGTCTTCGAGCGCGTTCTCCAGCTCCTTGACGAACAGGCCCTTGCCGCCGACCTTGGACAGCGCGCGGTCGAGGATCTGGTCGCCGCGCGTGGTCATGCCCAGCAACTCGACCTGCAGCCCGAAGCGGCTGCGCAGCAGGTCGCGGACGTGCTCGGCCTGCCACAGGGCAAGGCGGCTTTCACGGGTGGCAATGATTGTGGGCCCAGGCATGGTGCTTGCATTATGGCCAGCTGGCCAAGGGCGCTGCCGGCCGTCCGCCGCAGCGGCGGCAGATGGCACCGCATCGGTAACATGGTTACATCATCCGGAACCGCGTCATGACCACCGCCCCGTCACTGGCAACCTCCCCCAAGAAGCCCGCCGCAGCCCAGCGCGGCCGGGGCCCGAGCGACGCCGAGCTGAAGAACCGGCCGCTGATGGAAGACATCCGGTTACTCGGCCGGATCCTCGGCGAGGTCATACGCGAGCAAGAAGGCAAGGAGGCCTTCGAACTCATCGAGCGGGTGCGCAAGCTGTCGGTGGCCTACCGGCTGAAGCAGGACGCCAGCGCCGGCCGGGTGCTCGACCGCCTGCTGAAGAACCTTTCGGCCAACCAGACCGTGAGCGTGATCCGCGCCTTCAGCTACTTCTCGCACCTGGCCAACATCGCCGAGGACCGCCACCACGTGCGCCGGCGCTTGCAGCACGAGCGCGCCGGCGACCAGGATGAAGGCTCGCTGGCCGTCAGCTTCGAGCGGCTGCACCGCGCCGAGCACCGCGCGGCCGACATCGCCACCGCGCTGAAGCGCGCCTACATCGCGCCGGTGCTGACCGCCCACCCCACCGAGGTGCAGCGCAAGAGCATCCTCGATGCCGAGCGCGCCATCGCCGGGTACATCGGCGAGCGTGACGATCTGACCGGCGAGCGCGAGAAGCGCGAGAACGAGGAACTGATCCGCGCACGCATCACCCAGCTGTGGCAGACGCGCATGCTGCGCACCGCCAAGCTGACGGTGGCCGACGAGATCGAGAACGCGCTGAGCTATTACCAGGCCACCTTCCTGCGCCAGATCCCGAAGCTGTACCGCGAGATCGAGCAGTCGCTGCCCGGCCACGAGGTGCCGCCCTTCCTGCGCATGGGCAACTGGATCGGCGGCGACCGCGACGGCAATCCCAATGTCAGCGCCGAGACGCTGCGCATGGCGCTGGCGCGCCAGGCCGAGACCGCGCTGCGCTTCTACCTCACCGAGGTGCACCAGTTGGGCGCCGAGCTGTCCACCTCGCACATGCTGGCGCCGGTGAGCGCCGAGATGCTGGCGCTGGCCGAGGCCTCGCCCGACAACAACCCGCACCGCAGCGACGAGCCGTACCGGCGCGCGCTGATCGGCATGTACTCGCGCCTGGCGGCAGCGCTGCAGGCGCTGACCGGCACCGAGGCGCTGCGCCATGCGGTGGCGCCGCAGAACGCCTACCCGAGCGCGGCCGATTTCCTGGCCGACCTGCGCATCATCGAGCACTCGCTGAAGAGCCACCATGCGCAGGCCCTGATCGGTCCGCGGCTGGCGCCGCTGATGCGCGCGGTGCAGGTGTTCGGTTTCCATCTGGCCACGGTGGACCTGCGCCAAAGTTCCGACCAGCACGAGTCGGTGCTGGCCGAACTGCTGAAGACGGCGCGCATCGAGCCCGACTACCGAGCGCTGGGCGAGACACAGCGCCGTGCGCTGCTCGTCAGGCTGCTCGACGATGCGCGGCCGCTGCGCGTGCGCGGCGCCGACTACTCTGCGCTGGCCTGCAGCGAACTGGCGATCTTCGAGACCGCCGTGGAGATGCGACGGCGCTATGGCGCCGAGGCGCTGCGTCACTACATCATCAGCCACACCGAAGACGTGAGCGACCTGCTCGAGGTGCTGCTGCTGCAGAAGGAGTGCGGCCTGATGCGCGGCACGCTGGACGACGGCGCACACCACGACCTGATCGTGGTGCCGCTGTTCGAGACCATCGAGGACCTGCGCAACGCGGCGCGCATCATGCGCGAGTTCTACGCGCAGCCCGGGGTGCTGCCGATGATCGTGCGCAGCGGCGCCGAGCAGGACATCATGCTGGGCTACAGCGACAGCAACAAGGACGGCGGCTTCTTCACCAGCAACTGGGAGCTGTACCGCACCGAGAACGCGCTGGTCGAGCTGTTCGAGCCGCTGGAGCGCGAGCACGGCCTGACGCTGCGGCTGTTCCACGGCCGCGGCGGCACCGTCGGCCGCGGTGGAGGGCCCAGTTACCAGGCCATCCTGGCGCAGCCCCCGGGCACGGTGAAGGGCCAGATCCGCCTGACCGAGCAGGGCGAGGTCATCGGCTCGAAGTACGCCAACCCCGAAATCGGCCGGCGCAACCTGGAAACCCTGGTCGCCGCCACGCTCGAGGCCACGCTGCTGCACCCGACGAAAAGCGCACCGAAGGCCTTCCTGGAGGCGGCCGACCAGATCAGCCACGCCAGCTTTGCCGCGTACCGCAAGCTGGTGTACGAGACGCCGGGCTTTGCCGACTACTTCTTCGCGTCGACGCCGATCCGCGAGATCGCCGAGCTGAACATCGGCTCGCGGCCGGCCTCGCGCAAGGCCAACCGCGCCATCGAAGACCTGCGCGCCATCCCCTGGAGCTTCAGCTGGGGCCAAAGCCGCCTGGCGCTGCCGGGCTGGTGCGGCTTCGGCTCGGCGATCGAGGCCTTCCTGGCCGAGCCGGCCACTCGCAAGGCGCGGCTGGAGCTGCTGCAGCGCATGCACAGGCAATGGCCCTTCTTTCGCACGCTGCTGTCCAACCTGGACATGGTGTTGGCCAAGAGCGACCTGCGCATCGCGGCGCGCTACGTGGAGTTGGTCGAGGACAAGAAGCTCGGCAAGCGCATCTTCACCGCCATCCGCGCGGAATGGGAGCGCGCCAACGCGGCCCTGTCGCAAATCACCGGCGAGACGCGGCGGCTGCAGTCGAATCCGACCCTGGCGCGCTCGATCGAGCACCGCTTTCCCTACCTGGACCCGCTGAACCACCTGCAGGTGGAGCTGATGCGCCGGCACCGCCGGCCCGGCGCCAATGCCGCCGACCCCGGCGAGCAGCGGCTGCGCCGCGGCATCCATCTGTCGATCAACGGCATTGCGGCAGGGTTGCGCAACACCGGTTGAACCCGGCTCAGCGGGCGTCGCCGGGCTCCGGTTGCGTCAACGCCTCGCGCACCGCCGCCAGCTGGCGGCGCGACACTGCCAGCCATTCGCCGGTGGGCATGACCTGCACTGCCCAATGCTCGGCGTGTCCCTCATCGGCACTGGAGCCGTCGCCGCGGCGGCGCTGCAGCGAGCGCACCGCCGTGCGCGCCACCAGCGCGTTGCGGTGCACGCGCAGGAAGCCTTCGCCCAGGCGCTGTTCCAGCTCGCTGAGCGGATCGTCGAGCACGTAGCTGTGCGCCGGAGTGCGCAGCGTCACGTATTTGAGCTCCGCCTTCAGGTACAGCACGTCCGACAAAGGCAGGCGCAGCACGCGCCCGCGGTCGTGCACCACCAGGACGCGCGCGTCGTCGCCGGCGCCGCCGGGCCTGGCCCGGCGGCGCTGCGCCACGCGCTGCAGCGCCGAGCGCAGGCGCTCGCGGGACACCGGCTTGGTCAGGTAGTCCACCGCGTCCAGCTCGAACGCGCGCAGCGCATGCTCGGCATGGGCCGTCACGAAGACCACGCTCGGCGCTTCAGCCTGGGCGCGCAGCGCTGCGGCAAGTTGCATGCCGTCGAGCCCGGGCAGGCCGATGTCCAGCAGCAGCAGGTCGCAGGGCCGGCCGCGCAACATCGCCAGGGCCTCTGTGGCGTCGCCGGCTTCGCCGATGACCTCGCTGGCCGGCTCGGCGCAGTCCTGCAACAGCGTGCGCAAGCGCAGGCGCGCCAGGGCCTCGTCATCGACCAGCAGCACGGTCAACGGCGCCATCGCAGCCTCACAAGGGCACGATGATGCGGGCGCGGAACAGCCCGCCTTCGCGCCAGACATCGCACTGCCCGGCCACGTCGTGCAGCAGACGCAGGCGCTCGCGCACGTTGCGCAAGGCCATGCCGTGGCCCGGGGCCGACGGCGCGTCAGGCACGGTGTTGCTGACCAGCACCACCGCCTGACCGCGCCGCAGTTCGGCCTGCACCCAGATGCGCGCGCCCTGCACCGAAGGCTCGACACCGTGGCGCACCGCGTTCTCCACCAGCGGCTGCAGCACCAGCGGCGGTACGCGCGCGCGGCCGACGCGGGCATCGATGTCCCAGCTGAGCTGGAGCCGGTTGCCGTAGCGGATCTGCTCGATCGCCAGGTAACGCTGCGCCAGGTCGATCTCTTCGTCCAGCGAGACCGATTCGCCGGCATCGGCCAGCGCCACGCGGAACAATTGCGCCAGGTCCTCCAGCACGCCTTCGGCGCGCGCCGGATCGACGCGCACCAGGGCCAGCGCCGTGTTCAGCGCGTTGAACAGGAAATGCGGGCGAATGCGCGACTGAAGCTCGGCCAGGCGCACGCTGGCATCCACCGGGCGCCAAAGCCGCGCGCTCAGGTCCAGCCAGGCCCAGGCCGCGCCGGCCAGCGCCGCGCCGGCCAGAGGCACGCCGAGCAGGCGCAGGCCCTGCCCGGCATCGGCCAGGCCAAGCCACCACAACGGCCACCAGCCGATCAGCGCCGATACCGCACCCAGTCCGAGCAGACTGCCGAGCCGGGCGCCGGCCGAGCGCCTTGCGAAGGCGGCCCTCAGGGCACACACGGTCACCAGCCACAGCAAGGTGCCGGCCACGCCGACGTACATCACCGCGGACTGCCGCGCCAGCCAGTCGCCCGGGCCGTCCGAGACGAGCAAAGCGCCCAGCGCCAACACTCCCTGCACGCAAAGCAGCACGCGCAGCGCTCGCATGGGATGGCACACGTCGAGCTCCGCCGAGGCGCTTTTGCCGTCGCCGGCCTTGTGCTCAAACAGCGGGTCGAAATGGGTCGGCGCGAAGACGTTCGAATTCAGCTCGGCCGGACGCGTGCTGGGCGGCCACAGGCTGGACGGGCGCGTGTCGCCAGCACCCAGCTCGGTGTCCGAGGGGTCCTTGGGAAATGGGCCGCGGCCGCCGGCCTGTGCCCTGGGCCGTGGCGTGGCCTCGGGGAACTTCGGGCGGCCCGGCGGCCGCCTGAGCGGCGTGCGTGACATGGCCCGCCGATAATAAGGACTACCGAAGCCCGCGTCGCCAGTCGATTCCACCCGCCATGTCCGCCAACCCGCTCGACAACAAAGCCCAGGCCTGGTCGGCCCTGTTCACCGAGCCGATGAGCGAGCTGGTCAAGCGCTACACCGCCAGCGTCGGCTTCGACCAGCGGCTGTGGCGCGCCGACATCGACGGCAGCCTGGCGCATGCCGAGATGCTGGCGGCGCAGGGCATCATCGCTGCGCACGACCTCGAAGACATCCGCCGCGGCATGGCGCAGATCCGCCAGGAGATCGAGGCCGGCAGCTTCGAATGGAAGCTCGAACTCGAGGATGTGCACCTCAACATCGAGGCGCGGCTGACGCAGCTGGTGGGCGATGCCGGCAAGCGGTTGCACACCGGGCGCAGCCGCAACGACCAGGTGGCCACCGACGTTCGCCTGTGGCTGCGCGGCGAGATCGACGGTCTGCACACACTGCTGGCGCAGATGCAGCGGGCGCTGGTCGCACTGGCCGCGCGCCATGCCGAGACGGTGATGCCCGGCTTCACCCACATGCAGGTGGCGCAGCCGGTGAGCTTTGCGCACCATCTGCTGGCCTACGTGGAGATGTTCGCGCGCGACGCCGAACGGCTGGCCGACCTGCGCGGCCGCTGCAACCGGCTACCTCTGGGCGCGGCCGCGCTGGCCGGCACCAGCTACCCCATCGACCGCGAGCACGTGGCCGCGGCGCTGGGCTTCGAGGGCCTGTGCCAGAACAGCCTGGACGCGGTGAGCGACCGCGACTTCGCGCTCGAATTCGCAGCCTTCGCGTCGATCTGCATGGTGCACGTCTCGCGGCTGGCGGAGGAGCTGGTGCTGTGGATGAGCCAGAACTTCGGCTTCATCGACCTGGCCGACCGCTACTGCACGGGCAGCTCGATCATGCCGCAGAAGCGCAACCCCGACGTGGCCGAGCTGGCACGCGGCAAGAGCGGCCGCGTGGTGGGCCACCTGATGGGCCTGATCACGCTGATGAAGGGCCAGCCGCTGGCCTACAACAAGGACAACCAGGAGGACAAGGAGCCCCTGTTCGACACCGTGGACACGCTGCGCGACACGCTGCGCATCATGGCCGAGATGTGCGAGGGCATCATGGTCAAGCCCGAGGCGATGGAGCGCGCTGCCTTGCGCGGCTATGCCACCGCCACCGACCTGGCCGACTACCTGGTGAAGAAGGGTCTGCCCTTCCGCGACGCGCATGAGGCCGTGGCCCATGCGGTGAAGGGCGCCATCGCCCAGGGCCTGGACCTGTCGCAGTTGCCGCTTTCCACCCTGCAGGGCTTCCACCCGGCGATCGCCGAGGACGTGTTCGAGGTGCTGACGCTGCGCGGCTCGATGACCGCGCGGAATGTGCGTGGCGGCACGGCACCGGCGCAGGTGCTGGCGCAGGTCGAGCGGCACCGGGCGCGGCTGGCAGTTGCGGATTAGCTAGGAATTAGCTAGATTCACCCCATGCAGAACGTCATCCCCATGCATCAGGCCAAGAGCACCTTGTCGCAACTCGTGCAGCGGGCTGCGGCGGGCGAAACCGTGCTCATCGGCCCGAACGGCCATGCCGTCGCGAAACTCACCCGCCTGGACACCCCGGACACGCCCAATCGGCGCCTGGGCTTTCTCAAGGGCAAGCTCGTGGTCCCGGAGGACTTCGACGCACCGCTTCCAGAAGAGGTGCTGGCGGACTTCCAAGGCGGCCGTTGAAGCTGCTGCTGGACACCCACGTGCTGCTGTGGGCAGCCGTCGACAGCCCCAGAATCAAGTCGATACGCAGCCGCCTGCTGGAGCCCGACAACGAGGTGTACTTCAGCGTGGCCTCGCTGTGGGAAATCGCCATCAAGGTGAGCCTGGGGAAGTTGCAGGCTGACGCCGCGGCCATACGCAGCGCCGCGCTGGACAACGGGTTTGCCGAACTGCCGATTCGGGGGCCTCATGCGTTGCACGTCGGTGCACTGCCCTGGCTTCACCGGGACCCGTTCGACCGGTTGCTGATCGCC
>JBEIHU010000153.1:0-10125 GCA_040381175.1 Burkholderiaceae bacterium
ACACCATGTCGAAGGCGCCGCCCGCGCCGACCCTGGGTGCGCGCCAGGCAAAGAGCAGCAGCGAGCCGCCGACCACCACCGCCAGGAAGCCGAGGATGAAGACGCCGCGCTCCGGGTCTGTGGCGAAGGCATGCACCGAGCTGAGCACCCCCGAGCGCACGATGAAGGTGCCCAGCAGCGACAGCGAGAAGGTCAGGATCGCCAGCAGCGCCGTCCACATCTTGAAGCCGCCGCGCTTTTCCGTCACGGCCAGCGAGTGGATCAGCGCCGTGCCCACCAGCCAGGGCATGAAGGACGCGTTCTCGACCGGGTCCCAGAACCACCAGCCGCCCCAGCCGAGTTCGTAGTAGGCCCAGAAGCTGCCCAGCGCGATGCCCAGCGTCAGGAAGCACCAGGCGGCCGTGGTCCAGGGACGCGACCAGCGCGCCCAGGCGGTGTCGAGCCGGCCCGACAGCAGCGCGGCGATGGCGAACGCGAAGGCCACCACGAACCCGACATAGCCCATGTAGAGCATCGGCGGGTGGATGATCATGCCCGGATCCTGCAGCAGCGGGTTCAGGTCGCGGCCGTCGGGCGCGGCCGGAATCATCCGCTCGAAGGGGTTGGAGGTGAGCAGCGTGAACAGGATGAAGCCGCAGCTGATCAGCCCCATCACGCCGAGCACCCGCGCCAGCGTGCGGTCGTCGAGCTGGCTGGAGTACACCGTCACCGCGTAGCTCCACCCGCCCAGGATCAGCGCCCACAGCAGGATCGAGCCCTCGTGGTTGCCCCACACCGCGGTGAACTTGTAGACCGCAGGCAGCAGGCTGTTGGAGTGGTTGGCCGCCAGCGCGACCGAGAAGTCGTCGGCCATGAACGCCCAGGTCAGGCAGGCGTAGGACAACAGCAGGAACAGGAACTGCGCGCGCGCCGACGGCTTGGCCAGCGCCATCCAGCTGCGGTTGCCGTTGCTGGCGCCGATCAGCGGCAGCACGCTTTGGCCGATGGCCATGGCCAGCGCCAGGATCAGCGCGAAATGGCCGATTTCAGGAATCATTGTTTGTATCCCGGTTTGGGCGCCGAAGGCATCTGGCCGTGGCGGGCCTTTTCCAGCGCTTCTGCCGCCTCGGGCGGCATGTAGTTCTCGTCGTGCTTGGCCAGCACCTGCTCGGCGCGGAACACGCCGTCGGCGCCGAGCTTGCCCTGCGCGACCACGCCCTTGCCCTCCTTGAACAGGTCGGGGAGCATGCCGGTGTAGGACACCGGGATGCGCTGCGCCAGGTCGGTGACCACGAAACTCACCGTCAGGCTCTGGCCGTCGCGCTTGATGCTGCCTTCCTCGACCAGGCCGCCGATGCGGAAGTTGCGGTCGCGCGGGGCCTCGTTGGCGGCAATCTGAGACGGGCTGAAGAAGAACACCAGGTTGCTCTGGAAGGCGTTCAGCACCAGCACCGTGGCCAGGCCCAGGGTGGCCAGCCCGGCCGCGATGGCCAGGCCGCGTCGGGTTCTAGGCTTCATGGAGCGGTCTTTCGTTCAGTTCGGTGTGCTCGTCGATGTCGTCCAGCGGCAGCTCGCGCAGCGCCTTGCGCCGTTGCGCCACGCCCCAGCATTCGCCGGCCAGCACCAGCGCGCACATGCCGAAGGAGCCCCAGACATACAGGCCGTAGCCGCCCATGGCGAGGAACTCGCCGAAGCCGCCCCAGTTCATGCGCGGCCCAGCAACTGGCGCGCCCAGCGCGTGCCGCGCTCGCGCTCGAGGATGATCACCCGGGTTCGCGCCAGCGCGACCGCGACGCTGTACATCCAGAAGGCCAGCGCCATGATCAGCATGCCCGCCAGCATCGTGGCGGCCATGCTCGGCGCCTTGGTCAGGCTGACCGAGGCGCCCTGGTGCAGCGTGTTCCACCATTGCACCGAGAAGTAGATGATGGGCACGTTGACCACGCCGACCAGCGCCAGCACCGCCGCGGCACGGTCGGCGCGGCGCTCGTCTTCGATCGAGGCGTGCAGCGACATGAACCCTATGTACAGAAAAAGCAGAATCAGTTCCGAAGTCAGGCGCGCGTCCCACACCCACCAGGTGCCCCAGGTCGGCTTGCCCCACAGCGCGCCGGTCCACAGCGCCAGGAAGGTCATCCATGCGCCGGTGGGCGCCAGCGCCAGCGCCAGCATCGACGCCAGCCGGGTGTTGAAGACCAGCCCCACCGCGGCCCAGAAGGCCATGACCAGGTAGATGAACATCGACATCCAGGCCGCGGGCACGTGCACGAAGATGATGCGGTAGGCCTCGCCCTGCTGGTGGTCGGTGGGGGCGATCCCCAGGCCGATGACCAGCCCGAGCACCGTCAGCAGCACGGCCAGCCCGGCAAACCATGGGATCGCCCTCCCGGCCAGCGGGTAGAAGCGTTGCGGCGCGGCGTAGCGGGTCCAGGACATCAGCTCTGCATTTTGCACTGAGCTCATTCCAGCGCGATACGCAGGGCTGCTGCCGCGGCCAGCGGCGCCAGGAACAGCGCCGCCAGCAGCATCGCGCCGAGCAGCGAGAAGTGCGCCGACACGCCCAGCCCGGCCAGGCTGGCCTCGACCGCGCCGGCGCCGAAGATCAGCACCGGCGTGCACAGCGGCAGCACCAGCAACGACAGCAGCACGCCGGCGCCGCGCAGCCCGACGGTGAGCGCGGCGCCGATGGCGCCGATCAGGCTGAGCAGCGGCGTGCCCAGCAGCAGCGACAGGAAGAGCACGCCGGCGGCCTCGCCGCCCAGGTCGAACTGCAGTGCCAGCAGCGGGCTCACCAGCACCAGCAGCAGGCCGGAGGACAGCCAGTGCGCGGCGGTCTTGGCCAGCACCAGCAGGGTCAGCGGCGTGGGCGACAGCAGCATCTGCTCGAGAGTGCCGTCGGCATGGTCGTCGGCGAACAGCCGCCCCAGCGCCAGCATCGACGCCAGCAGTGCCGCCACCCAGACCACGCCAGGGCCCATGCGGCGCAGCAGGCTGAATTCCGGGCCCACGCCCAGCGGGAACAGCGCGACGACGATGACGAAGAACACCAGCGCGCTGCCGGTGTCGGCGCGGCGGCGCAGCGCGATGCGCAGGTCGCGCACGACCAGCGCGCGCACGGCCGCCACGCTGCCGCTGCTTTGCGGCGCGGTATGGGTGGCCGCTTTACCGGTCAGCTCGCGCATGTCACAGCGCCAGGCTGACCTGGGCCACATGCTCGCTCAGCGCCACCGGCTGGTGGCTGGTCAGCACCACCAGGCCGCCGCGCTGCAGGTGGGCCTCGATCAGGCCGAGCAGCCAGGCGGTGGCGGCGGTGTCCAGCGCGTTGAACGGCTCGTCCAGCACCCACAGCAGCGCCCGCCCCAGCGGCAGCCGCGCCAGCGCCGCCCGCCGCCGCTGCCCCTGCGAAAGGATGCGCGAGGGCACGTGCTCGCGTCCGCGCAGCCCGGCATCGGCCAGCGCCTGGCGGGCGGCGGACTCGTCGGCTGCCGCGCCGCCCAGCCGGGTGGCCAGCTGCAGGTTTTCCAGCGGCGACAGGTCGTCCTTCAGCGCCGCGGCATGGCCCAGGTAGATCAGCTGCTGGTGGAAGGCTTCGCGCGCGCCGCGCACGCTGTGCCCGCACCACAGCACCTGGCCTTGCGCGGGCGTCAGCAGGCCGCACAGCATGCGCAGCAGGCTGGTCTTGCCGGCGCCGTTGGCGCCGCTGACGCGCAGCAGCTGGCCCGGGGCCAGCGTCAGGTTCAGGCCGCGGAACAGGCTGCGCCGGCCGCGCACGCAGGCCAGGTCGCGCAGCTCGAGGCCTTCGCTCACGGCAAGGGCCGGCGGCAGGCTGGCCGCTCGGGCAGGGGTGGGGCTGGAGGCATGGGCATCGCTCTGGCGGCTGCCGCGATTGTCAACGCATCCGCCGGGCCTGCCGTTTGGCCGTCTTTACGCAAATCAAGGGCAACCGGTCCACAATCCGACGCCCGCATTGCATCCGGCAGCCCTGCCGCTGCGCATCACTGGCCTTTGGAAGCGGAGCCTGAACCATGAAGACGATCCTGCGTCCGTTGTGCTTGCTGCTGGCCCTGGCTGCAGCGGGTTGCGCCAGCTACAGGCCGCAGGACCTGCGCGCCGGCATGACCGAGTCCGAGGTGACTCAGACCCTGGGGCTGGGGCTCACTGGCCGCTACCCGGGCCCGAACGGGCAGACCCGGCTGGAGTACGCCACCGGGCCCTGGGGCCGCGTCACCTGGATGGTCGACCTGGACGCTCAAGGCCGCAGCCTGGCCTGGGGCCAGGTGCTCAACGAGACCGCCTTCGGCTATGTGCAGGTGAATCACGCCGGTCAAGACCAGCAATGGCTGCAGTACACGCTGGGCCGGCCCAGCAACGTCATGGCCCTGGGCTGGCTGGGCGGCAGCGTCTGGTCGTACCGCTACCCCACCAACGAATGCCTGTGGTTCCAGGTCACGCTCAACAAGGACGGCACGCTGCGCGATGGCGGCGGCTACGGCATCGACCCGCGTTGCGATGCGCCGACGAGCTGGCCATGAAGGCTCGGCAATGACCGGCATCACGCTGTACGGCATCCCCAACTGCGACACCGTCAAGCGCGCCCGCGCCTGGCTGGCCGCGCGCGGGGTGGCGCACCACTTCCACGATTTCAAGAAGGCCGGCGTGCCGGCGCAGGCGCTGCCGCTGTGGCTGGCCGCGCTGGGCTGGGAGCGGCTGCTCAACCGGGCCGGCAGCACCTGGCGCAAGCTCGACGACGCGCAGCGCGCCGCGGCCGCTGGAGAAGCCGGCGCGCGGGCCTTGATGCTGGCGCAGCCCAGCGCCATCAAGCGCCCGGTGGTGCAGTGGCCGGACGGCCGCCTCAGCGTCGGCTTCGACCCGGACGACTGGGAACGGCGGATCAGACCGCCAGATGGGCCTCGATAGCCTGGCGGCCCAGTGAGGCCATTGAGCCTGCGGCTACTGTCTTGCCATGGTCGAGTACCAGCACATCGTCGGCAGTGGCTTCGATGAATGACAGGTTCTGCTCGACGACCACTAGGCTGGCACCGGCTGCGCGACGCTGGTGTACCAGACTCGCCATGAGCTCGATGTTTTCCGGCTGCACGCCTTCGGTGGGCTCGTCCAGCAGCGTCAGCGGCGCGGCCAACCCCAACGTGCGCGCGAACGAAAGCAGCTTGCGCTCGCCGCCGCTCAAGCTGCCGGCCCGCTGGCGCAGCCGCTGCTCCAGCAGCGGGAACGCGGCGAAGGCCCCGGCATAGCGCGCTCGGCCGCGGTCGGGCAAGTGCAGCCACAGGTTGTCTGCCACGCTCAGCTCGCCGAAGACCGCGTTCTCCTGCGGCGCATAGGCGATGCCGAGGCCCAAGCGCGCGTGCGCTTCGATGCCGGCCAGGTCGCGCCCGCGCCATTGCACGCGGCCCCCGGCCAGCGGCAGGAAGCCGGCCAGCGCACGCAGCAGCGTGGTCTTGCCGACGCCGTTGCGGCCGAGCACGCCGAGCACGCGGCCCGGCGCCACACGGCCGCCGACGCCACGCACGACCATCGTGTCGCCGTAGCCGCAGACCACCTGCTCGAACGAGAAGCCGTCCGTCACTTGTGGCCCCCGGCGTAGACCGCGCGCACGCCTGCGTCGGCCTGCACCTGCTGAAGGCTGCCCTGCGCCAGGCGCCTGCCCTGGTGCAGCACGAAAACCTCGCCACCCATCGCCGCCACGGCACTGATGTCGTGCTCGATCAGCAGCGCCGCGGCGCCGACACGCTGCACTGCGGCGCGGATGACGCCGATCATGCGCTGCGTCTCGGCCGGCGACAGGCCGGCGCAGGGTTCGTCCAGCAGCAGCAGCCGCGGCTCGGGCAGCAGCGTCATCACCAGCTCCAGCGCCTGGCGCTGGCCCTGCGACAACTGGCCCGCCGGTGTGTCGAGCTGGCTCTGCAGCTCGGGAAAGTTCTGCAGCAGTTCATCGAGCAGAGCGCTGTGCCAACGTAGTGGCGCGCTGCGCAGCTCATCGGCGCCATGCAGCCGGCCGGCCCACAGCGCGACGAGCAGGTTGCTCTGCACGCTGAGCTGCACGAACACCGACGGAATCTGCAGCTTGCGCCCGACACCGCGCCGCGCCACGCGCCAGGCGTTGAGCCCCCCGATGTCTGCACCATCGAGCGCGATGCGCCCTTGCAGCAGCGGCAGCCTGCCCGTCATGACATTGAAGCTTGAGGTCTTTCCTGCCCCGTTCGGGCCGATCACGCTGCGGATGCCTGGGCCTTGCAGCGAGAGATCCAGGCCGTCGAGGATCTTCACGCCCGATTGAGCGGTGTGCACGTCTTCGAAGGCCAGGCGCAGCGGCTCGCTGGCACGTTGCACCGGCGGCGCCGGCAGCGCCACACCGTCATCGACCTGGGACCGACGCTTCGGCACCAAACCCGCCATGCCATCGGGCAGGAAACGCACCACGGCGATGAAGAGCAGGCCGACGAACACCTCCCAGCTGGCGAAGCGGTCGCGCAGCTCGGCCGAGGCATAGCCGACCACCACCGCGCCAAGCAGAGCACCGAGCGCGCTGGCCTTGCCGCCAACTGCAGCCCAGATGACAAACTCGGTCGACAGCACGAAGCCCAGCGCCTGCGGCGTGACGATGCCCTGGTGCACCGAGAACAGCGCGCCGGCCAGCGCAGCGAGCAGCGCACTCAGCGCGTAGGCAGCAGCCTTGATGTGGTCGGTGGCGTAACCGAAGAGCTGCAACCGGTCTTCGTTCTGCGCCAGCGCGCTCCACAGCACGCCCAGCGGCCGACGGAACAGCAACGACAAGACCGCGGTGCTGGCCACCGCGCAGGCCGCGATGGCCCAGTACAGCGTGCTGTAGCGCTCTGTGCCGGGAAGCTCCGGGATGTTGGCCATGCCGTTGAAGCCTCCGGTGAGGCGGCTCCACTGCTGCGCGGCGAGGAAGCCAAGCATCGTCATCGCCAGTGTGATGAGCGAGAAGTACGGCCCGCTCTTGAAGCTGCGCGCGAACACCAGCCGTGCCACCACATAGGCCAGCAGGGCCGGCAACAGCAGGGCCAGCGGCAACGCCAGCCACCAAAGCGCTTGTTCCTGCGCCGCCTTCAGCGCACCGCCGAACAGATACGCACCGAGGCCGAAGAACAGTGCATGCCCCAGCGGCAGGAAACCCAGCCGCCCCCAGCACAGCGCCACACCCTGCGTGGCGATGCCGTAAATCAGGAACAGCGCGATCTGGTAGGCGACAAAGTCGTTCGTCGCCCAGGGCAGCAGCACCAGCGCGGCCGCCAGCGCGGCCGGCGCCTCAACGGCGCGCAAAAAGGCCATCGGGCTTGAGCCACAGAAACAGGATCGACAGCATCAGCACCACCGCGTAACCGCTGGTCTGGCCGGACAGGCTGCTGGTGATGGCCTGCGCGCCGCCGATGACACCGACGCCGCCTGCAAAACCGCCGAGTGTGCCCAGCCCACCGACGACGAGCACGAAGAACGCGTCGAGCAGGTAGTCCACGCCGATGCCTGGTTCGATGCGCACCAGCGGCGCCAGCAGCACCCCGGCCGCACCAGCCAGCATGACGCCGACGATGAAGGCCTGCGACGCCAGTCGGCGTGTGTCGATGCCGAGCGCCTGTGCCAGCACCGGGTTGGCAGTCATGGCGCGCACGCGCAACCCGGCTGCGCTGCGCCGGTACCAGAAGTACAGCCCGACCATCAGCGCCACGGCGAGCGCGATCAGCGCCAGCCGGTAGGCAGGGTACTGCAGGCTGCCGAGCTGCATCGGTGCGCCCAGTGAGCTGTCGATGTTTCGGTAGCCCTTGCCGTAGATGGCCTCGACCAGCTTGCGCAGAAGCATCGCCAGCGCCCAGGTGGCCAGAAGCGTGTCGAAGGGGCGCTGGTACAGCGGACGGATGAGCCAGCGCTCGACCACCCAGCCGAGCGCCGTGCACACCGCCAGCGCGAGCGGGAAGGCCGTGACAAGCGGCCAGCCCCACTGCTGCACGGTCACGACCGAATAGGCGCCGATCATGACGAACTCGCCATGCGCCATGTTCATCACACCGAGCAGGCCGAACACCACCGCCAGCCCGAGCGTGGTCAGCGTCAGGGTGGCGAGTTCGTAGGCGAGGTTCAGCGCATGCAGCAGCGTGCCGCTGTCCATGGACGAGCCTCGCTTGGCCTCAGACCTTGCAGGTCTGCCCCGAGCTGACCTGCGGGAAGGTCTTGACCACACGGAAGCCATTGGCATCGACATCGGCGACGAAGATGTCCTGCACCACGTGGCGCGACTTCATTGTCACCGTGCCGCGCGGGCCCTTGTAGGTGGCGCCTTCGCTGGCCGCGTCGAGCTTGGCCACGTTCAGGCTGCCGGCCTTCTTGGCCATTGCTTCCAACAGCAGGAAACCTTCGTAGGCCGACTCGGCCAGCCCGTTCAACGCCGGTGCCTGCGCGCCGAAGCGCTTGGCATAGGCCTCGGCAAAGGCCTTGGCCGCGGGCGTTTGCAGGTTGGCGAAGTAGCCGGCGCTGGAGTACAGGTTCTTCGCGTTGGCGTTGCCGATGCCGGCGAGCGTGTTTTCCTCGATCAACGTGCCCAGGCGCAGCGCCTTGTCGCTCAGGCCCAGGCTGGCGAAGGCCTTGTTGAAGCCGACCGACGCGCCGCCGACCAGCGACACCAGCACCGCGTCGGCGCCGCTGTCGCGGATGCGCGCCAGGCTGGCGTCGAAGTTGTCGACCGTGAACGGCAGGTACTCGTCGCCGACCACCTGCGCGCCGGTCTTCTCGATGTAGCCCTTGGCCGCGGCGTTGGTGTTGCGGCCCCAGATGTAGTCGTTGCCGATCATGTACCACTTCTTCGGCTTGCGTTCGGCGGCGATCCACGGGATCACCGGCTGCAGCTGCTGCTGCGGCGTCTCGCCGTTGACGTAAGTGCCCTTGGCACATTCGCCGCCTTCGTACACCGGCGTGTAGAAGTACGGCACCTGGGCCTTGAACAGCCCCACCAGAGCGCCGCGCACCGCGCTGTCGTGCATGCCGATCACGACACCGGCGCCGGAACCCTTCCACAACTTCAGCGCCGCCTGCGAGGCTTCGGCCGGCGGCAGACCAGCGTCGCCGAACAGCAGTTCGATCTTGCGCCCGAGCACGCCGCCGCGCGCGTTGATCTGCTCGGCGGCCAGCTCGGAGCAGGCTTTGGTCGACGGGCCGAACAGTCCGGCCGGGCCGCTTTGCGGCAGCATCACCGCGACCTTCAGCGGATCGGCGGCAAAGGCCCAGGGCGAAGCACCGGCGGCTGCGGCGGTGGCGGCAAGAAACTGTCTGCGGTCCATGGCGTGTTCTCCTTCGTCGTTGAGGTCAGGCAAGGGGAGCGAGCGGCGCCGGCGGCAACACGGCTTCCACCGCGGCGGCGATGGCGAGTAGCCGCCGGTCGCTGCCGGCGGGGCCGTCCAGCGCCAGGCCCACCGGCAAGCCGTCGGCCAGCCCGGCCGGCAGGCTGATGCCAGGCAGTGCGGCGTTGCTGCCGGGGTCGGTGTTGCGGATGAAGGTCAGGAAGGTCGGCAGCGCGCGGCCGTTGAGCATCACCGTTTCGTCCTCGCCGATGCGCGCGGCCGTGCGCGGCGTGGTCGGAAAGACCAACGCGCTGATGCGGTGCTGCTCGAAGACGTCGCGGTACAGCGCCTGCAGCCGCTGGCGCGACACCAGCGCCTGCTGGTAGATGGCTTCGGGAATGCCACCGCCGGACAGCAGCGTTCCCACCGCGCCAGCAACATCGGGGCTGCCGACGCCGACGATCAGCTGCTCCAGCGTGATGCCGCGTTGCCGGCTTTCCAGGTAGATGCGCATGTCGCGCACAAATTCGTACAGCGCGATCGGGAAGCCGGCTTCGCCGCTGGCCTCGGCCACGCCGGGCAGACCCATCTCGATGAGTTCGACGCCGGCGCCGCGCAACGCGGTCAGTGCGGCGTCGGCACGCGCTTGCACGCCAGGCTCCAGATCGTCCCAGCAAGGGCTGCGCGGCACGCCCAGGCGCAGGCCGCGCAAGCTCACCAAAGGCAGCGGGGTGGTCTCGCCGCACAGCATCGCATCGATCAAGGCACAGTCACGCACGCTGCGCGCCAAGGGCCCGCCGGTGTCGCGCGTGGCCGAGATCGGCGCAATGCCCGCGCC
>JBEIHU010000154.1:0-10114 GCA_040381175.1 Burkholderiaceae bacterium
GCCATCTCGCGCGGCTGCTGATGGCCACGTTGCCGGACTACTTCGCGCCCGACAAGCTGCGCGTCTTCGACGACAGCGGTGGCGTGGGCATCGCGTTCTCGCAGCTGGCCTTCGACCACCTGCTGTTCACCGGCTCCAGCGGCACCGGCCGCGCGGTGATGGCCGCGGCGGCGCGCAACCTGTGCCCGGTGACGCTGGAGCTCGGCGGCAAGTCGCCGGCCATCGTCTGCAAGGACTTCCCGCTGCGCACCGCGGCCGAGCGCATCCTGTACGTCAAGTGCCTGAACGCCGGCCAGGTGTGCACGACGGTGGACCATGTCTACCTGCCGCGCGGCAGCCTGCCCGAGTTCGTGCGCCTGGCACGCGCCATCGTGCCACAGCGCTATGCGTCGCTGGGCTCGGTCGACTACACCTCGCTGATCTCGGCGCAGGCCTTCGACCGCCTGGTGCGCGCAATGGACGAGGCGCGGGAGCGCGGCGCCATGCTGGTGCCGCTGCTCGACGGGCCGGCGCTGGACCGCAGGGAGCGCAAGATCGCGCCGCACCTGGTGCTGGACGCGCCAGATGACTGCGAGCTGATGGCCAAGGAGATCTTCGGCCCGGTGCTGCCGGTGATCGCCTACGATGACCTGGACGAGGCCATCGCCCGCATCAACGCCGGGCCGCGCCCGCTGGCGCTGTACCCCTTCAGCCACCGCCGCCGGACGCTGGAGCACATCGTCACGCATGTGATGTCCGGCGGTGTGTCGATCAACGATGCGCTGCTGCACGTGGGCCAGCACGACCTGCCCTTCGGCGGCGTCGGCGAATCGGGCATGGGCCACTACCACGGGCGCGAGGGCTTCGACAATTTCTCCAAGCTGCGGCCGGTGTTTCACCAGGCGCGCGTGTCCAGCGTCAGCCTGCTGGCGCCGCCCTACGGGCCGCTGGTGGACCGCATGCTCAAGCTGATGGTGCGCTGAACGGGCGCTTGCCGCGTCGCCAGGCAGCCAGTCCCGCCAGGCCGGCGGCCAGCATCAGCGCGGTCTGCGGCTCGGGCACCGGCGCCATCGGCAGGCCCATGTCGGCCAGCATCGCCAGGTCCAGCGCCGACACGTCGTAGCGGCTGCCGCGGTTGATCGCCACGCCGTTCATCAGGTCGCCCAGCAGGTCCGAGCCTGGGCCGGTGGCATTGCCGATGTGCCAGTTGTTGCCGACGGTCACGGGCACCGGGCCGCCATACAGCGCCACTGCCGCGATGCCGACGAAGTAAAGCGCCTGGCCGTCGTAGTCGGCCAGCACGTCCCAGGTCGAGCCGTAGGACAGCGGCGGCTGGCCCTGGGGCGGGTCCCACCAGCCATTGAAGGCCAGCGCATGACCCAGCTCGTGTGCCAGCAGTGACACTGCGTCGGTACGTTCGGCGGGCACGCTCGCCCAGCGCTGCCCAGGCTGCGGGTCGAACCACAGTTCGTCGGTGACGTAGTCGTCGCTGAGCAGCACACGCAGGTCCGGCGCTGCACCGTTCGGGTCCCAGCCGGTGCGGATCTCGTAGGCGACGCCTTGTTCGAAGACATCGACACCGCCTTCGTGGCGCACGAACCCGGAGGTCAGCGAATAGCCAGCGGCGCGCTGCACGCCGGCGCCCAGCGCGATCTCGATCTCGATGGCGGCACCGCCAGCCAGGTGCCTCGTCCAAAGGTCCATCGCCGCGACCGTGTTGGCCCTGATCGCGCTTTCGAAACTGCGCGCCTGGGCCGAACCGCCCACCACCTCGACCGTGTATTGCCACGCCGCCTGCGACATACCGACGCAGGACAACCCACAGACCAGCGCCAGCGCACGGCCAGCCCTTCGGAACGCGATTCCCAACGAACTTCTATCCAAGCCAAGTCCCCACTCTGGTAGTTGTCAAAGAATGTAACAAAACCAGGCCGAAACTGCGCCTGTAAAGGTCTGCAGTTGCGCTGAAGCCACGGCGCTGGTGCATGGGTGGCACCGGGCGGCGCCGGCCCCGGGGCTCAGTTCAGCGGGGGGGGAACTCGGTGCAGACGAGCCGCTCTTCCACCACCCGCTTGCGGCAGACCACGTCGCCGCGCCTGTCGGGAATGGTGCGGTCGGTGTCGTAACGCTCGTACTCGCGCAACACAGGCCGGCCCTTGCCGCTGAAGGCTGGCAGCATGGCGCTCGTGCTGGCCGTGGCGGCGGCGCCGACCGGCGGCGCGCCGCCGCGGGCGCAGGCGTCGGCTTGCAGCGCGATAGGGTCCTCGAAGCGCTGCAGCTCGCCCCGGCTGCCGCTGCGGGTGACCCGGGTTGCTGCGCTATGCGCGGCCGGGTCGAACAGGCTCGGCGCGGCATCGGCGCCGCGTCTGCCGATCGGTCCGGGCGTGCTTTCGGCTGTCGCGCCCGGGGTCAGTCCTTGTAGGAATTGCCGCCCGCGCGCTCCAGCCTGCGCACCAGCGCGGCGTAGACCGCGGCGCAGACAGCGGGCTCCAGCGGGCCGGCTTCGCGCACGCATTGCTCGCGCGCAGACCCGGTCACCGCATGCACCGGGCCGGCGCCGAGCGCGGCCACCTGCACGTCGCAGGCGCGCTGCAGCGTCCACAACCACATGAAGGCTTCGGCAATGTCGCTCCCCCAGCTCAGCAGCCCGTGGTTGCGCAGAATCACGCAGCGCTTTTCGCCGATGCTGGCCAGCATGCGGCTGCGCTCGTCCGGGTTGACGGTGATGCCCTCGAACTCGTGGTATGCCACCCGCCCGTGCAACTGCGCGCCGTAGAACGAGTCATGCGACAGGCCCCGCTCCAGGCAGGCCACCGCCATGCCGGTGGTGGTATGGGTGTGCATCACGCAGTGCGCCGAGTCGACGTGGCCGTGGATCGCGCTGTGCGTGACGAAGCCGGCACGGTTGACCGCATGGTCGGTCGGCCGCACCGGATGGCCGTCGATGTCCACGGCCACAAGGTTCGACGCGGTGACCTCGTGGTACATCAGCCCGAAGGGATTGATCAGGAACACCCGCTCGGGCCCAGGCACGCGCAGCGTGATGTGATTGAAGATCACTTCAGTCCAGCCCAGCAGGTCGAACACCCGGTAGCAGGCCGCCAGTTGCACGCGTGCCTGCCATTCGACATCGGTCATCGGGATGGGAGCATCCCTGCGCGGGGATTCCTGCATCGTCAGCGGCACTTCGAAGCTCCTGGCAGGGGATCGGTGAAACATCTTAGCGCTGCTGCGCAACCCCCGAAGGTGTGATGCGGACGCGCTCGCTCCTGTCCGACAATCCCGTCAATGAGTCCGGAGAAATCACCGTCCCCGTCCTCCGCGGCACTGAAGCAGGCGCGCAAGTCCTGGCGCCTCCTGTACAGCGATTCGCAAGGCTGCATTGCCGCGGCCGAACGGGCTTTCGCGCGCGCCCGGCCGCGCGGCGACCAGGCCGCCATGGGCTGGGCTCGGCTGACGCGGGGATTTCACCTGATCTGGTACGCCACGCCGCAGCAGGCGCTGGACGAACTGCAGCAGGCGAAGCGCTGCTTCGAGGCGGCGGGCGACCGCGCCGGGCAGCTGATGGCCGAAGTCGGCGTGGCGCGCTGCGGCTGGCGCAGCGGCGAGTTCCTTGCCTCGCTCGAACGCGTGCTGCCGCTGCGCGACGAGGCGCTGCGGGTGCTCAAGCACGATGAGCTCGGCATGCTGCTGGCCACCATCGCCGGCTGTTACTCGGAGCTGGGCGAATCGCAACGGGCCTTTGCCTACATGTACCAGGCGCTGCGCGAGGCCGGCGCCGGCAAGAGCCGGGGCTTCGACGTGATGCTGTATTGCAACCTGGCGCACGAGCTGATCCAGCTGGGTGACTACCACCAGGCGCTGAGCTACCTCGAAGAAGGCCTGGCGCGCTGCATCCAGCTGAACAACGCGCGCCTGTACAGCGTGCTCAGCATCAACCGCGTCATCTGTCTGAGCAATCTGGGTCGTCCGGCCGAGGCGCTGCCCGACGTGCGCCGGCTGCTCGCGCTGCCGGCCGACAAGGACGGCCGCGGCCCGATGAATGCGCACTTCGAGACGCTGGCGCTGGCGGCGCTGCAGGCCGGCGACCTGGACCTGGGCGCCGAGCTGGTCGGGCGCGCCGGCCAGATGCTGCAAGGCACCACCGTGCCCGACGAGTGGGCCACCCTGCGCGTGGCACGCGCCGAGCTGCTGTTGGCCCGCGGACACTGGGCCGAAGCCGCCGAGCAGCTACAGCAATCGCCCGGCCCGCAGTCCGGCGAGAGCCTGCGCGTGCGCTGCATGCATTTCCATGCGCTGGCTGCGGCGCACGAGCGCCTGGGCCAGCCGGCGCAGGCGCTGGCGGCGCTGCGCGTCTGGCAGGAGCTGCAGAGCATTGACGCACGGCGGCGCAGCACCGAGCGCGCCCGGGCCGAGCTGGAGGCGGCCAACCAGCAGCTGAAAAGCAAGATCGCCGAGGTCGAGGCGCTGCAGCAGGCGCTGCAGCAACAGGCCACGCGCGACTTTCTCACCGGGCTGTTCAACCGCCGCCATCTCGACGACGTGCTGCCCGCCATGCTGGCCATGGCGCAGCGCGACCGGCAGCCGCTTGCGGCGGTGATCATCGACCTCGATCACTTCAAGACCGTCAACGACCAGCTCGGCCATGCCGCAGGCGACAGCCTGCTGGCCGACTTCGGCAAGCTGCTGGGAACGCACTGCCGCAAGAGCGACGTGGCCTGCCGCTACGGCGGCGAGGAGTTCTGCCTGCTGATGCCGCGCACCACGGCGGCGGCGGCGCGGCGCAAGGCGCAGCTGCTGCTGAAGCAATGGGCGGCGCGGTGCCAGGGCGGCGCCCGGCAGCTGCCGGGCGGGCTCAGCTTTTCCGCCGGCATAGCCGATTCGCTGCTGAGCCCCGGGCCGCCGCAGTTGCTGCTGAAGGCGGCCGACGACATGCTGCTGCAGGCCAAGCGCCTGGGACGCAACCGCGTGCTGGTGCAAGACGCCGGCGCGCGCGCCGCGGCCTGAGGGCGCCGCCGTTGCCGGCGGCGCGCGTGCCCGACAATCGGGCGCTGCGCCGCGCTGCACGCCCATGACCATCCGCTACGACATCACCCATGCCACGCTGTACCGCTACAGCGAGCCGGTGAGCTTCGGCGAACACCGCGTCATGTTCCGCCCGCGCGACAGCCATGATCTGCGTGTGCTGGCCACCGACTTGGTGTGCAGCCCCGAGGCCCAGGTGCGCATGATCCAGGACCCGCATTCCAATTCGGTGGCGCTGGTCAAGCCTCTGCACCGGGCCAGCCAGCTGAAGATCGTCTGCACCTTTCGCATCGAGCATGCGCCGGGCGACGGCGCCGAGCCGGCGCTGTCGCCCAGCGCGCTGATCTACCCCTTTGCCTACTCGGTCGAGGAGCGCTTCGACCTGGAGCACTACATGCGCCCGCTGCACGATGACCCCGACGGCGTGCTCACCCACTGGGCGCGGCAGTTCATGCGCACCGACGGGCCCACCGGCACGCGCGAGCTGCTGCTGCAGATGAACGGCTTCATCCGCGAGCATTTCGGCTATGCCGCGCGCGACGAGGAAGGCACCCAGACACCGATGCAGACACTGCAGCTGGGCAGCGGAAGCTGCCGCGACTTCGCGTTGCTGATGATGGAGGCGGTGCGACGCCTGGGCATGGCCGCGCGCTTCGTCTCCGGCTATCTGTACGACCCGGCGCTGGACCCGGCGGCACAGGTCCGCGGCAAGCCGGACACGCTCGGCGCCGGCAGCACCCATGCGTGGCTGCAGGTGTACCTGCCCGGCGCCGGCTGGGTGCCCTTCGACCCCACCAACAACCTGCGTGCCGGCAGCGCGCAGCTGATCCGCGTGGGCGTGGCGCGCGATCCGGCGCAGGCCGCGCCGATCACCGGCAGCTGGTTCGGCCCGGCCCAGGCCTACCTGGGGCTGAGCGCCAGCGTGCAAGTCAGCCGCGTGGCGGACTGAGGCATGGCGATCATTTTGGTGCGCCACGGAGAGACCGCGCTCAATGCCGCGCGCGTGATGCAACCGGCCGACACCCCCTTGAGCGAACGCGGCCAGGACCAGGCGCAGGCCGTGGCGCAGCGCCTGGCGCGCCAGGGTGGCATCGGCGCCATCCTCAGCAGCGACCTGCCGCGCGCCTGGCTCACCGCGTCGGCCATCGGCGCGGCATTGGCCCTGCCCGTGCGGGCCAGCCCGCTGCTGCAGGAGCGCAATTTCGGCGACCTGCGCGGCCGCCCCTACGACACGCTTGGCTTCGACCCGCTGCTCATGGACGAAGCGCCCCCCGGAGGCGAATCGGCCGCCGGCTTTGCGCAGCGCCTGCTCGCCGCCTTCGAGCTGATGCTGCAGCTGCATGCCGCCCAGCCGGACGACCTGGTGGTCGTGACGCACGGCCTGGCCATCCGCACGCTGCTGGCCGGGCCGCTGCGGCTTTGCGCCGAGCCGCTGCGCGACTTGCACCTGGCGAACACTTCGGTCAGTATCTTCGACGCCGCGCCGCCGCATGCGCTGCACCTGCTGAACTGCACTCGCCATCTCGACGACGCTGCGCGCGACGACATGCGCAGCCTGTCGGGCGGCTGACCCAAGGAGAGACCCGGATGCGCATCCGCCAGATCGTCTTCGCCGCCGCCGAACTGAAATCGGGCGCCGCCCGGCTGCGCGAGCTGCTCGGCATGACCCCGCCCTACCGTGATCCCGGCGTGGCCGAGTTCGGACTGGACAACGCGGTCTTCTTGTTCGGCGACCAGTTCATCGAGATCGTCTCGCCCACGCGCGGCGGCACCACCGCCGGCCGGCTGATCGAGCGGCGCGGCGACTGCGGCTACATGCTGATCCTGCAGACCGACGACTTCGACCGCGAGCTGGCCCGCTTCGAGCGCCTGGGCGTGCGCCGTGTCTGGGCCAAGGACCTGCCCGACATCCGCGCCGCCCACCTGCACCCCAAGGACATCGGCGGGGCCATCGTCTCCATCGACCAGCCCGCGCCGCCGGCCTCGTGGCGCTGGGGCGGTCCCGACTGGTCGCTGCAGGACGGTCGCGCCGCTCAGCAGCGCTTGGTCGGCGTCACGATCGGGGCCGACGATCCGACGGCGATGGCGGCTCGCTGGGCGCAGGTGCTCGGCCTGGTTGCGCCGACCGCGCTCGGCGCACGGCAACGGCTGCTGCTGGACGGTGGCTGGGTCGACTTCGAGCATGCCGATGCCCGCGGCGAGGGCATCGTCGGCTACACGCTCGCGGTGGCCGACCTGGCCAGCGTGCTGGACAGCGCGCGCGCCGCGAAGCTGCCGGTCAGCGGCCACGCCGTCACGCTGTTCGGCACGCGGCTCGACCTGTCCGCGCTCTGAGCACCCCGCGTTCGAGGGGGGTGTTCCTTCCCATTTGGGAGTGGTGGGCCGTGGTCGCTTTTCCTAGATTCGTCGCATCCCCGACCGACGCTGAAAGGACGATCCATGCCGCTCAACCATTCCACCTCGCGCGGGGCTGTGCTTTCGGCGCTGATTTTCGGTTGCGCGCTGCAGGCAGCTTCCGAGACCCTGGTGCAGCGCAACCCATCCACGGTGCAGAACCCCGCCCAGGCCGTGCTGGGCAGCGGTTTGCCGTCGCTGAACCTGGAGGAAACTCCCTTCGTGTCCGCTGGCGGCGTGACCGTCGTGACCAAGTCGCAGGCCGATGACAGCACCGGCATCATCCGTGTCTACAGCGCCATCGACTCGCGCGGCGTCGCGGGCGTTGCCGACGCGCTGATCGGTACGGCGCTGGGCCAGGTGCTGGCCAACGGCAGCGTGGTGGGCCCGGCCGGCAGCGGCCCGGTGGACCTGGGCTTCGCCTTCGATTTCGACGGCGCGTTCCGCACCTGTGGCAGCAGTGTCCTGCACCAATTGGGCGCCACCCTGTCCGTGGCGCTGCCGTCAACCACGGTGGCCTTCAGCAACGTCGATCACGTGGCGTCGATGGACTTGCGCACCGATTTGCTCGACGCCGCGGCGATCAACGTCGCCGGCAAGATAGAGCGGCGCTACTTCGCGCCGGGTTCGTGTACACGGTGGAAGACTTCGACGGCGCCAGCTTCACCGTCGCAGAAAAGACCATGCACCGCGTGGCCGGCAGCCTGCGGCTGGACATGAGCCTGGACGTGGGCCAGAGCTTCATCCTGGTCGCCAACCTGTTTTCCTGGACCTCCCCCGAACCGCTGATCCCGGTCCAGGGTGGGCTGGACTACAGCAAATCCTGGGGCGCGGTCGACGGCTTCAACACCGGCCGCCTGCGCATCGAGCTGCCCGAGGGCATCACCCTCGCCTGCCAGTAGGGCCTGCTGACGAGCACGGTCGTGACCACGCCAGTGCCGGAGCCCGGCACCTGGGCACTGCTCGCGGCCGGGCTGCTGGCGCTGCCGTGGCTGGCCCGGCGCCGACGCGCTTGCGGGCTCAGCCCCAGACCTCGCGCGCCACCTCGACCACCCGCTCCAGCTTGCGCCACTGGTCGTCCTGCGACAGAGCGTTGCCGTGGTGCGTGCTGGAGAAGCCGCATTGCGGCGACAGGCACAGATCGTCCAGCGGCATGAACTTCGCCGCTTCGTCGATGCGGCGCTTCAGCATGTCCTTCGATTCCAGTTCGCCCAGCTTGGTGGTCACCAGGCCCAGCACCACCTTCTTGCCCGGGGGCAGGGCGCGCAATGGCTCGAAGCCACCGGAGCGCACGCTGTCGAATTCCATGAAGTAGCCGTCCACGTCGGTGGAGAACATCGCCTGCACCACCGGGTCGTAGCCGCCCTCGGCCACCCAGGCGCTCTTGAAGTTGCCGCGGCAGGTGTGGATGGTCACGTGCAGGTCGGCCGGCTTGCCCGCGAGCGCCGCATTGATGGTGTCGGCATAGGTCTGCGGCAGCGCGGCCGGGTCGTCGCCGTTGGCGCGGCAGTTGGCCTGGATCTTCGGGTCGCACAGGTAGGCGAAGGTGATGTCGTCCAGCTGCAGGTAGCGGCAGCCGGCGTCGTACAGGTGGCCGATGGCCTGGCGGTAGGCCGACGCGACGTCGGTCCAGAAGTCGTCCAGCTCGGGATAGACCTCGCGCGAGATGGCAGCGCGGCCGCCACGCAGGTGCAGCATCGAAGGGCTGGGAATCGTCATCTTCGGCGTGCGCGCGGTCTGCGTCTTCAGGTACGCAAAGTGGTCCGCCATGATCGGCCGGCGGCAGCCGATGCGGCCGGTGACGGTGGCGATCGGCGGCTGTTCGCCGCCATGTTCCCCGGTCTGGAACTTCGGCCCGGGGTTCTCCTTCAGCGTCACGCCGTCGAGTTGCGCCAGGAAGTCCAGGTGCCACCAGTCGCGGCGGAACTCGCCATCGGTGACGCCCTGCAGGCCGATCGCCTCCTGCTGGCGCACCGCTTCGGTGACGGCGCGGTCCTCGGTGGCGCGCAGCGTGGCGGCATCGATCTCGCCGCGCTTGAAGCGGGCGCGCTCGGCGGCCAGCCAGGCAGGCCGCAACAGGCTGCCGACCTGGTCGGCGCGGAAGGGAATGCTCATCGGTGTCTCCGCAGGTTCAGGGGTTGGTGTCGGCCCCGGTCGGGCAGGTGCTGCCGCCGTCGCGCAGGATGCGCGCGGTGCCGCCATCTTCGGCTCGCGAGCCCGGCGCGTAGGGCGGGTTCGGCGCCTTGAAGCGCGCCATGTGGTCGACCAGCGCGTCCAGGTCCAGCGCACCACCCAACGGCGCCTTGCCCTGTGCGAAGGTGCCGAAGCTGTCGCCGCCGCTGGCCATGAAGCTGTTCACCGTGACGCGGTACTCGCGCGCCGGTTCGGGCAGGCGGCCGGCCGCATCCACCAGCATCTCGGTGCGGCCGTCGCGCGTCAGCGTCACCGAATGCACCCGCTCGCCGCAGGCCTTGGCGCCATTCCAGCGGTACTTGAAGCCGGCCGACGGGATCATCAGCCGCGTGGCCGTGGGCAGCTGGCCGCGGCAGCCGGCGAACTGCTGCTCCAGCACGTCCTTGATCTGCTGCGCACTCAGTGTCATCGTCACCAGGCTGTTGCCGAAGGGCTGCGCGGTGAAGGCCTCGCCGTAGGTGACGTTGCCGTCGCCCTCGCCGGCGCGCTGCCGGTAGGTGAAGCCGGGGCTGCGCACGCCGCC
>JBEIHU010000155.1:0-9789 GCA_040381175.1 Burkholderiaceae bacterium
CACCAGCGGCCGCGGCGCCGGTGCCCGACAAGGGCGACGTCGCCTGGATGATCGTTGCCACGCTGCTGGTCATCATGATGACGGTACCCGGCCTGGCGCTGTTTTACGGCGGCTTGGTGCGCAGCAAGAACATCCTGTCGGTGCTGATGCAGGTGATGGTGACCTTCTCGCTGATCGTCGTGCTTTGGGCCATCTACGGCTACAGCCTTGCCTTCACCGAGGGCAACGCCTACGTCGGCGGCTTCGACCGCCTGTTCTTGAGCGGGCTGTTCGATCCTGCGGCCGGCACCTTCGCGATGGGTGCCACCTTCAGCAAGGGCGTGGTCATCCCCGAATTGCTGTTCGCCGCCTTCCAGGCCACCTTCGCCGGCATCACCTGCTGCCTGATCGTCGGCGCCTTCGCCGAGCGGATCAAGTTCAGCGCCGTGCTCTTGTTCAGCGTCATCTGGTTCACTTTCAGCTACGCGCCCATCGCCCACATGGTGTGGTATTGGATGGGCCCGGACGCCTACACCGGCGCCGACGTGGTCGATGCGATGAACGCCAAGGCCGGCCTGCTGTGGCAGCACGGCGCGCTGGACTTCGCCGGCGGTACCGTGGTGCACATCAATGCCGCGGTGGCGGGCCTGGTGGGCGCCTTCATGATCGGCAAGCGCATCGGCTACGGCAAGGAGGCCATGGCGCCGCACAACCTGCCGCTGACGATGGTGGGCGCCTCGCTGCTGTGGGTAGGCTGGTTCGGCTTCAACGCCGGCTCGGCTCTCGAAGCGAGCAACAGCGCGGTCCTTGCCTTCATGAACACCTTCACCGCCACCTCGGCCGCAGTGCTGGCCTGGTGCCTGGGCGAGACGATGATGCGCGGCAGGGCCTCGATGCTGGGCGCAGCTTCGGGCGCGGTGGCCGGCCTGGTGGCCATCACCCCGGCGGCCGGCAACGTCGGCCTGATGGGCGCGATCGTCATCGGCTTCATCGCCGGCTTCGCCTGCCTGTGGGGCGTCAACGGTTTGAAGCGCATGCTCGGCGCTGATGACTCGCTCGATGTGTTTGGCGTGCACGGCATCGGCGGCATCGTCGGCGCGCTGCTCACCGGCGTGTTCAACAACCAGGCGCTCGGCGGACCGGGCCTGGTGACCGACTGGGTCACCGCCACCGTCGGCTCCAACGGCATTGCGGCCCAGGTGTGGATCCAGCTGAAGGGCGTGCTGATCACCATCGTGTGGTCCGGCGTCGTCGCCTTCCTGGCCTTCAAGATCGTCGACATGACAATCGGCCTGCGCGTCAGCGAGGAAGAAGAGCGCGAGGGCCTGGACATCACCTCCCACGGCGAGACGGCCTACAGCAAGTAGTTCGGCAAGGTTCTGGGCGAGTTCGGGGCTGCCTGCGGGCGGCCCCTTTTTATTGACAGCGCCGCGGCTTCGCGGCTCCTAGAATGCAGGGTTTCCCCGCACAGGCGCCGCCCATGGTTCCGCACCTGATCACCTCGCTCAACGGCCCGATCAACGAGCTGGAGCAACGCGTCCTCGATTCGATGCCGGCCATCGAGCGCTGGTTCAGGCTCGAGTGGATGGAGCACACGCCGCCCTTCTATTGTTCGGTGGACCTGCGCAACGCCGGCTTCAAGCTGGCGCCGGTGGACACCGATCTGTTCCCGGGCGGCTTCAACAACCTGACGCCCGAGATGCTGCCGCTGGCGGTGCAGGCGGCAATGGCGGCGATCGAGAAGATTTGCCCCGAGGCCAAGAACCTGCTGCTGATCCCCGAGGCGCACACCCGCAACACCTTTTACCTGGCCAGCGTGCAGCGCCTGATGGCGGTGTTCACCCAGGCCGGGCTGAACGTGCGCCTGGGCTCGCTCGACCCGTCGCTGAAGCAGCCGCTGAAGCTGCCGCTGGCCGACGGCAGCGACCTGCTGCTCGAACCGCTGCTGCGCACGCGCGGCAGGCTCGGGCTGAAGAACTTCGACCCGTGCACCATCTTGCTCAACACCGAACTGGCGCAAGGCGTGCCGCGCGAGTTGCAAGGCCTGCACGAGCAGTACCTGCTGCCCCCGTTGCATGCCGGCTGGACGGTGCGGCGCAAGTCGCACCATCTGCGCGCCTACGAGGAGCTGGCCAAGAAGTTCGCCAAGCTGCTGGGCATGGACCCGTGGCTGATCACGCCGATGCACGTGCACTGCGGCGAGCTCGACATGTCCGATCGCCAAGCGCTGGAGGCGCTGCGCGGCCATGTCGAAGCGCTGCTCGCCAAGGTCAGGCGCAAGTACAAGGAGTACGGCATCAACGAGCGGCCCTTCGTCGTCGTCAAGCCGGACACCGGCTCCAGCGGCATGGGCATCCTCACGGTGCGTGACCCGAAGGACCTGGATGCGCTCGAGCCGGCAGCTGACGCCGGCAGCGGCGCCATGATCGTGCAGGAGGGCGTGCCGACCTACGAACGCATGAACGACGCCGTGGCCGAGCCCGTGGTCTACATGATCGACCGCTACGTCGTCGGCGGCTTCTACCGCGTGCACGCCGAGCGCGGCGTCGACGAAAACCTCAGCGCGCCGGGCTCCAGCTACGTGCCATTGGCCTTCGCGCCTGCCGGCCACCTGCCGCGGCGCGGCGAGAAGCCCGGCGCCAGCGCGCCGAACCGCTTCTACATGTATGGCGTGGTCGGCCGGCTGGCCATGGTGGCCGCGAGCTACGAGCTGGAGGCCACGGATCCCGAGGCCGAGGTCTACGCGTAACCGAGCCACTGGCTGTTTCCACATTGAGCGCCACCGCCGCCCCGCGCAGCCCCGCCGCGCTGGCTGCGCTGACGCTCGGTGCACTGGGCGTCGTCTACGGCGACATCGGCACCAGCCCGCTGTATGCGCTGAAGGAGGTGTTCCACGGCGGCCGCGTCGCGGCCACGCACGACAACATCCTCGGCGTGCTGTCGCTGATCTTCTGGACGATGACCGTCATCGTCTCGCTGAAGTACGTGCTGCTGGTGCTGCGTGCCGACAACAACGGCGAAGGCGGGCTGATCGCCATGCTGGCGCTGGCGACGATGGCGGTGAAGGACCGGCCGCGTCTGCGCCAAGCGCTCATGACCGTGGGCCTGTTCGGCACGGCGGTGTTCTACGGCGACGGCGTCATCACGCCGGCGATCTCGGTGCTGTCGGCGGTGGAGGGCCTGGAGGTGGTGGCGCCGGCGCTGCACCACGCGGTGATCCCGATCACCCTGGTGGTGCTGACGCTGCTGTTCGCGGTGCAGCGCTTCGGCACCGGCGGCATCGGCAAGGCCTTCGGGCCGGTGACGCTGCTGTGGTTCGCCACGCTCATCGCGCTGGGCCTGCCGCATGTCTTCGACAACCCGCATGTGCTGGTGGCCTTGAATCCGATGTACGCGTTCGGCTTCTTCGCCGCGCAGCCTTTGGTGGCTTTCATCGGCCTGGGCGCGGTGGTGCTGGTGGTCACAGGCGGCGAGGCGCTGTATGCGGACCTGGGCCACTTCGGCAAGCTGCCGATACGCATCGCCTGGTACGGGCTGGTCATGCCCGCGCTGGTGATCAACTACTTCGGCCAGGGCGCAATGCTGCTCGACGACCCGGCCGCCGTGGCCAACCCCTTCTACCTGATGGCCCCCAAGTGGGCCGGGCTGCCGCTGGTGGTGCTGGCAACCGCGGCCACGGTCATTGCCTCGCAGGCGCTGATCACCGCGGCCTTCTCGGTCACCAAGCAGGCGGTGCAGCTGGGCATGCTGCCGCGCATGCGCATCCACCACACCTCGGTGCGCGACACCGGGCAGATCTACCTGCCGCTGGTCAACTGGGGGCTGTACGTGTTCATCGTGCTGGCGGTGGTGCGGTTCCGCAGCTCCTCCAACCTGGCTTCGGCCTATGGCATCGCGGTCACGCTGGACATGACCATCACCACGGTGATGACCTTCTTCGTCATCCGCTACGGCTGGAAGTACCCGCTGTGGCTGTGCCTGGCGGCCACTGGGATCTTCTTCGTCATCGACGTGGCCTTCTTCGCGTCGAACATGCTCAAGCTCTTTGCCGGCGGCTGGTTCCCGATCGTCATCGGCACCGGCATGTTCACGCTGATGCTCACGTGGATGAAAGGTCGCAAGCTGGTCAGCGCCCGGCTGCAGGCCGAGGCCATTGACCTGCCCGGCTTCCTGGACGCGGTGTTCGTCAGCCCGCCCACTCGGGTCGACGGCACGGCCGTGTTCCTTTCGGCGGAGGAAAACCTCACGCCGAATGCGCTGATGCACAACCTGAAGCACAACAAGGTGGTGCACCACTACAACCTGTTCGTCACCGTCAAGCACCACGAGGTGCCGTGGATCGGCTTCGACAAGCGGGTGCAGATGACGCCGCTGGGCCACGACTGCTGGCAGGTGACGCTGCACTTCGGCTTCAAGAACGACCCCGACGTGCCCGAGGCGCTGAAGCTGCTCGAAGGCCGCGGCGTGCCGCTGGACGAGATGGAAACCAGCTATTTCCTGTCGCGCGACAGTGTCGTGCCCACGCTGGGCGGCGGCATGGCGCTGTGGCGCGAGAAGCTCTTCGCCAGTATGCACCGCAACGCGGCGGCGGCGGCCGACTTCCTGAACCTGCCCGCCAACCGCATCGTCGAACTGGGCTCGAAGGTGGAGATATGACCCACCCCCGAAGCGGTTTCGCCGCCTCCCGTCGACAGGGGCGAGCCCGTGGCCCGGCCTTGCCTGTTCCACGCTCGCTGCTCAAAGGCCTGCTGTCGGTCCGCAGATGAGTGCCGAACCCTCGGTACCGGACGGTCGCACGCCCTTGTCTTTTTGGCGCGACCTGTCGCTGTCCGCCGGCATCGCCGGCTTCGTCGCGGTGCTGGTGGGCTTCACCAGCTCGGTGGCGCTGGTCTTTGCCGCGGCGCAGGCGCTGGGTGCGACGCCTGCGCAGATCACCTCGTGGATGTGGGCGCTGGGCATCGGCATGGCCGCCACCTCGATCGGCCTGTCGCTTTGGACGCGCCAGCCGGTGCTGACCGCCTGGTCCACGCCGGGCGCGGCGCTGCTGGCTGGCACCAGCGGCATCGCCATGGGCGAGGCGGTCGGCGCCTTCGTCGTCTGCAGCGCGCTGATCCTGCTGGCCGGGCTGACGCGCGCCTTCGAGCGCGTGATGGACCGCATTCCGCAGGCCATCGCCTCGGCGCTGCTGGCCGGCGTGCTGGCGCGCTTCGGCCTCGATGCGGTCGGCGCGGTGAAGACCGCGCCGCTGCTGGTGTGCGTGATGCTGGGCGTGTTCCTGCTCGGCCGCCTCCTGTGGCCCCGCTACGCGGTGCCAGGGGTGCTGCTCGCCGGCATTGCCGTGGCGGCGCTGCAGGGCCGGCTGCACACCGAGGCCATCGTCTGGGAGCTGGCGATGCCGGTATGGACCACGCCGCAGTTCAGCGTCGGTGCGCTGATGGGCGTGGCGCTGCCGCTTTTCGTGGTGACGATGGCCTCGCAGAACCTGCCCGGCGTGGCCGCGCAGCGCGCCGCCGGGTACCGCACGCCGGTATCGCCGAGCATCGCCGCCACCGGCCTGACCGGCATGCTGCTTGCACCCTTCGGCGGCTACGCCTTCAACCTGGCGGCCATCACTGCCGCCATCTGCATGGGCCGCGAGGCGCACGAGGACCCGGCGCGCCGCTACACCGCCAGCGTGGCCGCGGGCTTGTTCTACCTGCTGCTCGGGCTGGTGGGCGGCGCAGTGGTTGGCCTGCTCAACGCATTTCCGCGCGAACTGGTGCTGGCGGTGGCCGGGCTGGCGCTGCTGGGCACGATCGCCGGCGGACTGGCCGCGGCGCTGAAGGACGAGAAGCACCGAGATGCCGCCGGGCTGACCTTCCTGGTGACGCTGTCGGGCCTGACGCTGTGGGGCATCGGCTCGGCCTTCTGGGGCGTGCTTGCCGGCAGCATCGCGCTGATGGTGCAACACTACCGCACCCGAGCCTGAAGCCGAAGCCGCCGTGAACCTGCTGTTCGTTGCCGACCCCCTGGAGCTGTTCAAGCCCTACAAGGATTCGACCTTCGCGATGATGCGCGAGGCCGCCGCGCGCGGCCATGTCGTCTGGGCCTGCGAGCCGGCGCACCTGAACTGGCAGCGCGGCTCGCCGGTGCGTGCCGGCGTGCGCCGCCTCGCGCTCACCGGCACGCTGGATGCCGACTGGTACGACGCCAGCGACGCCGAGCCCCGCGCGTTGTGCGAGTTCGGCGCCGTGCTGATGCGCAAGGATCCGCCCTTCGACAGCGAGTATTTCTACGCCTCGCATTTGCTGCAGCGCGCCGAGGCCGACGGCGCGCGCGTCTTCAATTCGCCGCGGGCGCTGCGCGACCATCCAGAGAAGCTGGCGATCATGGAGTTCCCGCAGTTCATCGGCCCGACGCTGGTGACGCGCGACCCCGACGATGTGCGTGCCTTCCATGCCGAGCATGGCGACATCATCCTCAAGCCGTTGGACGGCATGGGCGGCATGGGCATCTTCCGCGTCGGCCCCGACGGCCTGAACCTGGGCAGCATCACGGAGACGCTGAACCGCCACGGCACGACGACGATCATGGTGCAGCGTTTCCTGAGCGAGATTGTCCGGGGCGACAAGCGTGTGCTCGTCATCGGCGGCGAGCCAGTGCCCTTTTGCCTGGCGCGCATCCCGCAGGGCAGCGAGATCCGCGGCAACCTGGCCGCCGGCGGCAAGGGCGTGGCGTTCCCGTTAAGTGATCGCGACCGCGAGATCGCCACCGCCATTGGCAGGGCCCTGGCGCCGCGCGGACTGCTGCTGATGGGGCTGGACGTGATCGGTGACTGCCTCACCGAGATCAACGTCACCAGCCCGACTTGCTTTCAGGAGATCGCGCAGCAGACCGGCTTCGACGTGGCCGGCATGTTCATCGACGCGCTGGAGCGGTCGCTGCACGACGCCGCCGCGCGGCCATGACGACCAGCCCCAGGCCCAGCGCCATCAGCGCGTAGGTCGACGCCTCGGGCACCGGGGCCAGCGGCGGCGCGGGCAGCACGCCGGTGAAGGGCTTGTCAGGCGGGTTGAGCGGCACGAGGGGCAGCGGCGTCGAGCCGATCTGCCCGCTCGACTCCAGTGGATAGATCGGGTTGCCGCCTCCGCCCGACGGCGGCAGGCTGGCCACGGAGGCAGGCTGTGCGAAGGCGCTCACCGGGTCGACCGTCGACAATCCGGCAAAGCTGGGGCTGCCGGCAGAGGCGACGGCCGGCTGGCTGACATGGCCCGGGGTCGAGCCGGCGGGGCTGTCTGCCGCGGCCGGCCCGGCCGCGGGCGGGTCGAACAACAGCTCGTCCTGCGGTGCGGCGGCGGTGCCGGCTTCGCCTGCGGCGCCTGTGCCGGCCGCTGCGGGTGCCAGAGGCAAGCGCGTGACCCGGCTGACATTGCGGCACACCGTGGGCACGATCAGGCAGTGGCCGCTTTCGCAGTACACCAGGCCGCGCTCGACCGCGTCGGGCGCCCACTTGTCGCGGGTCACCGTGCGGCACACCTGGCCCTGACCGAAATGCATGTCGCGAAGCTCGCTGTAGCTGTGGCGGCCTTCGATGCTGTCGCGGCGGATCGCGGCGATTTCGTCGTACTGGTGCTTGGCCATGCGCTGCTTCAGCGCGGCGCGCACGGGCGCGGGAATGTCGGCATAGCGATCGACGGCCGCGACCGTGTCACCCTTGAAAGGGTTGTGGCCCGGCCGGTCCCAGGAGCAGACCGGCAGGCTTCCTGCGGAGACCGCCAGAGCGGCGGCAAGTGCCAACGACATCTTGTTTTCGTGAAGCGCGCCCGCACGGATTGCGGACACCGTCACTGTATCGATTCCTAATGTAACAAGGGACCGCGCTTCCCCCTCAGGTGCGGAGGGCGCGGCGTTGCAAAATCACAGCATCGCGCAGCGCACGCTGGTGCGGCGCCGCGACCGAGCTCAGGCGGGCACTCAAGACGCGCGCTGCCGGTCATTGCCCCTCATACCGAACCGCCCCTGCGCCGCGCCCGCCCATGGCCATCCTGTCGCTCAGCAACGCCCACCTGGCCTACGGGCATGTCGCACTGCTCGATGGCGCGGCGTTCTCGCTGGAGGCCGGCGAGCGGCTCGGACTGATCGGCCGCAACGGCGCGGGCAAGTCCTCGCTGCTGAAGGTGCTGGCCGGGCTGGAAAAGCTGGATGACGGCTTGCTGCAGATGACCCAGGGGCTGCGCATCTGCTACGTGCCGCAGGAGCCGCTGTTCGATGCCGGACGCACTGTCTTCGACCTCGTCAGCGAAGGCGTGGCCGAGGGCCGCGAACTGCGCGCGCGCTACGAAGCGCATGCACCGGGCGAGGATCTGGATGCGCTGCAGACCCGCATCGAGGCGCTGGACGCCTGGACCTGGGAGCAGCGGGTGCAGACCACGCTGGCGCAGCTGCACCTGGACGGCACGCGCGACATCGACAGCCTGTCCGGCGGCATGAAGAAGCGCGTCGCCTTGGCGCAGGCGCTGGTGGCCGTGCCCGAGGTGCTGCTGCTCGACGAGCCCACCAACCATCTCGATCTGGACTCGATCGCCTGGCTCGAGGAGCTGCTGCGCGGCTTCAAGGGCAGCCTGATGCTGATCACCCACGACCGCGCCTTCCTCGATGCGGTGTGCACGCGCATCGTCGAGCTCGACCGCGGCGTGCTGCGCAGCTACCCGGGCAACTTCAGCGCCTACGAGCGGCTGAAGGAAGAGCAGCTGGCCGCCGACGCACTGGCCAACGCCCGTGCCGACAAGCTGCTGGCGCAGGAAGAGGCATGGATCCGCAAGGGCGTGGAGGCGCGGCGCACGCGCAGCGTGGCGCGCATCGAACGGCTGCAGCGGCTGCGCGCGCAGCGCGAGAAGCGCCGCGATGCGCTCGGCCAGGTGCGTCTGGAGATCGATGCCGGCGCGCCCAGCGGCAAGATCGTCGCCGAACTGCGCGACGTGTCCTTCTCCTACGGTGCCAGGCCGATCGTCAGCCACTTCAGCGCCACCTTGCTGCGCGGCGACAAGGTCGGGCTGATCGGTCCCAACGGCGCCGGCAAGACCACGCTGCTGAAGCTGATCCTCGGCGAGTTGCAGCCCACGTCGGGCACGGTGCGCCAGGGCACAAGGCTCGAGGTGGCCTATTTCGACCAGATGCGCAGCAAGCTCGACCTGGACGCGACGCTGGCCGACAGCATCAGCCCGGGAAGCGAGTGGATCGAGTTCAACGGCCAGCGCAAGCATGTGATGAGCTACCTGAACGACTTCCTGTTCGCGCCGGAGCGCGCCAACTCGCCGGTGCGCACGCTGTCCGGCGGCGAGCGCAACCGCGTGCTGCTGGCGCGGCTGTTCGCGCTGCCGGCCAACGTGCTGGTGCTCGATGAGCCCACCAACGACCTGGACATCGACACGCTGGAGCTGCTGGAGGAGCTGCTGCAGGCCTACAGCGGCACGGTCTTCCTGGTCAGCCACGACCGGCGCTTCCTGGACAACGTGGTCACCAGCACCATCGCCTGGGAGGGCGATGACTCGCCGGGCCGCTGGCGCGAGTACGAAGGCGGTTATGAAGACTGGACGCTGCAGCGTGCGCGCGCGAGAGAGATCGCTGCCGCCAGGCCGCGTGCCGCCGCGCCGGCAGCGCCGCCGCCGGCTGCAGCTCCGGCCAAGGCCGCCGCGCCGCGCAAGCTCAGCTTCAAGGAGCAGCGCGAGTTGCAGGAGATGCCTGCGCGCATCGAGGCGCTGGAGGCCGAACAGCGCGCCCTCGGCGAGCGTCGGGCCAGCGCGTCGCTCTACACCGACGAGCCGCAACAGG
>JBEIHU010000156.1:0-9505 GCA_040381175.1 Burkholderiaceae bacterium
CGAGCCGCAGGGCACGCAGATGATGATGCGCGGGCTGGGCCGCATCATCGAGCGCGGGTGCACCATCTTGATGAACTGCTTGAGCATCTGCTCGGTGACGGTGAAATCGGCGATCACGCCGTCCTTCATCGGACGGATGGCCTCGATGTTGCCCGGCACCTTGCCGAGCATCGCCTTGGCCTCGCTGCCGACGGCCTGGATGGTCTTCTTGCCATGCGGACCGCCTTCGTGACGAATGGCCACGACCGAGGGCTCGTCGAGCACGATGCCCTTGTCACGCACGTAGATCAGCGTGTTGGCCGTGCCCAGGTCGATGGCAAGGTCGGTCGAAAAGTAGCGGCGGAGGGATGCGAACATGATCGGGGGTTCGATAGGCCGGGACGCAGTCAGCTCTGGCGCATGCGATGGGCCGGCGGCGGAGTCGGTGTCGGGCCCTGGCTGGGCATCGGGGTCGGGGCGGCGGCAGCAGGATCGGGCGCACGCGGCGCAGCGCGATCTTGCACTGGGGCCGCTGGGCGCCGGGCGGACTCGAAACGCCTTGGTCCGGCCGATGGCTGCTCTACAGCCGAACACCGTCCCAGGGCACTTTGGGATAACCAGAGATAATACCTCAATGACCCCGCTTTTCCACCCCGGGCAGCTGCTCCGGGCGAGCCGCCGCGACGGTGCCCGAGGGTCCTTATTCTTGTCCACTCCATGCCCCTGACTCCCGAGGACGTGAACCGCATCGCCGTGCTGGCGAGGTTGGAGCTGTCGAGCGCCGAACGTGCCGCGATGCTGAACCAGTTGAACGGCTTTTTCGGCATCGTCGAGCAGATGGGCGCGGTCGACACCAGCGGCGTCGAGCCGCTGTACACGCCGCTGTCCGCGGTGCAGGCGGTGACGCTGCGCTTGCGCGACGACGTCGTCACCGAGACCGACCAGCGCGCGCTCAACCAGGCCAGCGCGCCGCAGGTCGAGGATGGCCTGTTCCTTGTGCCCAAGGTCGTTGAATGAGCACCCCGCTGCATGACATGGGCGTGGCCCAGCTGGGCCGCGCATTGGCCTCGGGCCAGGTCTGCAGCCTGGAGCTGACACAGCATCTGCTTTCGCGCGTTGCGGCTTTCGAGCACCTGGGCGCTTTCCTGGCGCGAGATGCCGAGCTCAGCCTGGCACAGGCGCGCGAAGCCGACGCCCGCCGCGCGCGCGGACAGGCGCAGCTGCTGACTGGCGTGCCGATCGCTCACAAGGACATCTTCGTCACCCGCGCGCTGCCCTCGACGGCTGGCTCGAAGATGCTGGCCGGCTACGCCAGCCCCTTCGACGCTACGGTGGTGGCGCGGCTGGGGGCCGGCGAACCGGGGCGCGGGCCGGGGGCGGGCATGGTGATGCTGGGCAAGCTCAACTGCGACGAATTCGCGATGGGCTCGGCCAACGAGAATTCGGCGTTCGGCGGCGTCAAGAACCCCTGGGACCCGCAGCGCGTGCCCGGGGGCTCGTCAGGCGGCTCGGCCGCCGCGGTGGCGGCACGGTTGGTGCCTGCGGCCACCGGCACCGACACCGGTGGCTCGATTCGCCAGCCGGCGTCCTTCAGTGGCGTCACCGGCATCAAGCCGACCTACGGCGTGTGCTCTCGCTACGGCATGGTGGCCTTCGCCTCCAGCCTGGACCAGGCCGGGCCCATGGCGCGCAGCGCCGAGGACTGCGCCTTGCTGCTGTCGGCGATGAGCGGCTTCGACGAGCGCGATGCCACCAGCGCCGATCGGCCGCCGCAGGACTTCCATGCGCAGATGCTGCAGCGGCGCGCAGAAGCCGGCGGTGCCCGGCCGCTGCAAGGGCTGCGCATCGGCCTGCCCCGCGAATTCTTCCCCGATGCACTGTCCGCCGACGTCGAAGTCGCGGTGCGCGCGGCGCTGGCCGAGTTCGAGAAGCTCGGCGCCACGCTGGTGAGCGTGAGCCTGCCGCGCACCGAGCTGTCGATTCCGGTCTACTACATCATCGCGCCGGCCGAGGCCAGCTCGAACCTGTCGCGCTTCGACGGCGTCAAGTTCGGCCACCGCGCCAAGGAGTACGGCGACTTGCGCAGCATGTACGAGCGCACACGAGCCGAGGGCTTCGGTGCCGAGGTCAAGCGCCGCATCATGATCGGCACCTACGTGCTCAGCCATGGCTACTACGACGCGTACTACCTGCAGGCGCAGAAGCTGCGCCGAATGATTGCAGACGACTTCCAGACCTGCTTCCAGGCCTGCGACCTGATCGCCTGGCCTGTGGCGCCGACGGTCGCCTGGAAGCTCGGCGCGCAGCACGACGACCCGGTCAAGGCCTACCTGGCCGACATCTTCACGCTGCCGGCCAGCCTGGCCGGGCTGCCGGGCATGAGCGTGCCGGCCGGCTTCGCCAATTCGAAGGAAGGCGGCGGCATGCCGGTCGGGCTGCAGCTGATCGGCAACTACTTCGACGAAGGCCGGCTTCTGCACGCCGCCCATGCGTTTCAGCAGGTCACCGATTTCCATTCACGCGCGCCGGCGCGCGCCGGTGCGGCATGAACGCGACGGGCCGCGCCCGGGCGCTCATCCCGCAGCATCTGGTGAGGAGAGCGGGCCAGTGAACGCGCCCGCACTGATCCGCGGCTTCGAGGTCGTGATCGGCCTGGAAACCCATGCCCAGCTGTCCACCCGCAGCAAGATCTTCAGCGGCGCGTCGACGCGGTTCGGCGCCGCACCGAACACCCAGGCCTGCGCAGTCGACCTGGGCCTGCCAGGCACGCTGCCGGTGCTGAATCGCGGCGCGGTCGAGCGCGCCATCCGCTTTGGCCTGGCGGTGCAGGCCAAGGTGGCGCCGCTGTCGATCTTCGCGCGCAAGAACTATTTCTACCCCGACCTGCCCAAGGGCTACCAGATCAGCCAGTACGAGATCCCGGTGGTGCAGGGCGGGCATGTGGATATCCGCATTGGCGAACACGGCAAGCGCATCCGCTTGACGCGTGCCCACCTCGAAGAAGACGCCGGCAAGTCGCTGCATGAGGACTATGCCGGCTGCACCGGCATCGATCTGAACCGCGCCGGCACACCGCTGCTGGAAATAGTCAGCGAACCGGACATGAGCAGCAGCGCCGAGGCGGTGGAATACGCCAAGGCGCTGCACTCGCTGGTGGTATGGCTGGGCGTGTGCGACGGCAACATGCAAGAAGGCAGCTTTCGCTGCGATGCCAATGTCTCGGTACGCCGCCCCGGCGGGCCGCTGGGCACGCGCCGCGAGGTGAAGAACCTCAACAGCTTCCGCTTTCTGCAGCAGGCCATCGACTTCGAGGTGCAGTGGCAAATCGACCGCATCGAGGACGGCTTGCCGATCGAGCAGGCCACGGTGCTGTTCGACCCCGACACTGGCGAAACGCGCGCCATGCGCAGCAAGGAAGACGCGCACGACTACCGCTACTTCCCCGACCCGGACCTGCCGCCGCTGGTGATCGCGCCGGAATGGGTGGAGCAAGTGCGCGCCGAGATGCCCGAGCTTCCGGGCGCGATGTCCGCGCGCTTCCAGCAGGCCGACGGCCTGCCCGCCTACGACGCGGCGATGATGACCCAAAGCCTGGCCTTCGCGCGCGCCTACGAAGCGCTGCGCGATGCCTGCGGCAACGCCAAGCTGGCCGCCAACTGGCTGATGGGCGAGGTTTCGCGCCGGCTCAATGCCGACGGCCTCGGCATCGATCACAGCCTGGTGGGGCTGCCCGCGCTGGCGGCACTCATCCGTCGTGTCGCCGACGGCACCATCTCGAACAATGGCGCGCGCCAGGTCTTCGACGCGCTGTGGTCTGGCGAGGACCAGGACGTCGACGCACTGATCGAAGCCAAGGGGCTGAAGCAGATGAGCGACGCCGGCGCACTGGAAGCCATCGTCGATGCGGTCATTGCCGCGAACGCCAAGTCGGTGGACGAGTACCGCGCCGGCAAGGACAAGGCCTTCAACGCGCTGGTCGGCCAGGTGATGAAAGCCAGCAAAGGCAAAGCCAACCCGGGCCAGGCCCACGAGCTGCTGAAGCGCAAGCTCGGCTGATTCAGCGCAGGGTCGAGGGCTTCAGCGCCGACGACGCGCTCGCCGCCACGGGCGAGGCGATTCGCTGCGGTGTCGCGATCGGTCCCAGCGAGCCTGGCACCGCCCCAGCCCACAGCAGCTTCAGCCGCGCCAGTTCAGCGTCGTAGAAGCCGGTCACGCGCTCCATTTCGGCCTGCTGGCTGACCACCGCCTCGCGCTGCGCCGCCACGGCCGCGTCATTGGCTTCGAGCTGGTTGCGCAGTTTCGGAGGCAGCGGCTTGCCGGCGTAGAACTCGGCCTCTGCCAGCAGCGGCTTGCGTTCGGCGGCCAACTCTTGCAGGCGCCTCTCGCTGGCCTTCATGGCAGCGCGCACCGTGTCCAGCGCCGCTTCGCGCGCGCTGCGGTGCCGGGCTTCGGTCGGGTAACGTGCCAGCAGGTTGCGGTCGCGCCGCACCGCATCGGCCAGCGCCGCCCGGGCTTGAGCAGCCTTGCGCTCGGCAGCCTCCTTGGCGGCGCGCTCTTCCACCGTCAGGATCGGCGGGTACACCGCCTTGAGCGATCCGTCCTTGTTGAGCACCCGCTGCTCCTTGGCAGTGCAGGCGGCGATCGGCCGGTCGGCGGTGATCCTGCGGCCCTGGTCATCGATACAGGAATAAATGCCGGCGGCGCTGGCCGCAGCCGCGCTGCCCTGCGCATGCAGGCACGGCGCCGCGCTGCCCAACAGCAGCAGCAACGTCAGCGGCACGGGCCGGCAGGCCATCACGGACATTCAGACTCCATATCGATCCCGGTATTTCTGTACCGGCTGCGCGAACACCTGCAGCGCCGGATCTTCGGCCGATTTCAAATACTGCAACAAGTCGCTCAGTGTCGCAATTGCCGCCACATTCAGTTGCAGGCTTCGCGTGACGTACTGCACCGCCGACCACTCCACGTCGTGATCACCCTCGGTGGCGCGCTCTTGACGGTCCAGGGCGATCAATACGCCGCAGGGGCGTGCGCCGGCAGCCTGCAGCAGCCGCACCGACTCGCGCACCGAGGTGCCGGCGGAGATCACGTCGTCGATGATCAGGACACGGCCGGCCACGGGCGCGCCGACCAGCACGCCGCCTTCGCCGTGGTCCTTGGCTTCCTTGCGGTTGTAGGCGAAGGGCACGTTGCGGCCCAGTCGCGCCAGCTCCACCGCCACTGCCGACGCCAGCGTGATGCCCTTGTAGGCCGGGCCGAACAGCATGTCGAAAGCCATGCCCGATTCGAGCAGGCGGCGTGCATAGAATTCCCCGAGACGGCCGAGCTTTTCGCCGTCGTTGAACAGGCCGGCGTTGAAGAAGTACGGCGACAGCCGCCCGGCCTTGGTCTTGAACTCCCCGAAGCGCAGCACTCCGCAGCGCACCGCGAAGTGGACGAAGTCCCGTGCCAGGGCTTCCGAAGGCGGCGGCATGCTCATGAAAGGTCCTCGGTGTTCCGCCTCGTCTCACTGAATCTGAACGGCATCCGTTCGGCCGCCAGCAAGGGCTTCGTCGAGTGGGCGCAGGGAGTGTGTGCAGATTGTATGGGGGTGCAGGAAGTGCGCGCCCAGGCGCCCGACGTGGCCGGCCGGTTCGACCGCCTGGGCACTTTGTCCGGCCATTTCCACTTCGCCGAGCGCAAGGGCTACGCCGGCGTGGGCCTCTACACGCGCAAGGAACCCAGCGATGTGAGCGCAGGCTTCGGTGATCCCGAATTCGATGCCGAAGGCCGCTGGTTGGAGGCCCGATACGACACGCCGAAGCGCCGTCTCAGCGTCATCAGTTGCTATTTCCCCAGCGGCTCCAGCGGAGAGGAGCGCCAGGCCGCCAAGTTCCGCTTTCTCGACCGGTTGTATCCGCACCTGATGCGGTTGAGGGCCGAGCGCGAGTTCATCCTGGTGGGCGACGTGAACATCGCGCACCACGAGATCGACCTGAAAAACTGGAAGAGCAACCAGAAGAACAGCGGCTTCCTGCCCGAAGAGCGGGCCTGGATGACCCGTCTGCTGACCGAAGGCGGCCTGGTCGACGTGTTCCGCACACTGAACCCCAAGCCGGAGCAATACACCTGGTGGAGCAACCGCGGCCAGGCCTGGGCGAAGAACGTGGGCTGGCGGCTGGACTACCATTTGGCCACCCCCGGCATCGCCGCCAAGGCGCGGCGGGAACACATTTACCTGCAACAGCGCTTCTCGGACCATGCGCCGGTGATCGTCGACTACGACTTCAAGCTGTAGCCGACACCACGATCATGGATGCAATTACGAATCATTATTATATATTATGGGTATCATCGCTCACACGAAGTTGCCGCCATGGTCCCGACCGCCCTTGCCGAAGCGCAGCGGCCGGCCGCCGTGCCGCGTCTGTAGCCAATGATCGGCGGCACGCTGGCATTGTTGACGCACTGTGCGCGAATGCCCAACCTGGCGGCCTTGGACCGGATGGCCTGCAACCTGGCGCTGATCGCCCGCCATCTGGAAGCTTCAGCCGCGCGGCAGGCCGTATGCGCCGGCCGGTTCGCCGACTGGCTCGGGCCGGTCGAGGCGCAGGACGCGCAATGCGGCACCGTCTGGCGCGACGTCTGGCAGATGCCGCCGGCCACCCAGTAAACCTGCGCGGCAGGCGGGGCTGAACATGCCGCGCTTTGCCGCCAACCTGTCCTTCCTGTACGGCGAGCTCGGATTCGCCGAGCGCTTCGCGGCGGCCGCGCGCGACGGCTTCCGCGCGGTGGAATTCGCGTTTGCCTATGAATTCGACCGCCGCGAGCTGTCGGCCCGGCTGTCCGACCTGGGGCTGACGCAGGTGTTGATCAACGCACCGCCGGGCGATCTGCATTCCGGCGAGCGCGGCCTGGCTGGCCTGCCCGGGCGCGAAGCCGATTTCCGTCGGACGCTGCTGGAGCAGGCACTGCCCTTGGCGGCTGCGCTGCGCTGCCCGCGCATCCATGTAATGGCCGGCGTGCTGCCGGCCGGCGCCGAGCGTGCAGCGCACCGCGCCGCCTTCGTTGCCAACCTGGCTTGGGCCGCGCCGCTGGCGGCCGAAGCCGACATCGACTTGCTGATCGAACCGATCAACCCGCGCGACATCCCCGGCTACCTGCTGAACGCCCAGGACGAGGCCCATGTGATCGTGCAAGAGGTGGGCGCGCCGAACCTGAAGGTGCAAATGGACCTGTACCACTGCCAGATCGTCGAGGGCGACGTGGCCATGAAGCTGCGCCAGTACCTGCCGACGGGCCACGTCGGCCACCTGCAGATTGCCGGCGTGCCGGAGCGCCACGAGCCCGACCGCGGGGAACTGCACTACCCCTACCTGTTCGCGCTGATCGACGAATTGGGCTACAACGGCTACATCGGTTGCGAATACCGGCCAGTGGCCGGCACCTCGGCCGGGCTGGGCTGGATGGCCCCTTACACGACCTCATCAGGAGACAAACAATGAAACTGCTCATCACTGGCGGCGGCGGTTTCGTCGGCGCCAGGCTGGCGCGCACGCTGCTGGCACGCGGCACGTTGGCTGGCCAGGCCATCTCCGGCATGGTGCTGGCCGACCAGATCGCGCCGCCGGCCGACCTTCTGGACGATGCCCGCGTCAGCGCGCGCGTCGGCCCGCTGCTCGAGCAGTGCGCGGCGCTGGCTGACGAGGCCTTCGACGGCGTCTTTCACCTGGCCTCGGCGGTGTCGGGCGAATGCGAGGCCGATTTCGACCTAGGCATGCGCTCCAACCTGGACAGCACGCGCGCGCTGCTCGAAGCGCTGCGCGCACGCCAGCAGCGCCACGGCGCCGCGGCGCGGCTGGTGTTCTCCAGTTCGGTGGCGGTGTTCGGACCCGACGCGTCGGTGCCAATGCCGCCAGTGGTGGCCGACGACACGCTGCCCGCGCCGCAGACCAGCTACGGCATGCAGAAACTTATATGTGAGCACCTGCTAGCCGACTACACCCGCAAGGGCTTCGTCGACGGCCGTGCGGCCCGGCTGATGACGGTGACAGTGCGCCCCGGCCGGCCCAATGGCGCGGCCTCCTCCTTCTTCAGCGGCATCATCCGCGAGCCGCTGGCCGGGGTGGAAAGCCTCTGCCCGGTCAGCGCCGACGTGCGCCACCCGGTGTCCTCGCCGTCCAGCGCGGTGGCCGGACTGATCGCGGTCTACGAGGCCAGCCGCCAGCAGCTCGGCGGGCGCCTGGGGCTGAACCTGCCGGCGCTGAATGTCAGCGTTGGCGAGATGCTCGACGCGCTGGAGCAGGTGGCTGGCCCGGCCGTGCGCGCGCGCGTGCATTTCGAGCGCGACGAGCGCATCGCCGGCATCGTCGCCAACTGGCCCACCGGAGCCACGGCGGCGCGGGCCGCCGCGCTGGGCCTGAAGCCTGACGAACGCTTCACCGACATCGTGCGCCAGTACATCGATGACTGCCGCCAGCGCCCCGATGCCGCCTCCACGCTGAAAGGGCTGAACTGATGAACCAGATCGACTTGCAGGGCCGCGTTGCGGTCATTACCGGCGGAGCCCAGGGCATCGGCTTTGCCGCGGCCGAGCGCATGCTGAAGTCCGGCGCCCGCGTCTCGCTGTGGGACATCAATGCCGACAAGCTGGCCGAGGCCGAGGCTGCGTTGTCCACGCAGGGCGTGGTCAGCGGCGTGGCGGTGGAGCTGACCGACGAGACTTCGGTGGGACAGGCCGCGGCGGCGACGCTGGCGCGGCACGGGCGCATCGACATCCTGGTCAACAACGCCGGCATCACTGGCGGCAACGGCACCACCTGGGAGCTGGACCCGGCCATCTGGCGCCGCGTGGTCGAGGTCAACCTGATCGGACCGTACCTGACCAGCCGCGCCGTGGTGCCGCACATGATCGAGCGCGGCTATGGCCGCATCGTCAACATCGCCTCGGTGGCGGGCAAGGAAGGCAACCCGAATGCCTCGCACTACAGCGCGTCGAAGGCGGCGCTGATCGCGTTGACCAAGTCGCTCGGCAAGGAACTGGCCACCAGGGGCATCATGGTCAACGCCATCACGCCGGCAGCGGCCAAGACCGCGATGTTCGCCACCATGACGCAGTCGCACATCGACTTCATGCTGTCGAAAATCCCGATGGGCCGCTTCCTGGAGGTGGACGAGGCCGCGGCGATGATCACCTGGCTGGCCTCGGAAGACTGCTCCTTCAGCACCGGAGCGGTGTTCGACCTTTCCGGCGGCCGGGCAACGTATTGACCCACTCCCCCAGCGCCCACGGCGCTGCCCCTCGAGAGGGCACCGCTGGCGGCCCGGCAAAGCCGGATCCGCGGCGGCCGCTGCAACCAGTCGCTTTCTCCGCCACCTTGGCCAGCGCGACTGAAGAGCCTGACTAGTGTGGTGTCCCGTAAATAACTGGCATTAGTCTTGCTTACCAGTGCGGTATCTTTGGAACGGAGATACCGCGATGAGAACGGGCAGGCCGAAGGCCGAATTGCGACTTTCGGGCGAGGAGCGAGCGCAGCTTCAATCC
>JBEIHU010000157.1:0-9445 GCA_040381175.1 Burkholderiaceae bacterium
ACACCGACGTTGCCACCGAGCTTGCGGAAATACTCCACCGCGCTGCACACGTTGTTGGCCACGTAAAGGCTTTGCAAGTCATTGCTGGCCACCACGATGACTTTCTGACACATGTCACGGGCGATCGGCAAACCAAAACCACCGCACACCACGTCGCCCAGGAAATCGAGCAGCACGAAGTCAAAGCCCCAGTCGTGGAAGCCCAGCTTTTCAAGCGTCTCGAAGCCGTGGATGATGCCGCGCCCGCCGCAGCCGCGGCCGACCTCGGGGCCGCCAAGTTCCATCGCGTAGACGCCGTCGCGCTTGAAGCAGACGTCGCCGATGGCCACGGCCTCGCCGGCGAGCTTCTTCTTGCTGCTGGTCTCGATGATGGTCGGGCAGGCCTTGCCGCCGAACAGCAGGCTGGTGGTGTCGCTCTTCGGGTCGCAGCCGATGAGCAGCACCTTCTTGCCCTGCTGGGCCATCATGTAGCTCAGGTTGGCCAGCGTGAAGCTCTTGCCGATGCCGCCCTTGCCGTAGATGGCGATGATCTGCGTGGCCTTGGTGGCTGGCGAAGTCGACACCGGGTCCGGCTCGATTGACGCTTCCGCGCGCAACTGCACGTCGCGCAGGATCTGGATCGGGGACACCGACGGGGCGCCTTGGGGATTGTTCATGCGCTGTGTCTCCAGTCGAGGATCATCTTCAGGCAGGCCGAATCGCCGAAGGCGGTGCGGTAGGCGGCGTCGGCACGGGCCGCCTCCTCGCGGTGCGTGATCAGGCCATCGAGCGAGAGCACGCCATCCTCGACCAGGGCCTTCACGGCCAGCAGGTCGGGGCGCTGCCATTCGGCGGCGGCGCGTATCTGCGCCTCGCGCATGAAGGCCGGCGGGAAGGCGAACGACACGCGCTCGCTGTAGAAGCCGGCGAGCACGATCTCGCCGCCCGGCGCCAGCCGACCGATCAGCGCATCGAGGATCGAGCCGTCGCCGCTGACGTCGTAGATGGCGCGGTAGTTGCGCCGGGGGTCTTCGTCGGGGTGCAGCACCGCATAGCCCTCGGCACCTTGCGCACGCTGCGGGTCGCGTTCCCAGACCACCGTGTCGGTGCAGCCTGCGGCCACGTTCAGCCGCGCCAGCAGGCGGCCGAGCACGCCGTGGCCGATGATCAGGTCGGGCGGCACGATGTGCTCGCGCTTGCCGCCGCCGGAAACCGCGTGATAGGCGGTGGCAGCCAGGGCCAGCAGGATGGCGTTCTCACCCAGCGATTCGTGTACCGGCACGACGCGCTTGCCCGGAACCACCACCCGCGCCGCGGCGCCGCCGAACAGGCCGCGCACGTCGCCGAAGCAGTTGGCGCCCGGCACGAAGACGCGGTCGCCAACGCCCAGCCCGGCATGCTCGCCGGCCTCGACCACGCGGCCCACGGATTCGTAGCCCGGCACCAGCGGGTAGCCCATCCCCGGGAACGAGGGCATGCGCCCGGTCCACAGCAGCTTCTCGGTGCCGGTGCTGATGCCGCTCCACTCGATGTCGACGACCACGTCGCGCTCGCCAGGGTCGGACAAGGCCAGCTGGGTCAGCACCAGGCGCTCGGGTTGCTCCATCACCACAGCGGTGGTCTTCATGCAGCACCTCGCGGACGCCGGATCGGCGGTCGATCAACAGGGATCGTGGGGCAGCTCATGGTCAGCGGGGCGTCGGGGTCGGAAGGCTCGAACGGTCGAGTGTCATCTTAATGTGACTGTTTGACGTGTCAAGTTCTGTTTACGCCAATGTGCTCTTTATGTTCTTTGAATCGTCGGCGCCGCGGCGGCAGACCAGCACCCCCACCTGCAGCGGAATCGGCGTCGGCAGTTCGCGGACCCGATCGAAGCCGGCCGCGCGCAGCAGCGCCGACAGCTCGCCGGCGGTACGCGCGCGGCCGCCGCGCATGGCCAGCAGGTACATGCCGAAGTAGGCGTCGCCCATGCGCGGCGCTCCGGGGGCGCCGGCCATCGGCTCGGCCACCAGCAAGGTGCCGCCGGGCGGCAACGCGCGGTGCACCGCGCGCAGGATGGCCAGCGCGCGCTCGTCGCCATGGTCGTAGAGCACCCGCACCAGCGAAGCGATGTCGGCGCCCTCGGGCAGGGGGTCACGCGTGAAGTCGCCTCCGTGGACCGCGGCGCGATCGCCCAGATCCGCGGCGGCAAAGGCTGCGGCGGCCGACGCCACCACCGCCGGCAGGTCGAACAGCATCAGCTTCAGGCCCGGCGTGCGCCGGCCGGCCGCCACCAGGAAGCGGCCCTGGCCGCCGCCGACGTCGAGCAGGCAGCGGTGGCCTTGCAGCGGGTAGGTGTCCAGCACCTCCTGCGCCACCAGCGGCTGCGACGCCGACATCAGCGCCGAGTAGGTGTCCACCTGCGCACGCGGCAGCAGCCCCGGCGCTTCGGCTTCGGCATAGGCCCAGTAGCGCGACAGCGCCGGCGCCTCGCCTTCGCCGCGCAACAGCGCCAGCGGGTCGCGCAGGTCGGCGTAGAGGACGGCATGGTGCTCGACCATCGCGGTGACGGCCTCGTTGCCCACCATCGGCGCCCCCAGCTTGCCCAGGCCGTAGCGGCCACCGCCTCGGTGTTCCACCAGGTCCAGCGACACCGCCGCAGCGAGCAACCGTTCGGCAGCCTCCAGCGGCAGCTCGAAGCGCCGCGCCAGCACGGCTGCGGTCTGCGGCCCCTCGGCCAGGATCTCGAAGGCGCGCAGGCGCACGCAAGCCAGGAGCACTTGCGAATAGACGAAACCGGCCACCAGGTCGAACAGGGCGCGCGCGCGACGCCGCGCAAGCGGCCGCATCAGCCAGCTGCGCGCGGCGCGGCGCTGGAACTCGGGGCTGGTGAGCTTGCGGTCGCGCCAGGCGCACCAGCGGTCGCGCCAGCCGGCCAGCCAACCGCTCGCCGGGGAATAGGGCTGCGCCACGCTCGGGTGGGGCCTGGAGCCAGACGCCTGCATGGCCTAGGCCGCAAGCGCGAGGTCGCGCACGCTGTCCTGAGGCACCAGGCGCTCGGATTCGGCCCGCACCATCGCGCGCAACAGGATGGCACCGTCACAGTCGGGAATGGCCTCGATCGAACGCTCGACCAGTCGGTCGAAGTACTCGATGGCGCCGCACAGGCCGAGTTCGGAGGTCGAGTTGGGCCGGTGCAGGTCGCGGTCGCGGCCGGCCGGCTTGCCCAGCGCCTGGGTGGTGGCCACCACGTCGCGCACGTCGTCCGCGACTTGGTAGGCCTCGCCCAGGCACAGGCCGAACGCACGCCAGGGCGCCGGGTCGGCGGCGGCGGCGAGAGCGCCCGCCTCGGTGCAGGCCGCGAAGAGCGAGCCGGTCTTGGCGCGGTGGTAGGCCGCCAGCGACACGCGCGGCTCGCATTCCCAGGCCTGTCCGGCGACGATGCCGCTGGGGCCACCGACACGGCGACCGAGGATGCCGATCAGCGGCGGCAGCAGCGGCTGGGTGCGGCGTTCGGCCGCCTCGGCCAGGGCCTGGAAGGCGAGCACGATCAGCGCGTCGCCGGTCAGCACCGCGATACGTTCGCCGAAGGCAGCATGCACCGAAGGCAAGCCGCGGCGCGTGGCGGCATCGTCGAAACAAGGCAGGTCGTCGTGCACCAGTGAAGCGCAGTGCAACAGCTCGATGGCGGCAGCCACGGCGTCGGACAGCGCCGGGTGCGGGTCACCACAGGCCGCGGCCACGGCCAGGCAAAGTTGCGGGCGGATGCGTGCGCCGCCGGGGAACACGGCATGGCGCATCGCCGAGGCCAGCAGCGGCGGACCCTCCGGGCCCTCGCCAAGCGCCAGGGCACGCTGCAGCGCTTGCTCGATGCGTTGGGCCGCCGAGGCTGCCCGGGTTGTGATGCTGGCTGCGGAGCCTTCCTGGCGGCGGCGCTTGTGTAACATTCTGATGTCACTCCTGGTTGTCAAGTTCAATTGACACAAGTAGGATAGGTCCATGCGCACTTCGCGTCAACGTCGTCTTCCAGGGGCCAAGCGCCAGTTGTGATGAGCGTGCTCACCCTCAGCCTGAGCCACCACAGCGCACCGCTGGACCTGCGCGGCCGTTTCGCCTTTGCACCGGAGCAGTTGCCGGTGGCGCTGCGCTCGTTGCGCGAGCGGCTGGACCGCGCCTCGCCCGAGGTGACGCTGTTGTCCACCTGCAACCGTACCGAGCTGTATGTCGCGCCGGGCGGCGGCGTGACGGCCAATGAGCTGGTGCGTCCGGCACTGGACTGGCTGGCCGAACAGGGCGGCGCCAGCGGCGCGGCGCTGGTCGACCACACCCGAGTGGCGCAGCACAGCGACGCTGCGCGGCATGCCTTCCGCGTCGCCGCAGGGCTGGATTCGATGGTGCTGGGCGAGCCGCAGATCCTGGGCCAGATCAAGCTGGCGGTGCGTGAGGCCGGGCTGGCCGGCACGATGGGCAGCACGCTGCACCAGTTGTTCCAGCGCGCCTTTTCGGTCGCGAAGGAGGTTCGCACCGTCACCGACATCGGCTCGCATTCGGTCAGCATGTCGGCCGCCGCGGTGCGCCTGGCGCAACAGCTGTTCGGCGACCTGGGCCAAGTGCGCGTGCTGTTCGTCGGCGCCGGCGAGATGATCGAACTGGCCGCTGCCCACTTTGCCGGGCGCAAGCCGCTGTCGATGACGGTGGCCAACCGCAGCGCGCAGCGCGGCCAGTCGCTGGCCCGGCGCTTCGACTGCGAGGCCATCGGCCTGGCCGCGTTGCCGCAGCGGCTTCACGAGTTCGACGTGGTCGTCTCCTGCACCGCCAGCACGCTGCCGATCATTGGCCTGGGCGCGGTGGAAAGCGCGCTGAAGCAGCGCCGGCGCAAGCCGATGTTCCTGGTGGACTTGGCCGTACCGCGCGACATCGAGCCCGAGGTGGCGCGCCTGTCGGACATCTACCTGTACACCGTCGACGACCTGTCGATGCTGGTGCAGTCCGGCGGCGAGAAGCGCCAGGCCGCTGTGGCCCAGGCCGAGGCCATCGTCGATGCCGGGGTGCGTGGCTTCGCGCACTGGCTCGAGCAGCGCCACAACGTGCCGCTGATCCGCGAGGTCAATGCCCGTGCCGACGCCTGGCGCGATGCCGCGCTTGCGCGCGCGCGCAAGCGGCTGGCGCGCGGTGAAGACATGGATGCGGTGCTCGAATCGCTGGCCCGCGGCCTGACGGCCAAGGTGCTGCACGGCACGCTGAGCGAACTGCGCCAGGCCGACAGCGCGCAGCGCGCCGAGGTCAACCAGGCGGTGTCGCGCCTGTTCCTGCGCGCCGGCACCCGCTCGGCCACGGCCTGAAGCGCAGCAGCAACAGGCTGCGCCACGAGCAGCTTCGCTGCCGCCTCGGCGCCCGGCGAGTGGCGGAACGAGAGCGGTGGCGCCGCGGTCGGCGCAACGCGGCCGCTGGCCGCTTTGCGCCGCTTGCCGCCGCGCCGTGCCCTCAGCGCTGCGGCATGTCCTTGACCGAATAGCCCAGGCTGACGGTGGCGTCTTCGGGGATCGGGGGCATCGTCGCGTTCCACGCTTCCCAATCGGCGCGCAGGCGCTGCAGCCGCTCGGGCTCCAGCCCGGCGCGGTTGGCGCGCTCGCGTTCGTCGTCGCTGATGTCGAACAGGTAGTCGTTGCCGTCGACGCGCAGGTATTTCCAGTCGCCGTCGCGGCAGGCGCGCTGGCCACGGTGGTTCATGCGCCAGTGCATCGGCCGCCGGAAGCTCGCGCCCGCATCGCGCAGCACCGGCAGCAGCGACACGCCGTCCAGCGGGTAGTCGGCATGCGCCGCCACGCCGGCGGCGTCGAGCAGCGTGGCCGACCAGTCCATCGTCAGGCAATGCTGCACGCTCTCGCCGCCCGGCCGGATCACGGCCGGCCACTGCACGATGTAGGGCACGCGGATGCCGCCTTCGGTCAGGTCCATCTTGCCGCCGACCAGCGGCCAGTTGTCGCTGAAGCGCTCGCCGCCGTTGTCGCTGGTGAAGACGATCAGCGTGTCGTCCAGCCGGCCGGCGCGCTGCAGCGCTTCGAGCAGCCGGCCGATGCCTTCGTCCATGTGGTGGATCATGCGCCGGTAGGTGTGGATGTTGCCTCCGGCCAGGTGGAACAGGCTGCCCTTCAGGTTGAAAGCCAGCTCGCGGTCGTCGCGCGTTTCCCACGGCCAGTGCGGCGCGGTGTAGTGCAGGCTCAGGAAGAACGGCGCCGCGGCTGCGGACATGCGCTGCACCCAGTCCACCGCGCGCTGCGTGATCAGGTCGGTCAGGTAGCCTTCGGTGGGCTGTTCGGCCGCGCCTTCGTACAGGTCGTGCCGGCCCGAGGAATCGGCATGGGTGAAGTAGTCGACGCCGCCGCTCATCGGGCCGAAGAACTCCTCGTAGCCCGATGCCAGCGGCCCGAAGTGCGGCGGATAGCCCAGATGCCACTTGCCGACCAGCGCGGTGCGGTAGCCGGCGCCGCGCAGCAGCGAAGGCAGCGTCGGGTGATCGCTCGGCAGGCCCAGCGTGGGGCTGCCACGGCTCTTGCTGTTGATCGGCTCCTCGGCCGCGCCGCGCAGCCGGTACTGGTAGCGCGCGGTCATCAGCGCAAATCGCGTGGGCGAACACACGGGCGAGTTGGCATAGCCCTGCGTGAAGCGCAGGCCCCGCGCCGCCATGCCGTCCAGCACCGGCGACACCGGACCGAAGCCTGCATCGCGGCCGCCGTAGCAGCCCAGGTCGGCATACCCCAGGTCGTCGGCGACGATGAAGATCAGGTTGGGCCGCTGCGCCATGCTCAGTCTCCCGGCGTGAAGCCCGATGCCTGCACCACCGGCGCCCACATGTCGCTCTCGCGCCGCTGCACCACCAGCAGCTCGGCGCTGCTGCTGGGCGACGGCACCAGGCCCAGCCGGGCCAGCTGCGCCTTGGCCTCGGGCGTGGCCAGCTTGGCATGGATGGCCTGGCGCATCTGGTCGACCAGCGCCGGCGGCGTGGCGGCCGGCGCATAGAGCGCAAACCACAGCGGCACCACCAGGTCGATGCCGGTTTCCTTGAGCGTCGGCACGCCGTCGACGAAGGGCGTGCGCGTGGCGCCGGTGGTGGCGATGATGGTCACGCGGCCGGCCTTGTGCAGCTCCATCGCCTCGGTCACCGGACTGACCGCGGCCGCGATGGTGCCGCCGGCCAGGTCGTTCATCGAAAGCGCCGAGCCGCGGTAGGGTACGTGCGTCATCGGCACGCCGATCTGGCGCGACACGGCCACGCCGACGAAGTGCGGGATCGTGCCCGCGCCGGGCGAGCCGTAGCTGGCCTTGTCGCCCGCCGTGGCCAGCCAGGCGCGAAAGCCCTTCATGTCCTTGGCCGGCACCATCGGGCCGATGGTCAGCGCGAAGTCGCCCGAGGCGATGCGCGTCACCGGCACGAAGTCCTTGCCCGGGTCGTAGCGCAGGTTGCGGAAGACATGCGGGAACAACGTCATCGGGCCCTGCGGCGCCAGCAGCAGCATGCTGCCGTCGGGCGTGGAGGCCTTGACCTGCTCCACCGCCAGGCGGCCGGCCGCGCCGGTGCGGTTCTCGACGATCGCGGTGCGGCCCATGCCGGCCTGAAGCGCGTCGCCCGCCAGCCGCGCCAGCGCATCGACGCTGCCGCCCGGCGCGAAGCCGACGACGACGCGGGTAGTCGGCGCCTGCGCCAGCGCCTGCGCGCCGGCGGTCGCAAGCGCCAGGCCGAGGCCGAGCTTCAGCGCCCCGGCCAGGGTGTGTCGTCGGTTCATCGTCTTGTCTCCGTGTTGTCTTGGGCGAAGCGCCACTGTAAGGGCCTCGGAAAGGCCGCTCTACCAGTTCATGCCTACCCTATGCGCGCGGACAGCACGCCTGGACCAGCGGCCACAGCGCGCCGAAAACCTGCTGCGGGTCTTCCTCGTGCGCCAGATGGCCCAGCCCCGACAGCCGGCCCAACCCGGCCTGCGGCAGCAGCACGGCCAGCCGCTGCGTCTGCGACGGCGGCAGCGTACGGTCGCGCTCAGCCACCAGCAACTGCAGGGGCGTGCGCAGCTTCGGCAGCCGCTCGGCCAGCACACGCAGGTCCCAGTGGGCCATCATTGCCAGCGCGCCCGCCACGTGCGCCGGGTCGCTGACCAGGCGGCCGTAGAGCGCCACGCCTTCATCGTCCAGGATGGACCCGGTGCTGGCCACCAGCCGGCGCACACGCGCCTTGTCCGCGGCGCGCCAGGAAAACAGGTACGGCATCAGCCGGTTCGCGGCCAGCAGCTTGGCCAGCGGCGAGAACAGCTGGCCCGCCAGGCCATGCAGAGGCAGCAAGGCGCCGTTCAGACCGATGACCAGCGCCGGCGCCGCGCGTGCTTCGGCGCTTGCCTCGCAGTCCAGCGCCATCTGCACGGCGATCGCAGCGCCGGCCGAATGGCCGATCAGCACGCTCGGGTGCTGGCCCATCTGGAGCAGCAGCGCGGCCAGGCCTCGGGCCGTGCCGGGCAAGGTGGCGCCGTCGCCGCGCGCCGGATCGCTGAAGCCGTGGCCCGGCAGGTCCACCGCCAGCACGCCGGCATGACGCGCCAGCAGCGGCGCCAGTCGGTGCCAGGAATGGGTGGACGCGCCGGTGCCGTGCAGCAGCAGCAGCTGCGGCGCCCCGGCCGTTGGCGCCGGCCATTGCTGCACATGCCAGCGCCGCCCGCCGCTGTGGACGAAGCGGCTGTGTTCATGGTGCGGCCAGCGGTGGCCGTCGCGGGCCCAGTCCATGGCCGCGGCGTCAGGGGCCCTGGCGCGGCAGCGCGCGTACCGCGGCCGACAGTTCGGCTGCGCCGGCATGCGGCAGCGTGCGGTACGGGGCGTCCATGGCCTGCGCCAGGCGCTGCGCCGCCGCCGAGGGTTGCGGCGAGGTGTCGACCAGCAGCGCGGTCAGCCTCGCAGCCCGCAGCAGCCCTGCCATCTGCAGCACATCGGCCTCGGCGCGCGCACGGCCCGGCCCGCCGTCCAGCGCCACGTTGGCACGGCCGTCGGTCAGCAGCACCACCACAGACACCGCGCCGCTGCGCCGCACCTGCGATGCCATGCCCAGTGCGGCCTGCATGCCGGACGCCAACGGCGTGCCGCCGCCGCCCGGCAGTTCGGCCAGGCTGCGCTTGGCGCGCACCAGCGAGCGCGTCGGCGGCAACAGCACTTCGGCCGCGCGGCCGCGGAAGGCGATCACTCCCACCTGGTCGCGACGCACGTAGCACTCGGCCAGCAGCAGGTTGACGGCACCCTTGGCCTCGGCCATCCGGTGCAGCGCCGACGAGCCCGAAGCGTCGATGACGAACAGCGTGGCCGTGGCCGCGCGCTGCTGCAGCCGGGCAATGCGCAGGTCGCTGCCGCGCACGTGCACACGTTGCGGGCCCGGCGGCGCGCTGGCGGCGCGCAGCCGCTGCCAGGGCGCGGCCGCGCGCAGCGTGTCGATCAGGTTCAAGCGTGCGCCACCGCG
>JBEIHU010000158.1:0-9411 GCA_040381175.1 Burkholderiaceae bacterium
CCGGCTGAGCACGCTGTACGCCTCGCAAATCCGCCTGCTCGAGAGCTGGGGCGTGGAGCCGGCGCGCTACCGCATCCGCCAAAGCATGTCAGTGGCTCCCAGTGCCGCCGCAGGCGCGCCGGCGGCGGCTGGTGAGAACGCGGCCACGCTGAGCCCGGACCTGGTGGCGTCGCTCAACCGCCTGGTGGCCTGGGCGCGGCAGTTGCCGGGTGGCGATGCGCCGCCCGCCGAAGCCGGCGTCTTGCGCTTGTTCGACGAGCCCTCGGCCCTTCCGCGGAACCTGTCGGGCGCCCCGCGCGGGCTGTCCAATGCGGTGGCGGGCCAGTTGATGCAGCATCTGTTCGACCAGGTGCAAAGCCAGGCCGGCAAGGGCACAGCGCCAGCCTGGCTGCCGCCGCTGCGGGACGCCGGCGGCCGTCTGGCCGCCCATTCGGCGGAAGTCTTCAATGACTTCCAGCACCCATGGTGGCAACTGCTGGACCGGCTTATCGGGCTGGCGGCGCTGCCCGCCGGAGCCGCAGACGAGGTCGAGCGCAAGATTGCCACCACGCTGCAGCGGCTGTTGAGCTCCAGCGGGCTGGCGGCGCGCGACCTGGCCGCCGCGGTGGCGCAAATCGACCGCACCACCACCGACTGGCTGGAGTTGCAGCGCGAGCAGGTAGGCGCGCAAGCCGCCAGCCTGGCCGACAGCGCCGAGCGCCGGTTCTTGGAGGACGCCATCCGCGAGCAGCTGGTGGCACGCATGCGCACCGAGCCGCCGCCCTGTGGCCTGCGTCGCTTCCTGCTGGGTCCGTGGGCTCGGGTGATGGCCGATGCGGTGCTGCGCGAAGGCACCGACGGCCGCCTGCTGCGGGCGCAGGCCGAATGCCTGGAACAGCTGCTGCTCGCAGGCCGGTCGCCCTTGCCACCCGGCGAGCGCCGCCTGCTGCTGACCAGCGTTCGCCTCGCGCTGGAGAGCGCCACGATCGACACGCCGCGCATCGACGCCGAGTTGGCGGACCTGACGGCCGTGCTGCGCCAGCCCGAGGCTCCGCGAGAGCCGCTGCCGCAAGCCGATACGCCAAGCGACACTGCGCCGCTGGACTTGGCGACCGTGCCGATCGACATGCACGAGCAGGACGCCGGCGCCGACCGCAAGGCTTGGCTGGACGGCCTGCAGGCCGGTGCGCGTTGCCGGCTGTACCTGGGCGACCGCTGGCACACCGCCAGCCTGGCCTGGGTGAGCCCGAATCGCAGCTTGTTCGTGTTCGGCAGCCGCTTCGGCGCCGGAGTGCATTCGCTGACGCGGCGCGCGCTCGCCAAGCTGCGCAATGCCGGGTTGGCGGCCAGCGTGCGGCCCGGCGAGTTGCTGGCCGAGACGCTGGACCGCCTGACCGACCTGGGGGAACTGGGCGAGTTGTAGCGACGGCTAAGCGGCAGCGCGCTTCGCCAGGATCTCGAAGGCCGGCAGCGTCTTGCCCTCCAGCACCTCCAGGAAGGCGCCGCCGACGGTTGAGATATAGCCCACATCCTTGTCGATGCCGTATTTGGATATGGCCGCCAGCGTGTCGCCGCCGCCGGCGATGCTGAAGGCGCTGCTTTCGGCGATGGCCCGGGCGATGATCTCAGTGCCCTTGGCGAAGGCGTCGAACTCGAACACGCCCACCGGGCCGTTCCAGACGATGGTCCCGGCAGCCTTGAGCTGCACGGCCAGCATGCGCGCGGTCTGCGGGCCGATGTCCAGGATCAGATCGTCGGCGGCCACTTCGGCCACTGGCTTCACCGCGGCCGCAGCGTGGGCCTTGAACTCCTTGGCGGTGACCACGTCCACCGGGATCGGCACGGCGGCGCCACGCGCCTTCATCGCGGCAATCACCGCCTTGGCCTCGTCCAGCAGCGCCGGCTCGGCCAGGCTCTTGCCGATGGGCAGGCCCTCGGCCAGAAGAAAGGTGTTGGCGATGCCGCCGCCGACGATCAGGCCGTCGACGTTCTTGGCCAGGCTTTGCAGGATGCTCAGCTTGGTGCTGACCTTGCTGCCGGCGACAATCGCCAGCAGCGGGCGTTTTGGGTTGGCCAGGGCCTTGGAGATGGCGTCGATCTCGGCCGCCAGCAGCGGGCCGGCACAGGCCAGCTTGGCGTACTGCGCGATGCCGTAGGTGCTGGCTTCGGCACGGTGCGCAGTGCCAAAGGCGTCGTGCACGAAGATGTCGCACAGCGCGGCCATCTTCCGCGCCAGCGCCTCGTCGTTCTTCTTCTCGCCCTTGTTGACGCGGCAGTTCTCCAGCAGCACGATCTGGCCGGGCTTCACCGCCACGCCATCGACCCAGCCGGACACCAAAGGCACCTCGCGGCCCAGCAGTTCGGCCAGGCGCCGCGCCACCGGCGCCAGCGTGTCCTCCGGCTTGAAGGCGCCTTCGGTGGGCCGGCCCAGGTGGCTGGTGACCATCACCGCCGCGCCAGCGTCGAGCGCCATGCGGATGCATGGCAGCGAGGCGCGGATGCGGGTGTCCTCGGTGATCTGGCCGGCATCGTCCTGCGGCACGTTCAGGTCGGCGCGGATGAAGACACGCTGGCCAGCCACCTTGCCGGCGGCGACCAGGTCGCTGAAACGGAGGACTTTCATGTTGAGGTTCCGGGTGGAGTCAATTCCACACGGCGAGCGCTCGCTGGCCCGCCGCGGCCGAAGCGCATTGTGCAGCGCAGCCTGGCGACGCTGCTGCGCCGCATCAAGGGATGGGGATGTAGCGCCCGCGTCCGCTCAGGACTGGTTCGCGGCTCGCCTGGCCGGCGCCGTCTTGGCGTCCTTGTCTTCCGGCGCTGCCCTGGCCTCGCCGCCGACGGCTTGCGCCGGCTTGGCTGCCAGTTCGGCGCCGGCGCCCGCCTGGGGCGCGACTGTGTCGATCTTGTTTTCGCGCATGTAGTCGTTCATCTCGCGCCAGCCGGCGAATACCGCCGCCCGGTCGGCCTTGCGGTTCAAAGCGTAGCAGTCTTCCAGCGCGCGCCCGGCGTGGCGGCAGGCGCCACCCACGGCCCTGCCGTCCGCGTCGCGGCGCTCGGCCACTGCCTGGGCGGACTCGATGCCCAGCATGTCGCAGCCGGTGACGAGCAGGGCAGCGACAAGCAGGGCAGTGATGCGAATCGGCGTCATGAGCGGGCTGAGGCGGCGGCGGGCTTCAGCCCATATCGGCACCCGGGTCGGGGACTTGAATCAAGCCGCTGCGGCCGAGGGCAGCAGCACGCCTGGCACCAGAGCTGCGCCATCCACCGATTGCAGCCATTCGGCGGCCGGTTGGCGCCGCCCGCCCGGGCGCTGCAGCTCCAGCAGTTCCAGCGCCCCATGCCCGCAGGCGACGATCAGGCGGCCCGGCGGGCCGGGCAGCACGCTGCCAGCCGGCGCTGGTTCCGCAGGGCGCAGCGCCGCCCGCCACAGTTTGTGGCTCTGGCCCTGCCACTGGAAACTGGCGCCGGGAAAGGGGTCGAAAGCGCGCACGCGGCGCTCGATGAGCGCCGCATCCTGGCGCCAGTCGATCGGCGCCTCGGCCTTGTCGATCTTCTGGGCATAGCTCGCGCCTTCAGCCGGCTGCGGCTGCGGCTGGGCGCGGCCCTCGGCCAGATCATCCAGGCTGCTCAGCAGCAGCCTGGCACCGAGCTCGGCCAGCCGCTGCGACAGACTGGCGCTGGTATCCGTGGCCTCGATGGCCAGCGGCTCGCAGCGCAGGATGTTGCCGGTGTCCAGGCCGGCGTCCATCTGCATGATGCAGATCCCGGTGGTCGTGTCGCCGGCCTCGATGGCGCGTTGCACCGGCGCCGCGCCGCGCCAGCGCGGCAGCAGCGAGCCGTGGATGTTGATGCAGCCCAGTCGCGGCAGCGAAAGCACCCACTGCGGCAGGATCAGCCCGTAAGCCGCGACCACCAGCACATCGAGCCGTGCAGCTTGCAGCGCCTGCTTAGCCGCCTGGGCGTCCTGCGGATACTTGCCGTCGAGACGCAGGCTGCGCGGTTGTGCCACCGGCACGCCACGGGCTTGCGCCAGCTGCTTGACAGCGGAGGGCTGCAGCTTCAGGCCGCGCCCGGCCGGCCGATCGGGCTGCGTCAGCACCAGCGGCGGCACGCAGCCGCAGGCCAGCAGCTGCAGCAAGGCGGTGCGGGCGAATTCGGGCGTGCCAGCGAAACCGACGCGCAAGCGCCTGGCCCCGCAGGGCGCCTCAGCTGCCACGGCGCTCCTCGCGCTGGCGCTTCAGCAGCTTGCTGCGGATGCGGCTGCGCTTGAGCATGCTCAGGTAGTCGACGAAGACCTTGCCGAGCAGGTGATCCATCTCGTGCTGCACGCAGATCGAGAGCAGCTCCGCGGCCTGCAGCTCAAGGGGCTGACCGCCGCGGTCGAGCGCGCGCACGTTGACGCGCGCATGGCGCTTGACCGAGTCGTAGATGGCCGGCACCGACAGGCAGCCCTCCTCGGCCATGATCATGTCGTCGCTGCGCCAGCTGATTTCCGGATTGATCAATACCAGCGGCTGGTCGCGCGCCTCGGACACGTCCATCACGATCACGCGCTCGTGCACGTCCACCTGCGTGGCCGCGAGGCCGATGCCCTCGGAGGCGTACATCGTCTCGATCATGTCGTCGACCAGCTGCGCGATGCGCGCGTCGACTTGTGCCACGGGCCGGGCCACGGTATGCAGCCTCGGGTCGGGGTAGCGCAGGATGTTGAGTCGGGCCATGGTCGGCGATGCAGGTCAAAGGGTTGGCGTGTGCGCAACTGCCGGGGTCATGGCGCGGTGGCAGAGACCGTGACAGCCATCACAAGCTGTGACTTCGCGAGCCAGTTTCGTTGCGATATCAACGGTTTATGGGCAGAATCTGAAGAACAGTTTGAGAAATTCGCAGCCCCTTGCGCTATGGTTCGCCGAGGCCGAAACATACCCAGACACATGGCGAGATTGTGGCACCCGCCCGGGGCTTCAAGGTCCGCCTGGAGCTTGACCGAATGAACCCACGACACCTTAGTCGCCGCATCAGCGCCCTTGCCGCCATGTGCGCGGCGGCCTCGCTGCTGGCTGCTCCGGCCACGGCCCAGCCCAACTTCCCGATCACGCCGCAGCAGCGCAGCACGGCGCAGCAGGTGGCACAGGCCGGCGTTCCGCTGTCCGAACTGGCGCCCAACGCACCCGACTCCCATACCGTGCAGAGCGGCGACACACTCTGGGACATCTCCAAGCTGTTCCTGAAGAGCCCGTGGCGCTGGCCCGAGCTCTGGGGCATGAACCTCGAACAGGTGCGCAACCCGCACCTGATCTACCCCGGCCAGGTGCTGGTGCTGGAAAAGAGCGGCGACCGCGCCCGCCTGCGACTGGCGCAGTCCGGCGGCGGCGCGCCAGACAACACGGTGCGCATGTCGCCGCGCATACGCAGCAACTTGCTGGGCAACGGCGCGATCGGCTCGATCCCGCTGCACCTGATCGCGCCCTTCCTGACCGAGGCGGTGATCTTCGATACCGACGAGTTGAACCGCGCGCCGCGCATCGTCGCGGCCCAGGAAGGCTATGTCGCGATGTCGCAGGGCCAGCTGGCCTATGTGCTCGGCGATATCGGCCGCTCTTCGGGCTACCGGCTGTTCCGCGAGCCGCAGCCGCTGTACGACTTCGACACCAAGGAACTGCTGGGTTACGAGGCGCGCTACGTCGGCACCGCCGAGTTCGTGCGGCCGGGCCGCAGCTTCCAGGAGGCTGGCAAGCCGGTGATCGTGCCCGCCACCGTATCGATCCAGTCAGTGCGAATGGAGGTCAACGTCGGTGACCGGCTGGCCCCGCTGCCGGCCAGCGACCTGGAGGCCTATGCGCCGCACCCACCCAGCGCCCCGATGGCCGGCCGCGTGCTGCAGGTCTACGGCGACGCGCTCAGCGCCGGGCAGAACCAGATCGTCGCGCTCAACCGGGGCAAGCGCGACGGCGTCGAGCGCGGCCACGTGCTGGCGTTGTGGCGGCAGGGCGACCGCGAGGTCAAGCGCATCGATGGCCAGCGAACGGTGCTGCAGCTGCCGAACGAGCAGAACGGCCTGCTGTTCGTCTTCAGTGTCTTCGAGCGCACCTCGTACGCACTGATCCTGTCGGTGAACGTGCCGGTCTTCGCCGGCGACGCCTTCACGCAACCCTGATCCCCGCGGGCCGGCGCGATGGACGCCGACGAATTCGAGGCATGGTTCCGGCTGCTGGAAACGCCCGGGCTCGGCCGAGAAGGTGCGCGCCGCCTGCTGGCTGCCTTGGGTTCGGCGATGCAGGTTCTGCAGGCCTCGAAGGCCGCGCGGCAGCAGTTCGTCGGCCCGCAACTGGCGCTGGCGCTGGACAAAGAGCCCGACGACTTGCCGCTGCGGCTGCGCGCCGCTCGTGACTGGCTGGACGGCGGCGAAAGGCGCCGGGCACTGTGCATCGGCGACCCGGACTACCCGGCGGTGTTGCTGCAGACGCCCGACCCGCCGCTGCTGCTTTACGTGCAGGGCCAAGTCGAGCTCCTGCAGCGGCGCTGCCTGGCCATCGTCGGCAGCCGCAACGCCAGCGCGCAGGGGCTGGACAACGCTCGCGCCTTCGGCGCGCACCTGAGCCAACGCGGCTGGACCATCGTCTCCGGCCTGGCCTTCGGCATCGATGGCGCCGCACACGAGGGCGGCCTGACTGGGCTTGGCAGCACCGTGGCCGTGGTCGGTACCGGGCTGGACCGCGTCTACCCGGCGCGCCACCGCGCGCTGGCCCACCGCATTTCGACCGACGGCGTGCTGGTAAGCGAGTACGCGCCCGGCACGCCGCCGCTTGCACCGAACTTCCCGCAACGCAATCGCATCATCGCCGGCCTCGCGCGCGGGACGCTGGTGGTCGAAGCAGCGCTGCAATCGGGCTCGTTGATCACGGCGAGACAGGCGGCCGAATACGGGCGCGAGGTGTTCGCGGTGCCCGGGTCGATCCACTCGCCGCTGTCGCGCGGCTGCCACGCGCTGATCCGCCAGGGCGCCAAGCTGGTGGAAACTGCCGATGACATCCTCGAAGAGTTGCAGGGCGCGGAAGAGGTGGCCTGCGTCTCGCGGGCGCCCGTGGCCCCCGGCCGCAATGACCCCGTGCTCGAGGCGCTGGGCCACGACCCGGCATCGCTGGACGCACTTTCTGCCCGTACCGGCCTGAGCGCGCAGGCGCTGAGCTCGCGGCTGCTGGAACTGGAGCTCGAGGACCTCGTTGCCCGGCTGCCGGGCGGCCTGTACCAGCGCCGCAGCCACGCCTGAGCAGCTGTCAAGGTAACGCGATCACCGCGCCCGGGCGGTGCGCTATAGTGTTTTGATGTTCGAAGTGCTCGTTTACCTGTACGAAAACTACTGGCGTCCGGATGCTTGCCCGAGTCACCAGCAGCTGTCCAGGAAGCTGTCCGCGGTGGGCTTCGAAAACGACGAGATCCAGGACGCGCTGAAGTGGCTGGACGGCTTGGCCAGCAGCGCCGAATCTTGCACCGGCCACCAGGGAGATCAAAGCCTGAGGGTGTACTCCGAAGCCGAGCGCGAGCTGCTTGGCGACGAATCGATCGGGTTCATCAGCTTCCTCGAATCGGCCGGCGTGCTGCCGCCGACCATGCGCGAGATGGTGGTCGACCGGGCCACCGCGATCGGCAATGGCCCGCTCGAGCTCGACGACCTGAAGATCATCGTACTGATGGTCTTCTGGAGCCTGGGCGAAGAGCCCGACGCGCTGATCCTCGACGAACTGTTCGTCGCTCCGGAACAGCGTTTGATCCATTGACAGCGGACGGCGCCGCGCTCGAAGCGGCTGCGCCGCCCCTGGCGCAGTTCGGGCAAACAAGCGAAGCCACCTGACCGGGAATCAAGAGACCGTCTTGGCGCCCAGCGCGTCTTTCCCAACCACCCCCGGCAGCGCTGTCAGGTTGTCGATTCATGTGGAGGCGTGGGCTCAGGACTCCACTGCACCGCGGGCGCGTCGAACGAGGCGGCCTACCTGGAGCTCATGCGCGGCGGTGGCTGCAATGGCAGTTGCATGCTGCAGCAGCATGCGGTGGTCGGCCTCTGGCTGCGTGTAGCACGACAGCGTCGGCTCGCGCCAGCCTTCGGTGGGCAGCACCATATCGACCATCTGCAGCGTCTTGAACTTCTCAAGCGCCTCGCGCGGGGCGGTGCCGCCAGCCAACCGCCGGTTCTTCACGATGTTCCAGTACGCGTGGATCTTGCCGTCGTTCTTCCGTCGAGTGCTGCGCAGGAACACGAGCGCCAATGCAGGCAGCCCACGCCGTGCGGGCAACGGCCAAGGTCTTCAGTACACACCCGAAGGGCGCTCGCCAAGCGCATCAAGCACTTGCACGCGCCCGCGGCGCGCATTCCCAGCAATGAAGCGCCGGGATGAGAAAGTCGGGTCAGTTCAGCAGCCGAGTCGGATCCACGTCCAGCTTGGAAAGTGCACTGCGGGTCGCGCGCACGCTCAAGGACTCGTCCTGGGCTGGCAGCAGCAGCCCCGCCTGCAGGAACGAGGCCAGCCGCTGCTGCTGAAACAGCACGCAGCGGCCCTGCGCGGTGACGAACATCGACAGCTGCTTGCGCAACCCCAGCCAGGCCAGCTGCACCGCCTCGTTGCGGCCGCGGTAGTCAAGCATGTACCAGCCGCCGACCTGCAGCTCGCGTGCCCAGGCGATCATGGCCGGCGTCGGCATCGAGCCGCCTTCGGACACGATCTCCAGTTCGGAGCTTTCGTGGCCGGACAGGTCTAGGACGACCGAATCGTCGATGGTCACGTCGGCAGCGTCGGGTAGCAGCTCCTCCAGCGACTCCAGCCGTTCGGCCAGCGCCTGCAGGTGTTCGTGCGGGATCACCGGCGCCTTGGCCGTGAAGGCCGCGGCCAGCGAGTTGTTGAGAATCTGGATGTGTTCGTCCTGCTTGGCCGCTTCGATGCCGGCCGAGGACATGCCGTCGCGCAGGGTCTTCAGCAGCGGCGGCAGACGGCGGATGACCTCGGCGCGCTCCTCGCGCGAGACCTTGGCGCTGGCCGACCAGATCAGGTCGGAGGCGGCGCGCTTCATTGCGCGGGTCTCGTCGCTCTGAGCGCCGTAGCGCACCGCGGTGGTGGCCAACACGTCGGCCCAGACCTGGAACAGGAAGGCGCGCACCGTCTCCTGCACTGGCATCTCGTTGAGCATGCGGCGCAGTTCGATCGTGTACTGGATGGCCATGGTCTCGCGCTGCTCGACCTGCTGCGCGAGCGACACGCCCTTGCGGGTGGCCTCGTTTTCGTTGCTGAAGTAGTGCTCGAGGAACTTCTCGAACTCGGTGAGCACGGTCTGGAACACGCGCCGGCCGGTGTCGGGATAGGCCTCGACCACCTGCACCACGCGCTTGATCTCCTTCTCGAGCGCGTCGCCGACGCTGCGCGTCGAGTTGTCGAAGCCCATCAC
>JBEIHU010000159.1:0-9311 GCA_040381175.1 Burkholderiaceae bacterium
GCCGAAGTCGCCAAGGTTGCCGAAGCCCAGATGGCCGACGCGCAGAAGTCGTTCGCGACGAGCGTCGACGCCGCGCTGAAGAATGCTCCGGCTGGCAGCGAGAACGCCGTGGCCCTGGTCAAGTCGGCCATGGCCGCCGCCAACAATGCCTACGAAAGCGTCAGCAAGGCCGCCAAGCAGGCCGCCGACGTGGCCGAGGCCAACTTCACGGCCGTGACGAACACGGCGGTGAAGGCCTCGCAAGCCGCCGCCAAGGGCAAGCGCGCCTGATGCGCAAGGGGCAATTGCCCCTGCCAACGGAACTTTCCGGGGCGTCCGGCCATCCCAGCGTTGTCGCGGCCCTTTAAGCTGCGACATCCGTGGATGGTTGACTCCTCGGTACCTTGGGACAACCCCTTTCAAGGTATCTTCGGCCCGGTTCTCGCCGGGCCTTTTCTTTGGTCGCGGCGGCTTCACGTCAATGCGTCGCGCCCGCGATGCGCAGCCGCAAGTCGCCCAGCATCGCCTGGGCCGCCTCGCGTCCGGCCTGCACCGAGCGGGCGCGCGCCCCGAAGTCGGCACCGGAGACGCCCGCCAGCTTCGGGCGAAGCACAATGTCGGCTTCGGCCAGTTCAAAGCGGTTGATGCTGCGCCCCATGATGGAGAAGGTCTGCAGCAGCACGCGCAGCGCGTCGCCCGTGGCGGCGCCGTCAGGCGGCTCGCTGATGTCCACCGCAATCACCAGTTGCGCGCCCATCTGCCGCGCGTAGCGCACCGGCACAGGCGCCACCAGCCCGCCGTCGACATACTCGCGCGAGCCGATGCGCACCGGTTGGAACACTGCCGGCACCGCGCTCGAGGCGCGCACCGCCACGCCCGGGTCGCCAACGCGAAAGACGATTCCCTGGCCGTTGTCCAGGTCGGTGGCGACGATGCCCAGCGGCAGCTTCATCTGTTCGATGCGCTTGCCGCCGGTATGCTCGCGCACATAACGCGCCAGCGCCTCGCCGCGGATCAGTCCGCGGCCTGGAAAGGACCAGTCGGTGATCGCGCCCTCATCCATCGACTGCGCCAGCGCGGCCAGTTCCTTGCCGTTCTTGCCCGAGGCGTACAGCGCGGCCACCAAGCTGCCGGCCGAGGTGCCGATGACCAGGTCGGGCCGGATGCCGGCCTCCTCCAGCACCTGGATCACACCAATGTGGGCGAAGCCGCGCGCCGCTCCACCGCCCAGGGCCAGGCCGATGACCGGTGGCTTCGGTGGCGGCTTGGGCAGGAGCGGCGGCAACGCCGCAGGCGGCGGCTGTGGCGGCGGTGGCAGATCGGGCGGCACGGTCTGGCAGCCTGCCAACACGAGCAGCAGCACGCCGCCGGCCAGACGGGTTTTCGCACTCATTCGCGGAATTCTAGGAAGCAGCGCAAGGGTTGGGCTTTCATTTCAGCAGCGAATAAGCATTCAACTTTTCTATTCTTCCCATGTATATGAGCGCTCCATAGACTGCGCGGGCTGGCAGGCAGGCCGACTGCGACTGACCCCTGCCGGAACCACCCGAAACCGCGCCCATGTATCAGTACTCCGAATTCGACCGCCGGTTCGTACGGGCGCGCGCCGCGCAGTTCCGCGACCAGTTGCGCCGCCACCTGGATGGCGAGCTGCCGGACGACGATTTCCGCGCGCTACGCCTGCAGAACGGCTGGTATGTGCAACGCCATGCGCCGATGCTGCGCGTGGCCGTGCCTTACGGCGAGTTGAGCAGCCGACAGCTGCACCAGCTGGCACGCATCGCGCGCGAGTTCGACCGCGACTACGGCCACTTCACCACCCGCCAGAACCTGCAATTCAACTGGATCGCACTGGCGCGCGCTGCCGACGTGATGGACCTGCTGGCCGATGTGGACATGCACGGCATCCAGACCAGCGGCAATTGCATACGCAACATCACCACCGACGCTCTGGCCGGCATCGCGCCCGACGAGGTGGTGGACCCGCGGCCGTACTGCGAAATCCTGCGCCAGTGGAGCACGCTGCACCCCGAGTTCGCCTTCCTGCCGCGCAAGTTCAAGATTGCCGTCACCGGCGCGCACGAGGACCGCGCGGCCATCGGCTGGCACGACATCGGCCTGCAGCTGCTGAAGAAAGATCGCGGAGAAGTCGGTTTCAAGGTGCTGGTCGGCGGCGGCATGGGGCGCACCCCGATCATCGGCAGCGTCATCGGCGAGTTCGTGCCCTGGCAGCACATCCTCGTCTTCATCGAGGCCATCGTGCGCGTCTACAACCGCCTGGGCCGGCGCGACAACCTGTACAAGGCGCGCATCAAGATCCTGGTCAAGGCCGAGGGGCAGAGCTTCGTCGATGCGGTCAACGATGAGTTCCGCCACATCCTCGAGCACGACCGGGACGGCGCGGCGCACCTCATTCCGGATTCCGAGCTGGAGCGCGTCGCGGCCCATTTCCGGCTTCCGGACGGGCTGGACGCGAGCCACGCCGCCGTAGCGCCAAGGCCGCCGGCCGCAATGCCCACGGCCCACCTGCGCTGGCTGGAGCGCAACGTGCATGCGCACAAGCTGCCGGCATACCGCGCGGTGACGCTGTCGCTCAAGCGTGCCGGCATGGCTCCCGGCGACGCCACAGGCGATCAGATGGACCGCGCCGCCAATCTGGCCACGCGCTTCAGCCTGGGGGAACTGCGCGTCACCCACGACCAGAACCTGCTGCTGCCCTGGGTGCACGAGCGCGACCTGCACGCGCTGTGGCTGGACGCGCGCGATGCCGGCTTTGCCACGCCCAACATCGGGCTGCTGACCGACATGATCGCCTGCCCCGGCGGCGACTTCTGCGCCTTGGCCAACGCGCGCTCCATTCCGGTGGCCGCGGCCATCACCGAACGCTTCGAGGATCTGGACCGGCTGTACGACATCGGCGACATCGACCTGCACCTCAGCGGCTGCATCAACAGCTGCGGCCACCACCACAGCGGGCACATCGGCATCCTCGGCGTCGACAAGGACGGCGCCGAGTGGTACCAGATCACCGTCGCCGGCTCCGACGGCAGCAGGCTCGGCGGCCCGGCGCTCGCCGGCAAGGTGATCGGGCCGTCCTTCGCCGCCGAAGAGGTGCCCGACGTGATCGAGGCCTTGATCGAAACCTACCGCCGCGACCGCCGGCCCGGCGAACGCTTCGTGGATACCAGCCGGCGGCTGGGCACCGCGCCCTTCCGCGCCGCGGCCGACGCCGTGCGCCACGCCACCGTGGGCGCTGCCGCCTGAAGAACGCCAGGCATGCGCTTCATCGACACCCGCACCGACCGCTGGCACCGCGCCGAAGGCGAAGACGGCGCCATCCCCCACCCCGCCCCGCAGCCGGAGCGGCTGCTCACGCTGGAGCAATGGCACGCGGTGCGCGACAGCTGGCCGCGCGGCCTGCCCACTGGCTTGCTGCTTCCCAACACGCTGGACATCGATACCCTCGCCGAGGACCTGCGCGGCCCGGATGCCCGCCTGGCGCTGGTGGCGCTGCAGTTCCCCAAGTGGACCGACGGCCGCGCCTACAGCCAGGCTCGGGTGGCGCGCGTGCGCCATGGCTTCGGCGGCGAGTTGCGCGCGGTCGGCGAGGTGCTGGTCGACATGCTGCCGCTGCTTCAGCGCACCGGCTTCGACGCCGTGCAGCTGCGCCACGACCAGCGCGTCGAGGCCGCGGTACGCGCGCTGGGCTTCTTCAGCGGCCATTACCAGGGCGACGTGCCGCAACCCAGGCCGTCCTTCGCACGCGACCTGGCGGCCGAGGCCGCTGCCGCGCGCCAGGATGGCCAGCTGCTTGCCGGGCAAGGTATCTGAACATGCGCGCGACGTGCCGCCCCGGACCGCTCTTCAAGGCGCGCGCAGCGCGGGGGGGCTTGCGGTGAGCGCGGCCGCACTCCATGCCCGTGCCGGCGCGCATTTCGACGAGCGCGTGGCGCATGCGACGGCCGTGCTGCAGACGGCCGCGGCAGAGCATGGCTGCGCCGTCGTGCAGGCCACCAGCCTGGGCGCCGAGGACATGGTGCTCACCGACCTGATCTGGCGCCTTCGGCTGCCGGTGGCAGTGGCCACGCTCGACACGGGCAAGCTGCATGCGCAGACGCTGGCGCTGATCCCGCGCATCGAGGCGCGCTACGACCTGCAGGTCGAGCGCCATGCGCCGGTGCACGAGGCCGTGCTGCACTTCGTGCGCGAGCATGGCGAGCAGCCGATGTTCCGCAGCATCGAACTGCGCAAGGCCTGCTGCGATCTGCGCAAGCTGCAGCCGCTGGCCCGCATGCTGGCCACGCGCAGCGCCTGGGTCACCGGTTTGCGTCGCGAGCAGTCGGCGAACCGCGGGGTCGTGCCCTTCAGCGAGCGCGATGCGAACGGCAGGACCAAGTTCAACCCGCTGGCCGACTGGAGCTGGGCCGACGTGTGGCACTACATCGCCACCCGTGGCGTGCCCTACAACGAACTGCACGACCAATTCTTCCCAAGCATCGGCTGCGAACCCTGCACCCGGGCCATCGCCGTTGGCGAGGACTTCCGCGCCGGCCGCTGGTGGTGGGAGCAAGACGATGCCAAGGAATGCGGCTTGCACGTCAAGCCATCCACCGAGGATAACCCCGCATGAACGCCCCGTTGAGCATCGATCGCCTGCTGCCCGCGCTGGACCACAAGCACCTGGACTGGCTGGAGGAGGAGGCGATCTTCATCCTGCGCGAGGTGGTGGCCGCCTTTGAACGGCCGGCGCTGCTGTTTTCCGGCGGCAAGGATTCCTGCGTGGTGCTGCGCCTGGCCGAGAAGGCCTTCAAGAACCGCATCGACATGGCCCCCAGGGCGCCTGGGACGCAAGGGGCGCCGCCGGCCGACATCGACTTCAAGGGCCGCCTGCCCTTTCCGCTGCTGCACGTGGACACGGGCCACAATTTCCCCGAGGTGATCGAATTCCGCGACCGGCGCGTCGCCGAGATGGGCGAGCGGCTGGTGATCGGCCACCTGGACGACAGCATCCGCCGGGGCACGGTGCGGCTGGCGCATCCGCTGGAGTCGCGCAACGGCCACCAGACGGTGGCGCTGCTCGAAGCTGTCGAGCAGCATCGCTTCGACTGCCTGATCGGCGGCGCGCGCCGCGACGAGGAGAAGGCCCGCGCCAAGGAGCGCATCTTCAGCCACCGTGACGGCTTCGGGCAGTGGCAGCCGAAGGAACAGCGGCCCGAGCTGTGGACGCTGTTCAACACCCGCATCCGGCCGGGCGAGCATTTCCGCGCCTTCCCGATCAGCAACTGGACCGAGCTCGACGTCTGGCTGTACCTGGCGCGCGAGAACATCCCGCTGCCCGGGCTGTACTACGCGCACCGGCGCCAGGTGGTGCGGCGCAAGGGCCTGCTGGTGCCGGTGACCGGAGTCACGCCGCCAGCCGCAGACGAGGCCGTGGAAAGCGCCACGGTGCGCTTTCGCACCGTCGGCGACATGACCTGCACCTGCCCGGTGGAAAGCAGCGCTGCCAACGCGGCGGAGATCGTCGCCGAGACGCTGAGCGTCACCGTCAGCGAGCGTGGCGCCACGCGCATGGACGACCGCACCAGCGACGCCTCGATGGAGCGGCGCAAGAAGGAGGGCTATTTCTGATGTCTGCGCTGCTGAAGGACCCGCCGTCGCAAGCACATGTGGCCCTGGCCTCGGCCGCGGCTGAAGGCGCCGGCACCGGCGCTGGCGCCGAACGCGCCGATCACCGCGCCTTGCGCTTCCTCACCGCCGGCAGCGTGGACGACGGCAAGAGCACGCTGATCGGCAGGCTGCTGTACGACAGCCGCGCGATCCTGGCCGACCAGTTGGACATGCTGGAGCGCAAGGCCGGCGGCGAGACACTCGACCTGTCGCTGCTGACCGACGGCCTGGAGGCCGAGCGCGAACAGGGCATCACCATCGACGTGGCCTACCGCTATTTCGCGACGAAGCAGCGCAAGTTCATCATCGCCGACGCGCCGGGCCACGAGCAGTACACCCGCAACATGGTCACCGCCGCGGCCGGCAGCGATGCTGCGGTCGTGCTGGTGGACATCACCAAGCTCGATTGGGCGGCCGGCACGGTGGCGCTGCTGCCGCAGACGCGCCGGCATGCGCTGCTGGCCCACCTGCTGCGCGTGCCCGGCATCGTGTTCGCCGTCAACAAGATCGACGCGCTGGCCGAACCCCAGCCCGCCTTCGAAGCCGTTCGTGGCGCATTGCAGGCCTTTGCCGACCAGGCGGGTATCGCCGTGGCCGGCATCGTGCCGGTGTCGGCGCTGCGCGGCGACAACATCACGCGGCCGCTGCGCACCGGCTGGTACCAGGGTCCGTCGCTGCTGCAGTTGCTGGAGGCGCTGCCGACGACGCAGGAGCGTGTCGACGGCAGTCTGCTGCTGCCCGTGCAGTACGTGGCCAGGGAGCCGGGCGAGCAGGCCGACGGCACCGGCCATCAGCCGCGCACGCTGTCGGGCCGCATTGCCCGCGGGCGCATCCGCAGCGGCGAACCGGTCGAGCTGTTTCCCAGCGGCCAGCGCGCCCTCGTGGTGGCGCTTCGCCGCGCCGGCAGCGCGGTGCAGGCCGCCGAAGCCGGCCAGTCGGTGGGCCTGATCCTGGACCGCCAGCTCGACGTGTCGCGCGGCGATTGGATCGGCACGCCGCAGACCATGCTGCCGGCACAGCGCTTCGGCGCGACGCTGGCCTGGCTGGACACCGAGCCGGCCGTCATCGGCCGCAAGTACATGGTGCGCCACGGCAACCGCTGGGTGCAGGCGCGCATCGCCGCCATTGGCCACCGGCTGGACATCGGCACGCTGCAGCCCACGGACGCGCACGAACTGGCGGTCAACGACATCGGCCACGTGGTGATGGAGCTGCAGCAGCCGCTGCCGCTGCAGCCCTATGCCGACAACCGCGTCGCCGGCTCGCTGATCGTCGTCGACCCGGCCAGCAACCGCACCAGCGGCGCGCTGCTGGTCAACCTGGTGCGCTGATGGGACAAGTCGTGTTCGTCGGCGCCGGCCCGGGCTCGGCCGACCTGATCACGCTGCGCGGCGCGCGGGCGCTGGCGCGCGCCGACGTGGTGCTGTTCGATGCCCTCACCGACCCCGCGCTGCGCGAGCTTGCGCCGCAGGCACAGTGGCTCGACGTGGGCAAGCGTGGTTTCGCACACGCCACGCGGCAGACGGCCATCGACGCGCTGCTGGTGCGCATGGCGCGCCGGCATGCGCTGGTGGTCAGGCTCAAGGGCGGCGATCCGAGCCTGTTCGGCCGGCTCGAAGAAGAACTCGAGGCACTGGCCGCGCACGGCATCGACTGCGAAGTGGTGCCTGGCGTGACCGCGGCCCTGGCCGCGGCCGCGGCGGCAAAGCGGCCGCTGACGCGTCGCGGCCGCGGCCGCAGCGTGGCCTTCAGCACGGCGATGACGCGCGAAGGCGAGTTGCGCGCCACGCGCAGCGCCGACAGCGAGGTGTTCTACATGGCCGGTCGCCAGCTGGGAGCGCTGTCACGGCGGCTGCGGGCCGCCGGCTGGCCGGCCGACACGCCGGCATGCGTGGTCTCGCGCGCCGGCTGCAGCGATCAGCTGGTCAGCGAACATCGGGTCGACACCATCGCCGCAGCCGCGGTGCTGCACGCCGGGCGGCCGACGCTGGTCACCGTGGGCGTCGCGGCGCTTGCAGCGACCCCGCCGACCAAGACCTTGAGCTGCGACAGAGATCGCCCGGCCCAGCCCGCCGCGACGAACTAAAATCCTTTGATTGTTGCTTTCAATGGCCCGGGCGCCGTTTCGGGCGGCGGCGGCAATCACCACCCACTCACAACCAGATCAACGGTCGAGCTGCTCATGACCCATGTCGTCCTCGAATCATGCATCCGCTGCAAGTACACCGACTGCGTGGATGTCTGTCCCGTCGACTGCTTCCGTGAGGGGCCGAACATGCTCACGATCGACCCCGACGAATGCATCGACTGCGCGGTGTGCATTCCCGAATGCCCGGTCAACGCTATCCTTCCCGAGGAAGACGTGCCGCAGGACCAGCTGCACTTCATCAAGCTGAATGTCGAGCTGGCGCGCAGTTGGCCCAGCATCACCAAGCGCAAGCCGGCGCTGCCCGATGCCGACGAATGGGCGGACAAGAAGGACAAGCTTTCCGAACTGATCCGCTGACCCTCAAGACCCACCCTGCCCGGCCCGCCCGATGCGGCAGGCCCAGACTCCGACGATGGAACCGAACCTGACCCCCGAGGTGGCCGACACCGCACGCAGCCACGATGGCCCGATCGAAACCGATGCGGTGATCGTCGGCGCCGGCCCCGTGGGCCTGTTCCAGGTGTTCGAGCTGGGGCTGCTGGAGATCAAGGCCCACATTGTCGATTCGCTGGCCTACGCCGGCGGCCAGTGCATCGAGCTGTACCCGGACAAGCCGATCTACGACATCCCGGCGGTGCCGGTATGCACCGGCAAGGAACTCACCGACAACCTGCTCAAGCAGATCGAGCCCTTTGGCGCCACCTTCCATCTGGGCCAGGAGGTCAACGGCCTGGCCAGGCAGGACGACGGCCGCTTCTTGGTGCGCACCAGCAAAGGCACCACCTTCCTGACCAAGACGGTGTTCATCGCTGGCGGCGTGGGTTCGTTCCAGCCGCGCACGTTGAAGCTCGAAGGGCTGGACAAGTTCCAGGACACTCAGCTGTTCTACCGCGTGCGCAACCCGGCGCAGTTCGCCGACAAGCACCTGGTCATCGTCGGCGGCGGCGACTCCGCGCTCGACTGGGCGCTCAACTTCGTGCAGGAAGGCCCGCACAAGGCGGCCAGCGTGATCCTGGTGCACCGCCGCGACGGCTTCCGCGCCGCGCCGGCCTCGGTGCAAAAGATGCGCGAACTGTGCGAGGCGATGGAAATGCAGTTCCTGGTGGGCCAAGCCACCGGCTTCGAAGAGCAGGACGGCCGCCTCACCGGCATCAAGGTCACTGGTGGCGATGCGGTCACGCGGCTGGTTCCGCTGGACATGCTGCTGGTGTTCTTCGGCCTGAGCCCGAAGCTCGGGCCCATCTCCGAATGGGGCCTTGGCATCGAGCGCAAGCAGATCGTCGTGGACACCGAGAAGTTCGAAAGCAGCGTCCCCGGCATCTTCGCGGTGGGCGACATCAACACCTACCCGGGCAAGAAGAAGCTGATCCTGTCGGGGTTTCACGAGGCGGCGCTGGCTGCCTTCGGTGCGGCGCCGTACATCTTTCCGGAAAAGCGCATCCTGCTGCAGTACACCACCACCAGCCCCAAGCTGCACAAGGTGCTGGGCGTGGAGTCGCCGGTCTTCGACTGAGCC
>JBEIHU010000160.1:0-9217 GCA_040381175.1 Burkholderiaceae bacterium
AGCGGCAGGCTCTCCGCGCCACGCAGCCCGCCCGGCGAGCGACGCAGGATCAGCGGCTGCGGCGCCCCCGCGCCCACCGCGTCGAAGGCCCAGGTCTGCAACGTGGCACCGGCCGACAGCCGCTGCAGCCCGGCGATGCCCTGGCAGCCCGGCAACAGGCGCGGCAGCAGCGCCGACAGCGCCGCGCGCAGGACCTCGGTTTCGTCGCTCATGGCGGCGTCCACCACGGGTATTGCGGCGGCATGTCGGTGGACACCTGGCCCGGGAACTGCGCGGGGCGCTTTTCCAGGAAGGCGGCCACGCCCTCGCGCACGTCGGGCCCGGCACCCAGCGCGCGATTCAGCGCGCTGTCCAGCGCCAGCAGCTCGTCGGGCAGCGGCTCGGCGGTGAAGCGCCACAGGAGCTGACGAGTCAGCGCTACCGCCACCGGCGCGCTGCCGTCGGCGATCTCGCGGGCGATGGCCTGGGCGGCGGGCAGCAGCGCGTCGGGCGCATGCAGCGACTCCACCAGCCCACCGCGCAAGGCCTCGGCAGCGTCGAAAACCCGGCCCGCATAGCACCAGCGCAGCGCTTGCGGCAGGCCGACGATGCGCGGCAGGAACCAGGCGCTGCCGGCCTCGGGCACCAGGCCGCGGCGGGTGAACACCAGGCCGAAGCGCGCGTCGGTGCTGGCCAGGCGGATGTCCATCGGCAGCGTCAGCGTCAGGCCCACGCCCACCGCCGCGCCGTTGATCGCGGCGATCGACGGCTTGCGGCATTCGAAGATCGCCTGGATGAACCCGCCGCCGTGGCGGGCCGCCTCGCCGGCCTGGCCGAACAGCTTGTCGGTGTCGCCGAAGCTGTCGGACCCGGCCGAGATGTCGGCGCCGGCGCAGAAGGCGCGTCCCGCGCCAGTGACGACCACGGCGCGCACGGCATCGTCGGCATCGGCGCGGCGGAAGGCGGCCTCGATCTCGCGGCCCATCTGCGCGGTATAGGCGTTGAGCTTTTCGGGGCGGTTCAGCGTCAGCGTCAGCACGCCATCGGTGAGCGCCTCGGTGACCGTGGGCACGACGCCTTGGCTCATCGCAGCCTCTTCGGGACAGACAGCGCGGCCGGCATCGGGGCGTCGGGATCGAGGTAGGTCGCGCGGCACCAGATGTCGGTGATCTGGCGGCACACCCGGACCATGTCGAGCGGCTTCTCGAAGGGCTCCAGGCCCGTCACCACCCAGGCCTGCGTGGCGCCTTCGACCATCATGCCCAGCGCCAGCGTGGCGGCGTCGGCATCGATGACCTGGCAATGCCCGGCTGCGATCTGGCGGCACAGATGGTCGCGCACCCGGCGCAGGTAGCCGCTGCGCAGCTGCGACTGCAGCTGCGCGATGCGCGGGTTGACGTAGGCGGCCTCGGCCAGCGCGCGCATCACACCGCGGTGCAACGCGAAGATCTCCATGTAGCGGCGGTTGCCGGCATCGACCCGCTCGCGCAACGTGCGGCCGCTGCGCTCGCGCGTGGCGGCCACCAGCTCGTCGATGACCTGCCGCACCACGCGCTCGAACACGTCGTCTGTGCTGAGGAAGTACAGGTAAAAAGCGCCGCGGCTGCAGCCAGTGCGGGCGATGATGTCCTGCACCGTGGCGCGCACATAGCCCTTCGCGGCGAACACCTCGTAGGCGGCCTGCACCAGGCGCTGCTCGGTCAGCGCGGCTTGCGCGCGCGGGCGGCCGGCAAGCGGCCTGGCGCCGCCGCGCAGGCTGGCCGTCGCGCGCGGCAGCGCTGGGTTCCCCACGCCGGCAGCGTGCACCGCGACGCCGCGCAGGGCGCCGCTCGCGGCCGGGGGAGACTTGGGGACGCGGACCATGCAAGGACCGTAAATGACACTGATGTCAGTGTCAATCAGGATCGGCCTCCCGCCTTCTTGCGCGCCAGGAGAGGGCCGCCTGCCGGGATCGCCGTGAGCCCGTTCGACCCCGATGGTGCGCGCCAGCCGGCGTGCCGAATCAGCCGTCGCAGCGCGCCGGCCTCGCCCGGGCAGCGCCTGCGGCGTCCGCAGGCCGGCTCCACCGCCGCAAGGCCTGCGTCCAGCGTGCCACCGAGGCCGGGGGCGGCGTCAATGCGGCTTGCGTGGCCCCTTGAATGCGTCGGGGCGGATCACGTTGCCGTCGCGTTCCACGCTGCGCTGCGCGCGGCGGATGGCTTCTTCGGCCTCGCGCGCGGCTTGCTGGCGGTGCCTGCGCCAGAACCACACGCGCCGCGCCAGCCGGCGGCTGCCATCGAGCGCGCGCTGCCAGGCGGCGTCCAGCCGCGTGCGCGGCTGCTCGGGCAGCACCATGCGCAGCAGCAGCACCGCACAGACGGCCAGCGCAATGGCGGCAAAGACTTTTTCGATCACCATGGGTTCGGTCACTCAGGCCAGCTTGCGCAACTTGCGCAGCGCCACCGACAGCATCGCCAGATCGGCGGGTTTGGCATCGGCCAGTTCGGCCAGCAAACGCCGGACACTGTGCAGTTCTTGCTGATTTTCGCTCTCCCAGGCCTGCAGCATCTGCAGCGCGCTGCCCTCGCGCTGGCTGAGCACCTCGAGCGCGATGCTGCGCTGCAGCTCGGCCAACTCGTCACCGAGCCCGATCTTGGCCAGCGTCTCCCAGTAGCTTTCGGCACGCAGCGCCTCGATCTGCCGGTGCAGGCGCCGCAGGCCCAGGCGCTCGCCCAGATCCTGGTGCAGCTCACCGACTTCGGACAGCGGCCGCTTGCGCAGCTCGGCGATCTCGGCGATGTCCAGCGCGTCGAACAGCCCGTCGGTGGCCGCCACGGCCCGGGCCAGCGGCGCCGACACGCCCGCAGCCACCCACTCGGCCACCGACGGCAGCGCGTCCGCGGCCGGCTCCAGCCGTGCGCGCAACATCGCCACCGCCGGCGTCAGCCGCCGGATCAGCGGCTCCATGCTCTCGGCCAGGCGGCGCGAGTGCAGGAACCAGGTGGTGGCGCGGATGGTCAGGCCGCGCAGGTGGTTGATCATCGCCGCCTGCACCGCGTCGGCGACGCGGTTGTCGAGGGCCTCGATCTGCTTCCACAGCATGCCGAAGCAGAACACCTCGCGCGTGGCCAGGTAGGCCCGCACGATCTGCGCCGGCTTGGCGCCGGTCATCTCGGTCAGCCGGTGCACGAAGGTCGGCCCGACGCGGTTGACCATGCGGTTGAGCACGTGCGTGGCGATGATTTCGCGTTTCAGCGGGTGGCGCGGGATCACCTGCGCGAACTTCTCTCGCAGCAGAGGCGGGAAGTAGCGCTGCAGCGCGCTGGCCACCCACGGGTCCTCGGGCAGGTCGGAGGCGACCAGTTCGTCGGACAGCCACATCTTGCTGTAGGCCAGCAGCACCGCCAGTTCCGGGCTGGTCAGGCCCAGGCCTTGCGCCTTGCGCTCGGCGATCTGCTCGTCGCTGGGCAGCTGCTCGATGGCGCGGTCGAGCCGGCCTGTCTTCTCCAGGTGCCGAATGAAGCGCGCCTGCCGGTCGAGCTGCGCCACGCCCAGCGTACGCATCAGCGACAGCACCTGCGTCTGGTGGTAGTTGTCGGCCAGCACCTGGGCAGCCACGTCCTCGGTCATCTGCGGCAGCAGTGCATTGCGCTGCTTCTCGGTCAGATCGCCGTCGGCCACCGCCAGGCCGAGCAGGATCTTGATGTTGACCTCGTGGTCGGAGGTGTCCACGCCGGCCGAGTTGTCGATGGCATCGGTGTTGATGCGCACGCCGGCCATGGCCGCTTCGATGCGGCCCAGCTGCGTGCAGCCCAGGTTGCCACCTTCGGCCACCACCTTGCAGCGCAGGTCGCCGCCGTTGATGCGAAATGCCTCGTTGGCGCGGTCGCCGACCTCTGCGTGGCTCTCGGCACGCGCCTTGATGTAGGTGCCGATGCCGCCGTTGTAGAGCAGGTCCGCCGGCGCCTTCAGGATCGCGCTGAGCACTTCGGCCGGCGCCATGCGCAGCGCTTCGGCGCCGGCCTGGATGCCCAGCGCGGCGCAGGCCTGCGGCGACAGCGGAATCGACTTCTCGGCGCGCGACCAGACGCCGCCGCCGGCCGAGAGGAGGCCGGCGTCGTAGTCGGCCCAGGACGAGCGCGGCAGCTTGAACAGCCGCTCGCGCTCGGCAAAGGACGCGGCCGCGTCGGGCGCCGGATCGATGAACACATGGCGGTGGTCGAAGGCGGCGATCAGGCGGATGTGCCGCGACAGCAGCATGCCGTTGCCGAACACGTCGCCCGACATGTCGCCGATGCCGACCACCGTGAAATCCTGGGCCTGCGTGTCCAGGCCCAGTTCGCGGAAGTGGCGCTTGACGCTTTCCCAGGCGCCGCGCGCCGTGATGCCCATGGCCTTGTGGTCGTAGCCGACGCTGCCGCCAGAGGCGAAAGCGTCGCCGAGCCAGTGGCCATACTCGGCCGACACGGCATTGGCATGGTCGGAGAAGCTCGCCGTGCCCTTGTCGGCGGCCACCACCAGATACGGATCGTCGCCATCCAGGCGGCGCACCAGCGGCGGCGGCACCACCTGGCCGGCGACGAGGTTGTCGGTCAGGTCGAGCAAGCCGCGCAGGTAGTCCTGGTAGCAGGCCACGCCTTCCTTCATGAACGCCTCGCGCTCGCCGGCCGGCGGCGCTCGCTTGAGCACGAAGCCACCCTTGCTGCCCACCGGCACGATGACGGTGTTCTTCACCATCTGCGCCTTCACCAGGCCCAGCACCTCGGTGCGGAAGTCCTCGGGCCGGTCGCTCCAGCGCAGCCCGCCGCGCGCCACCTTGCCGCCGCGCAGGTGGATGCCCTCGAAGCGCGACGAGTAAACGAAGATCTCGTACAGCGGGCGCGGGCTGGGCAGCCCGGGCACCTGCGCCGAATCCAGCTTGAAGCTGAGGAAGCCGCGGCGCGGCCCCGCGCTGCCACTGTGTCCGGTACCCGTGCGCCAGCGGTTGGTGCGCAGCGTGGCCAGGATCAGCGCCAGCAGCTGGCGCAGCACGCGGTCCTCGTTGAGGTTGCTCACGCGGTTCAGCGCCTGCTCGATCGAATGCACCTGGGAGGCCGCCGCGTCGTCGTCGTGTTCGGTGGGGTGCAGGCGCAGGCCGAACAGCTTGACCAGCATGCGCGCGATCTGCGGCTGCGCCGCCAGGGTCGCCTCGATCGTGGCCTGCGATAGCGCGAAGCCGATCTGCTTGCAGTACCGGGCATAAGCGCGCAACACCACGATGTCCTCGGCGGCCAGGCCGGCGCGCAGCACCAGGCGGTTGAAATCGTCGTTTTCCACCTCGCCGCGGAAGACCTGCGCAAAGGCGTCCTCGAACAGTCGCGCCAGGGCCTCGGGCTCCAGTTCGTCCGGAATCGGCGCCTCGAGCTTGAAGTCGTGCAGCGACACCGGCACGGCGTCGCCGTGGCCCTGGCGGATGCGGAAGTTGTCCTCGCCCATCACGCGAACGCCCATGTGCTCGAGCATCGGCAGGCTGTCCGACAGCACCACCGGCACGCCCAGCCGGTAGACCTTGAATCCCAGGCTGTGGGCGCTGCCGCCCAGCGGCCGGTACAGCGACAAGCCCAGAGGCTGCGCGGGGCTCAGCGCATCGACCTTCAGCAAGTCGGGCACGGCGGCGCGGGCGCGGTGGATCTCGCGATACACCTGCGGGAAGGCCGAGCGCCAGCGCTTGTACAGCGCCATACCCCGGCCCTCGCCGGCTTCGTCGACCAGTGCGTCGCGCAGCTCGTCGTCCCAGCGCCGCGCCGCCGCGGCCAGCCGGGCCTCGATCTCGCGGCGGTCAAAGGCCGGCACCTGGCCCGGCAGCGTGCGGATGCTGAAGTGCACGCGCGCCAGCAGCGTGTCGCCGAGCAGCACGCCGAAGTCGGCGCGCTGGCCGGCGAAAGCGTCCATCAGGATGACCTGGAACTTCTTGCGCAGGTCGGTGGAGTAGGCTTCGCGCGGCACGTACACCAGGCAGGAGACGAAGCGCTCGTAGGGGTCGCGCCACAGGAACAGGCGCAGCCGCTGGCGCTCGCCCGCCGACAGGATGCCCAGGGCGGTGTCATACAGATCGTCCTCGCCGATCTGGAACAGGTCGTCGCGCGGGTGGCTGGCCAGGATGTGCTCCAGCGCCTTGGCCAGATGGCCGCCACGCGGCAGCGCCGCGCGCTGCACCACCGCCGCCACCTTCTGGCGCAGCAGCGGGATCTCGTTGACGCGCGCGCTGTAGGCGGTGGAGCTGAACAGGCCGATGAAACGGTGCTCGCCCACCACTTCGCCGGCAGCGTTGTAGCGCTTGACGCCGACATAGTCGCTGTAGCCCGGCCGGTGCACGGTGGCGCGGGTGTTCGAACGCGTCACCAGCAGCGGCGGCAGCGGCGCGCGGGCCATCGCCCGCGCCTGCGGCGGCACGGCAGCGAAGCTGGCCGAGACCTCGCGGGCCGATTCGCGCAACACCCCCAGCCCGCTGCCCGGCACCAGGCGCAGCAGGTCCTCGCCCTGCTCGCGGACCAGGTCGTGACGGCGGTAGCCGAGCAGCGTGAAATGCTCTTCGGCCAGCCAATGCAGGAAGGCGCGGCTTTCGGCCGCCAGGGCCGCCGGCACGGTGGGCGGCGGCGGCTCCAGTTCGGCCGCAGCCTCGTGCAGGCGGTCGAGCATCGCGCGCCAGTCGCTGACCGCCGCGCGCACGTCGGCGAGCACGCGTTCGAGCCCCGCAGCCAGCTCGGCGCGCAGTTGCGGGTCGACGAGGCGGTCGACCTCGATGTGCATCCAGGATTCGCGCGCATCCTGAGCGCCGGCCTCGCCAGCCTGCAGCTCGTGCAGCGAGCACAGCCGGCCTTGTGCATCACGCTGCACCACCAGCACCGGATGCACGATCAGGTGCAGCGTCAGGCCCTGGCGGTTGATCTCCATGGTGGCGGTGTCCACCAGGAAGGGCATGTCGTCGTTGATCACCTCGACGACGGTGTGGCGCGAGGCCCAGCCATGCTCGGCCAGCGACGGGCTGATGACTCGCAGCCGGGTGGCGCCCGGCTGGCGGTCGGCGCCGAAACGCCAGGCGGACAGCAGCGCGCCCAGCAGGTCCTCGGGCGTTTGCGCGGCCAGGTCGTCGGCGTCGAGGTGGTGGAAGTAGGCGCGGGCGAAAAGCTCGAGGGCCTCGCGCGGCGCCCCTTCCAGACCCGGCGCGGCCAGTGCCAGCACGGCGTCGATGCGCTCGCGGCGCGCGGTCTCGGTCGAGGCAGTCATCGGCATGTCTCCTTCGCCTATCGCGGTACGCTGCTCGCACGGCAGGGTTCACGCGGGCGCCCCTGCAGCTTAAGCCTGCAGCATGTCACGGTGTCGCGCTACGATCACCGCTCGCTGAACTGAGGACACCCCACCCATGAGCCACCTGAACCTCGAAGTCAATGGCCAGGCCGTGCAGTTGCAGGCCGAGCCGCAGCGCCTGCTGGTCGAAGTGCTGCGCGAGCAGCTCGGCCTGACCGGCACCCACGTCGGCTGCGACACCAGCCAGTGCGGCGCCTGCACGGTGCTGCTGGACGGCCAGCCGGTGAAGAGCTGCACGATGCTGGCGGTGCAGGCCGAAGGCCGCAAGGTCACCACGGTGGAGAGCGTGGCCCAGGGCGCCGAGCGCCACCCGATCCAGCAGGCCTTCATCGACTGCCATGGCCTGCAGTGCGGCTTCTGCACACCGGGCATGATCATGTCCACCGCAGCGCTGCTGCAGCACACGCCCAACCCCAGCCACGAGCAGATCGAGCATGCGCTGGAAGGCAACCTGTGCCGCTGCACTGGTTACGTGAACATCGTCGCTGCCGTCAAGCAGGCCGCCATCGCGCTGGCGGCGGGAGCCGCCCGATGAGCGCCGTCGCCCAACGCTTCGGCAGCGGCCAGTCGGTTCGCCGCATCGAGGACCCCGCGCTGGTCGCCGGCAAGGGCCAGTTCACCGACGACGTGACGCTGCCCGGCCAGACCTTCCTGAGCCTGCAGCGCTCGCCCTACCCGCATGCGCGCATCGTCGCCATCGACACGTCGGCCGCGCTGGCGCTGCCCGGCGTGCTGGCGGTCTACACCGGCGCTGACCTGGCAGCGGCCGGCGTCAAGCCGCTGGCCTCGCAGGCCGTCTTCCCCGGCCCCGGCGGCGCCAAGGCACCCAGCACGCCGCGCCCGGCGCTGGCCACTGGCGAGGTGCGCTTCGTCGGCGAGGCGGTGGTGGCCGTGGTCGCCTCCAGCCTGGACGCCGTCCGCGCCGGCCGCGATGCCGTGGTGGTGGACTACGAAGAGCTGCCCCAGGTCACCCATCTGGACGACGCCACCGCCGCCGGTGCGCCCAAGGTCTGGGCCGACGCGGCCGACAACTACGCCGCCGAGATGCGCCACGGCAACGCCGAGGCCTGCGCCGCGGCCTTTGCCAAGGCTGCGCACGTGGTGGCGCTGGACCTGGTGAACCAGCGCCTCGCGCCCACCTCGCTGGAGCCGCGCAGCGTGCTTGGCAGCTATGACAATGGCCGGGTCACGCTGCGCATGAGCAGCCAGATGCCCAGCGGCGTGCGCAACACGCTGTGCAACGAAGTCTTCGGCTGGCCCACCGACAAGCTGCGCGTCGTCGTCGGCGACGTGGGCGGCGGCTTCGGCATGAAGACCGGCGCCTATCCGGAGGACATCGTCGTCGCCTTCTGCACGAACGCGCTGCAGCGCCCGGTGAAATGGGTGTCCGAGCGCAGCGAGGAGTTCCTGGGCGCCAGCCACGGCCGCGACATCCGCAGCCATGCCGAGATGGCGCTGGACGCCGCCGGCCGCGTGCTCGGCCTTCGCGTGCACACCGAGGCCAACGTCGGCGCCTATGCCACCACCACCGGCGTGATCATCCAGCTGCTGATCGGGCCGTGGGTGTCGACCAGCGTCTACGACATCCAGACCATCGACTTCAAGCTGCAGGCGGTGCTGAGCAACACCACGCCTTTGGGCGCCTACCGCGGCGCCGGCCGGCCGGAGGCGATCTTCATCATCGAGCGGCTGATGGACACGGCGGCGCGCGAGCTCGGGCTGGACCCGGCCGAGCTGCGCCGCCGCAACATGATCCACCCCGAGCAGATGCCCTACACCAACCCGATGGGGCAGACCTACGACAGCGGCAAGTTCGAATCGGTGCAGACCCAGGCGCTGGCGCTGGCCGACTGGGCCGGCTTCGACGCGCGCGAGGCCGAATCGAAGAAGCACGGCAAGCTGCGCGGCCGCG
>JBEIHU010000161.1:0-9182 GCA_040381175.1 Burkholderiaceae bacterium
ATTCCGGTGAATAAAAAGACAGGATCCGGCCCAGTGCGTGGTAGCTGTTGTTACCGTGCAGCGTGGACAGCACCAGGTGACCTGACAGCGCGTAGCTCAGCGCCGCGCTCATCGTTTCGCGGTCGCGGATTTCGCCGATGAGCATGCAGTCGGGCGCCTGTCTCAGCGCGTTTTTCAGCGCAATCTGCAGGCTTTGGGTGTCGCGCCCGACCTCGCGCTGGTTGACCACCGACTTCTTGTTGGCGAACAGGAACTCGATCGGGTCTTCGATGGTCAGGATGTGGCCCGTGGCTTGCTGGTTGCGCCATTCGAGCATCGATGCCAGCGTGGTGCTCTTGCCGGTGCCGGTGGCGCCGACCATCAGGATCAGGCCGCGCTTTTCCAGCACCAGGGTGGACAGCATCGGCGGCAGGCCTAGGGAGTCGAGTGCCGGGATGTCGAAGGGGATGCAGCGAAACACCGCCGCCATCGTGCCGCGCTGGCGGAAGACCGACAGGCGGAAGCTGCCGATCCCGGCCAGCCCGATCGCCAGGTTGAGCTCGCCAGTGTCGTCATACTCCTCGAACTGCTGCGGCGTCAGCAGTTCGCCCAGAAGCTGACGTATCTGCGGCGGCGTCAGCACCTGGTCGGACAACTGAAGGATCTGGCCGTTGATGCGGATCAGGATCGGCGTGTTGGCCGACAGGTACACGTCGGACGCGCTCTTGTCGGCCATCAGCCGCAGGACCTTTTCCATGTTTCCTGCACTCATCGGCTGTTTCCTTGCTCAGGCCCGCAAGAGCTCGTTGATGCTGGTCTTCGCACGTGTCTGTGCATCGACGCGCTTGACGATGACCGCGCAATACAGGCTGTATTTGCCGTCGGCGCTGGGCAGGTTGCCGCTGACCACCACCGATCCGGCAGGTACGCGGCCGTAGCTGACCTCGCCGCTTGCGCGATCGTAGATCTTGGTGCTCTGGCCGATGTACACGCCCATGCTGATGACCGAATTCTCCTCGACGATCACGCCTTCCACCACTTCGGAGCGCGCGCCGATGAAGCAGTTGTCCTCGATGATCGTCGGCCCGGCCTGCAGCGGCTCGAGCACACCGCCGATGCCCACGCCGCCCGACAGATGCACGTTCTTGCCGATCTGTGCGCAAGAGCCGACGGTCGCCCAGGTGTCGACCATCGTGCCTTCGTCGACATAGGCGCCGATGTTGACGTAGCTGGGCATCAGCACCACGTTCTTGGCGATGAAGCTGCCGCGCCGGGCCACCGCCGGCGGCACCACGCGCACGCCGGTCGCGCGCATCGCGGCCTCGTCCAGGTGCGAGAACTTGGTGGGTACCTTGTCGAAGAAGCCCAGGTCCCCGGCGCGCATCAGGTGGTTGTCGTTGAGGCGGAAGCTCAACAGCACCGCCTTCTTGACCCACTGGTTCACCGTCCATTGGCCCACGCCCTGGCGCTCGGCGACGCGGATGCGGCCTGCGTTCAGGTCGGCGATGACCTCGTCGACCGCCTGCCGCACATCGGGCGCCGATGCGGCGGTGATCTGGGCACGGCCTTCCCAGGCAAGTTCGATCAGGTCCTGCAGTTTGTGAGTCATGGCTTGTCGCGCAGCGAGAGGGTGAAGTTGCGAATGCGCCGGGCGGCTTCGACGCAATCGTCGACGGGGGCGACCAGCGCCATGCGGATACGCCCCGCGCCCGGGTTCCGTCCATGAGCCTGGCGCGCCAGCAGGCTGCCAGGAAGCACCGAGACATTGTATTGAGCCAGCAACTGCAGCGCGAAAGCCACATCATCTCCCGGAACGACTGCCGCACCCTGCGCCAAACCTGGCACCGCCGCCCACAAGTAAAAGCCGGCGTCGGGTAGGCGCAGATCCAGTACATCGGCCAGAAGCGGCGTGACCTGAGCAAATTTGCTGCGGTACAGGTCGCGGTTGGCCTGCACATGGGTCTCGTCGGCCCAGGCGGCGATGCTGGCGCGCTGCACCAGAGGGCTCATCGCGCTGCCGTGGTACGTGCGGTAGAGCAAGAAGGCCTTGAGCAGCTTTGTGTCGCCGGCGACGAAGCCGGAGCGCAACCCGGGAACGTTGGAGCGCTTGGACAGGCTGGTGAAGGCCACCAGGTTGCGAAAGTCGTCGCGCCCGAGCATGCGGGCCGCCTGCAGCGAGCCCAACGGGGGCTCGTCGCGGAAATAGATCTCCGAGTAACACTCGTCACTGGCGATGACGAAACCGTGCCGCTCGCTCAGCTCGAACAGCATGCGCCATTCCTCGAGCGGCATCACCGCTCCGGTGGGGTTGCCCGGCGAGCAGACGTACAGCAGCTGGGTACGCGACCAGGTTGCGGTGTCGATCTGCGACCAGTCGGCGGCGAAGTTGCGCGCCGGGTCGCTGTTGGCAAAGGCTGTCCGGGCGCCGGCGAGCAGGGCTGCGCCTTCGTAGATCTGGTAAAAAGGGTTGGGGCAGACGACAGTGGCGCCAGCCCGGGTCGGATCGATCAGCGCCTGAGCCAGTGCGAACAACGCCTCGCGCGAGCCGTTCACCGGCAGGGTCTGGGTGGCGGGGTCCACGTTCACGCCGTAGCGCCGCTGCAGCCAGCCGGCAAAGGCCTCGCGCAACGCCGGCTCGCCGGCCGTCGCCGGGTAGGACGACAGGCCAGGCAGGGCCTTGACCAGCGCCTCCTCGATCAGCGCCGGCGTCGCGTGGCGTGGCTCGCCGATGCCCAGGCCGATCGGCTTGAATTCGCGGGCCGGCACGATGCCGGAGCACAGCTCCTTCAGCCGCTCGAAGGGGTAGGGGTGCAGCTGGGCAAGCAAAGGATTCATCGCACGATTATGGCTACTGCACTTCGGCTGACGCGGCCCTCACATCGCTGGCAAGACATGCGCCTTCGCCGCAACGCGCCGGGAGCGTTGTTCCGGCTCAGCGGCGCGCGGCGAGGTCAGGAATCAGCACGGTGCAGACGATGCCCGCGCGGCCGTTCTCGCGCCACTGCACATCGCCGCCGAGCAGCTTGACGCGCTTGCGCACGCCGCCCAACCCCAGTCCGTGCGACCACTGCTGCGGGTTGCGGCCGATGCCGTCATCAGCCAGCGTCAGGCGCAGCCTTCCGGCTTCGAGCGTGGCCGAAACCTCCAGGTGCGTGGCGCAGGAATGCTGGATCGCGTTGCTCACCAGCTCGCGCAGCACACGCGTCAGGGCCGACCACTGCACCACGCCCAGCACGATGTCGCGGTCGAAGTTGAAAGTCCAGCTCAGCTCGATCTGCGCGGCGCCCAGGCGCTGCGCAATGTCGGCCTTCCATTCGGCGGCGGCATGCGACAGACGCTGATCGCTGCTGGCCAGGCCGCGCGTCAGCGTCTTCAGGTCCTTCAGCGTTTGCCGGATGTAGTCCTCAATCTCTGGCGTCTGGGCTTTGTACATCAGCGTCAGCAGCCGTGCGCCGATATCGTCGTGCAGATCCTGCGCGATGCGCGCGCGCTCCTCGCTGCGGCCGCGTTCCACCGCTTTGTCGTAGGCCGCGGCGCGGCGCAGCTGCTCGACCACGCGGTCGGTCAGGCGCGCGTCTTCGTGAGAAAACATGCGCTTGCCGCCCTCGGCAAAGCGCAACACGATCGACGCGCCGATTCGGCGCTGGTGGTTGGCGTCGATGGCCGGCAGCGGCGCCAGCAAGGCTGAGCCGTCGCCCAGCACCCGCGAGCGGCTCGACGGTTGCTCCAGCGTCTGAACCTGCAACGGCTCGAACATGTCGCTCAGAAGGCGGGTCAGCAGTTCGGCACTGTCGCGCGGGCGGGCCTCGACTTCGCGCAGCACGCGGTACAGGCGTTCGAACAGGCGCTCCGCACCCGGCACATGCTCGCCTTGCATCGGCTGCAGCAGCCAGCGCCGTGTGCCCGCATACACGGCCAGTGCGAAGAACACCGACAGCCACAGGGACGCAAAGCTGCCCAGCGAGAAAGCAGTCACGAACAGCAGGTTCAGCGACATGGCCACGCTGCTGGTACCGGTCAGCATCGCCAGCTCGCGCATCAGCGGCTGCGCCCGCGAGAACACCGGCAGCAGCAGGGTCAGCGTGCACAGGAACAGGTACCAGCTGACCGTGCTGAGCGCGGCATTGCTCTGGGCGATACCCGCGCGCAGGCTGGCCACTGCCACGGCGGCGCTCAGCAGCAAGAAGGTGGCGGTTGCGGCCACGGCCAGACGGCGCATCAGCAAGGCAAAAGGGTTCGGCTCGAGGCTGTAGGACCAGGACATCAGCGCCAGCGTGACCACGCCCATGCCGAGCATCGCGCACTGGATCCACCACCATGCCTGCGCCAGGGCCTGGCTGCCGACCAGTGCCAGCAAGGCGGCGCAACCGCCCCATGCGGCTGCTGCGATCCAGTGCCCGGCCGGCAGGCGCAGCGGCTGCAGCGTGGACAACTGGACCATGGCGGCGGCACTGCACAGATCGAAGGCCGTGCGCGCCAGCACGCCATGGCGCACGTATGCTTCCGGCAGCCCCAGGCCGGGCAGCGTCTCGATGCCGATGGCCAGCAGGTTCAGGCCCTGGCTCAAGCTGATGACTGCATAGGGCACGTTGCGCCATTGCGGGCGCGCCAGCAGCACGGCGGAAGTTACCAGGCCGAGCGCCAGCGCAGTGGCGGCCAGCAGCCAGATGAAGGCGCCGAGCCCGGCAAGGCCGCGAGCCCTGGGCTCAAGCGGCACCTGGCGGCCGCCGCCAAAGTGCAGGGTCACCTCACCCTGGTCGAGCATCTTCGCGAGGCGCTGCTGTGATCGCTGCTGGTCCTGGCGCTGGTCATCGTCGACGCTCCAGCGCGGCGAGGAATGCAGCAGGCTGGCGCTGACCTCGATGGCCAGGCCGTCTCGGCCGGTGATGCGTTCGAGTTGGCTGCCCGCCAGCCCTTGCAATGCAGCCAGCCGGCTGGAGGCGAGCGTGACCGTCACGGGGCCATCGGCACGCCAGTTGGCGTCGATGTGGGGCTGCTGGGCCAGCAGGCGCATCAGCGCCAGCAATGCGATGCAGCCGAGCAGCGCGATCGCCAGCAGCTCGCGCCGCCGCAACGGCAGGCGGCGCTGCGGCCGCACGACCGGCGCGTCCGCCTGTGGCGGCACGATGCTGTCGAAGCTGCTGTCCACTGCCGCAGCCGGGCCGGCGCGCGCATGAACTGCCCGGTCAGGCGAATCTTGCGGTGTCATTGCCGCCCAGGGCCTCTTCGCACCATGCATTCATTCCGCCGAAGCAGCGTGAACAGGCCCTGGTCCTCCCGGCTCAGCGTCGGGCGTTCACACCAGCCCCTGCTTGCTGGCCAGCACGGCCGCTTCGGCGCGGCTCGACACGTTGAGCTTCTTGTAGATGGACTTGATGTGGTCGTTCACGGTGAACCACTTGATGCCCATGAGCGAAGCGATTTCCTTGATGGTGAAGCCCTTGCTCAGGTAGGTGAGCACCTCGCTCTCGCGCGGCGTCAGCCGCTCACAGTCCAGTGGCCTCCCGATCGGCACCGGCCGGCTGCTATGGAATGCACCTGCCGAGCTGAAGGCCGAGCTCGCCGGCGCCGCGTCGCTGCTTCCGGCGGGGCGGAAGTGCGTCAGCAGGCGCCGCGCGATGGCCGGCGACAATGGAGGCTGCCCGCGCACGATCTTCTGCAGCTCTTCGACCAGCACCTCGAAGCGGTCTTCCTTGAGCAGGTAGCCATCGGCGCCGCATTGCAGCGCCGGAAACAGATGATCGTCGTCCGAATACAGCGTGGTGACGATCTTCGTGGCCGGGTACTGGGCCAGCTCGGCCAGCAGTTCCATGCCGTTGCCATCGGGCAACTCCAGGTCAACCAGCAGCAGCTTGAAGGGGTCCACCCCGTGCATGCCCTGTGTGCCGCCGGTCAGGTTGATCTGCTTGCGCGCGGATTCCAGGTCGCCGGCCTCGGTGATGGCGATGACGTCGCTGAAGCTCTCGCGCACCACCTTGCAAAGGAAGCTGCGCGCCACGGGGTTGTCTTCGACGATCAGTACCTTCACCGACATCGATCCGATCCTACCACCACACTTTCATGCTATCCCAGTGTCGGGGCGATGCGGCACGAAACGACAACGAAGGGCAACCAATGCGCCGTGCCCGCATCGCTCAGGCATTGACCATCAGCAGCTTGCCCTGCACCTGGCGGCTGGCCATGCGGGCATAGGCGGCCGGCAGTTCGCGCATCGGCAGTTCTAGGTCGATGGCGGGTTTGACCTTGCCTTCGGCATACCAGCGGGCCAGCTCGGCCATGCCGCGCGCGCTGTTGTCGGGCTCGCGGCGCACGAAGTCGCCCCAGAACACGCCAACGATCGATGCGCCCTTCAGCAAGGCCAGGTTGAAGGGCAGGGCGGGGATGCCGCCTTGGGCGAAACCGATCACCAGATAGCGCCCCCGCCAGGCGATGGAGCGGAACACCGGCTCAGCCAGATCGCCACCCACCGGGTCGTAAACCACGTCGGGCCCCTTGCCGCCAGTCAGCTCCTTCAGCGCCTCGCGCACGTTCTGGGTGGCGTAGTTCAACGTGGCGTCGGCGCCGAGTCGGCGGCAAAATTCGCACTTGGCGTCGCTGGAGGCCGCGGCGATGACCCTGGCGCCGGCTGCCTTGGCAATCTGGATGGCCGACGTGCCCACGCCGCCGGCCGCGCCCAGCACCAGCACGGTCTCGCCGGCGCGCAGCGCCGCGCGGTCCATCAGTGCATGGTGCGAGGTGCCATAGGTCAGCGCGAAGGCGGCAGCGTCCTCCAGCGCGAAGCCCGCCGGCAGCTTGAGCACGCGCGAGGCCTCGACCGTCGCATGCGTGCCAAAGCCGCCGGTGGAGCCCATCGCCGCCACCGCGTCGCCGACCTTGAACTGCGTGACGCCGGCGCCTACCGCATCGACCAGGCCGGAGTACTCCGATCCCGGCACGAAGGGCAGGGCGGGCTTGAACTGGTACTTGCCCTGCACGATCAGGATGTCCGGAAAGTTCAGGCTTGCGGCGCGGATGGCGATGCGCACCTCGCCCGCACCAGGCTCGGGCGTCGGCACTTCCTTCCATACCAGGCCTTCGGGGCCGCTCAATGTCTCGCAGAACCAGGCTTGCATCGTGATGTCTCCGTGGGCTGGGAGTCGGGATGATAGGCAACTCTGCAGCGCTGCCGTCGCGCAGGGCCGGCTGCCTACAATGGTCCCATGCGAATCCTCATTGCCAACGACGACGGTTACCTTGCCCCAGGCCTGGCCGCCCTGGTGCGGGCTTGTTCCGGGCTCGGCGAGATCGACGTAGTGGCGCCGGAACAAAACGCCAGCGGTACCTCGAACGCACTGACTCTGAACCGGCCGCTGTCGGTTTTCGAAGCCCAGGGCGAAGCGGTGCGCGGCTTCAAGGTCATCAATGGCACGCCCTCCGATTGCGTGCACGTGGCCCTGACCGGCTTGCTGCCGCAGCGGCCCGATCTGGTGCTGTCCGGTATCAACAACGGCGCCAACATGGGCGACGACACGCTTTATTCGGGCACCGTGGCCGCGGCGATGGAGGGATACCTGTTTGGCATTCCGGCGATCGCCTTCTCTCAGGTCCACAAGGGCTGGGGGGAACTGGAGGCCGCGGCCGCGGCGGCCCGCCGCGTGGTCGACCAGGTCCTGGCCGGCGGCATGCCCGCCGGACCCTGGTTGCTGAACGTCAACATCCCCAACGTGCCCAATGCGGCGGCGCTGCCGCGGCGAATCACCCGCCTCGGCCGCCGCCATGCCAGCCAGGCGGTCATCCGCCAGACCAACCCGAGAGGCGAGCCCATCTACTGGATCGGTCCGGCCGGCGACGCCCGCGATGCAGGTGAAGGCACCGATTTCCATGCCACGGCGAACGGCAGCATCTCGGTCACGCCGCTGCAGGTGGACCTGACCGACCATGCCGGCCTCGGCCGTTGGGCTGCGCTGGCATGACGTCGTTGCACCCAGGCAAAGGACGGGTCAAGTGAGCTCCAAGCCTGCGCCCCGCGGGGCACGGTTTCCAGCAGTGCTCGAACCCGCCAGGGCTGGCGTGGCTGCCAAGGGTTCGTCCACCCTGCGCCCGCAGGCGCCGCTTCGGCAGGCGGCGAGAGATGCCGCCCGCCAGCACCGCCCCAGCGGCCTGGGGCTCGATTCAGCGGCAGTGAGGCAGGCACTGGTGCAGCGCCTGCGCGCTGAGTTGCATTGCCATGACGCGGTGTGCCAAGCCATGCGCATCGTGCCGCGCCATGAGTTCGTCGACAGCGCGCTGGCCACGCAGGCCTACGAAGACACCAGCCTGCCGATTGGACTGGGGCAGACCATCTCCAAGCCTTCGGTGGTGGCGCGCATGCTCAGCATCCTTCACGAGGGGCTTCGAGCGCGAGCCAGCGGCAGCCTCGGCCGCGTGCTCGAGATCGGCACCGGATGCGGCTATCAGACGGCGCTGCTGGGCCACATGGCGCAGCGTGTGCTTTCCGTCGAACGCCTGAGGCCGCTGCATGACAAGGCGCGTGCCAATCTGGGGCTGCAGCGGGCCGGGCATATCCGCCTGGTGTATGGCGATGGCCGCCTCGGACACCCGCCCAATGCGCCCTACGACAGCATCATTGCTGCCGCCAGCGGCTGCGAGCTGCCCGCGGCTTGGCTCGAGCAACTCGCCGACGGCGGCCGCCTGGTGGCGCCAGTGCACGGGCGCGGCGGCCAGACGTTGCTGGTGGTCGATCGGCAGGGAGACGAGTTCCGCCGCTCGACGCACGAGGCGGTGCATTTCGTTCCCCTAAAATCCGGCATCGAATAGGGGGGGCGGTTCAGGCATGCATCAGCGACCTGAAATCCGGGTCTGCCAGCTCGCGGCGTTACTCGCCATCATCGCGTTGGCGGGCTGTTCGACGGCCACTCGCCAGGCGCCGGTCGAAGACCGAAGCAAGGCGCCGAGGGCGCCGGCCGCGGCCGCCCAGCAGGCACCGTTGCCAGGCCCTGCGCCTGCTGCGCAACTGCCGGTTGGCGAGAGCGCCGGCAAGGCCGGTTTCTACACGGTCAAGCCCGGTGACACGCTGCTGCGCATCGCGCTGGAGCATGGCCAGAACTGGCGCGATCTGGCACGCTGGAACAACCTTGCCAATCCAAATCTGGTCGAGGTGGGCCAGGTGCTGCGCGTGCTGCCGCCCGCGGCGCAGGCAGCACCCGTCGCGGCCGCGCCGCCAG
>JBEIHU010000162.1:0-9166 GCA_040381175.1 Burkholderiaceae bacterium
ACCTGCCGCAGGTCCTGCTCTGGCTGGCGGGCATGCGCTGCGGCACCGGCCGCCAGCGCCGACACGCCGCGATACAGCAGCAGGAACGCAGCGGCCGCCAGGCGCGAGCCGCGCGGATAGGCCGGGCCGACGCGCGGCGCAACCTGCAGATGGATGGTGCTCATGAACGACTCCCTTCCACAGTGGGCGAAGGCGTCGCGCCGCGCCGGCATTCACCCGCGGCCGCACGCAGCTGCCGGGCCAGCACCGGCTCGCCGAGCGCGTGCCGGTCGGCGAGCAGTTCGAGCTCGCGGGCGGCCCGCAATTGGCCGTAACGGTGCAAGGCAAGCCAGGCCTTGATGGCGAACCCAGGTACGTACGCGCCGAGCGGCAAGCTCGTGTGCCGCGCCAGCGGCGCGTCCGGGAAGTTCCTGATGGCAGTCATCTACGTTCACTCCTGGCCTTGTGGGCGCTGCAGCGGCGAACCCGCCTGTGAGCGAAATATCGGGTTAACCCTTAATATTATCCAATGAAATCTTGGCATGTAAGGTATAAATACTGCTGATATCTTGGGGCTGTCATGAATTTCCGTACACTCGACTTGAACCTGCTGCGCGTCTTCGATACCTTGATGTCTGAGGGCAGCCTGACACGCGCTGCGGAGGTGTTAGCAATCACTCAGCCGGCCGCCAGCCATGCTTTGAAGCGTTTGAATCAGGCTGTCGGCGAAGCGTTGTTCGTTCGCAATGCCTTCGGCATGACGCCCACCCCGCGCGCCGAGGCCCTTTGGCCGCAGGTGCGCAGCGCGCTGGCCGGGCTGCAGCAGGCGCTGGCTCCCGGGAAGTTCGATCCGCAGACGCAGTCGGTCACTTTCCGCCTGGCGATGACCGATGCCACCGCTGCGCTGCTGACGCCGGCGCTGGTGGCCGTGCTCGGGCGTGAGCAGGCGCTGTGCAACCTTCGCGTGCTGCCGCTGACCACCCACGACCCGCGCCGCATGATCCAGCAGGGCGACGTGGATCTGGCGCTGGGCCACTTTCCAGAAGTCGTCACTGCGCTGCTGGCCGCCGGGCGCGACGCCGCGCTGCGCCACGCCCGCCTGTACGACACCCGCCATGTATGCATCATGCGCCGCGGCCACCCGCTGGCCGAGCAGCCGCTGACGCTGGACGCCTACTGCGCCGCCCACCATCTGCTGGCCAGCGCCACCGGCCGGCCGCAGGGCTACGTGGACCAGGCGCTCACCGCATTGGGCCGGCAGCGGCGCGTGGTGTTGAGCGTCAACCAGTACTTCACCGCCGGCCAGGTGTTGACGCAGTCCGACCTGCTGAGCGTGCTGCCGCTGGCCTTCCTGCCGGCCACCGGCCGCGAGGGCGAGCTGCTGGTGCGCGAGCTGCCCTTCGACCTGGGAGCGATGCAGGTCAGCATGCTGTGGCACATGCGCCGCGACGCCGAGCCGGCGCACCGCTGGCTGCGCGAGCGCGTCCTGCGCGCGGCTGGGGTGCAGCCCTAGCTGTTTCGGCCGCGGGCGTCGGACACAATCGCCCGCATGGCCGACAAACTCATTCCTACGGCGGCGCTGCGGCGCTGGGTCGAACAACTGTGGCTGGCCGCGGGCTGCAGCGCCAACGAGGCCCGGCTCACTGCCGAGCATCTGGTGGGCGCCAACCTGGCCGGCCACGACTCACATGGCGTGGGCATGGTGCCGCGCTATGTCAGCAGCTGGCTGGCCGACGAGCTGCAGCTCAACCAGCACGTGGCCATCTGCAGCGACAGCGGTGCGATGCTCAGCCTCGACGCCAATCGCGGCATGGGCCAGAGCACGGCATTCGAGGCCATGAACCTGGCGATCGAGCGCGCCAGGCAGCACGGCGTGTGCGTGGTGGGGCTGAAGAACGCGCACCACATCGGCCGCATCGGCCACTGGGCTGAGCAGGCGGTGGCCGCGGGCATGGTGTCGGTCCACTTCGTCAACGCGATGAGCAAGCCGGTGGTGGCGCCGCACCGCGGCAGCCAGGCGCGCTACGTCACCAACCCCTTCACCGTCGGCATCCCGGTGCCTGGGCGCGAGCCGATGCTGCTGGACTTCGCCACCAGCGCCATCGCCATGGGCAAGGTGCGCGTGGCCTACAACAGCGGCAAGCCGGTGCCCGGCAACGTGCTGATGGACGCCGAGGGCTTCTACACCGAGGACCCGGCGGCGCTGTTCCCGCCGGCCGACCAGCCCGGCGGCGCGCTGGTGCCCTTCGCCCAGCACAAGGGCTATGCGCTGGCGATGGTGGTGGAGGTGCTGGCTGCCGCGCTGACCGGCGGCGAAACCACCCGGCCCGCCAACCTGAAGTATCGGCACGCGGTGTGGAACAACATGCTGGCCATGGTCTTCGACCCGGCGCGGCTGAGCGACCAGCAGCTCTTCGGCGCCGAGGTCAATGCCTTCGTCGGCTGGGTGCAGTCGGCGCGGCTGCGCGATGCGGCCGAGCCGATCCTGATGCCGGGCGACCCTGAGCGCGCATCGCGCAAGGCGCGCGCCGAGCGCATGCCGGTGGATGCCGGCACGCTGGCCGAGCTGGATGCGGCAGCGGCGGCGGTGAACCAGTCGCGCGGCGCGGCGTTGCCGGCGCTGTCCTCGCTGACCCTGTAGGAGCCGGCCGGCGTTCAGCTCGGCAGCTGCCGGCGCGCCCGGTGCAGGCGTACGGACAGGTCTCCTCGCCGATCCGCAGCGACTGGGCTGCGACCAGGCGCCGGGCTGCTTCATCGGCTGGCCGGTGCCTGCCGGGCTGCTGCAGCATCGCCTGGAACGCGTGCGCGAAGCAAGGGCGCGCTCGACCTGAGCCGGCGGCCTGGCGCACGGCCTGGCGGCTTCGGTGGGCAGCGCCTTGCGCCGGCCGGGCGGCCGCGCCGTCCGTGCCGCGCCGGCGAAGGCTATCCTCGAACGGGGTCGGACATCAGGGCCGGGCGCCGTCGGCCGACATCGTCGACGCCGAGAACAAGCTGGGCTGAGTGCTGGGGGCGTGCAAGTCCGTCTCCACCGGCGCGACGCGCTGCGCCTCGAGCACGGCGCATTCGAACAGGGCCAGCCAGGCCTCGAGCTCGGCCGGGTCTGGCTGGGCCAGGACGGTGCGCAGGCACAGCCGCCGGCGCGCGAGCATCAGCACCAGGGGGCGGTCGGCCGAGGTCGGCGTCGCGCACAGCGCGCTCGAAAGCGCGCCGCCCAGCCACTGCTGCAACCAGGGCTTGACGCTGGACAGCGCGCCGTAGCCGTCGCGCAGCGACTTCATCTCAGCCGGGGAGAGCTTCGGGAACATCACCAGCCAGCGCATCTCTGGCGGCGTGGTGGTGTCGATGCGAGTCTGCACGCCTTGCACGTACTGGTCAAAGACCGACTTCTCCATCGACTCCATCAGTTCGCGGTTCAGCACCAGCGCCTGCAACTCCCGCGGCACCGACAGTTCGGCGCGGATGCGCAGCTCAGGACCGCGAATGTAGGAGCGCCGCGATGGACCCCACTCCAGCCGCCAGTCGGTGCTGCCGCTGCGGCCCTGGAGGACGAAGCCCGCAGGCTCGCGCACCGCGCGCAAGCCCCACTGTCTGGCGCGCGCCCAGGAACTCAGTTCGCTCCAGCCCGCTATCCGTGGAGCCGCCGATACGAACCAGCGTTTGATCGTGACGAGCATGTCTGTGGGTCGCAGCCCTGAGCTGCATGGATGGATTGGCAGGCGCTGACAGCGCCGGGGGAATCGGCCCCGGACGTTTCCGCTGGATGCAGGGTGTATCGGCAGCCGGGCGCCGATCTGAAGTGACTTTTGGCTTGTCGCCGCAGGGCGTCCGGCCACATGCCGGCGCGCCCGCGGCCCAAGAGCCGGCCGCCGCACGGTGCCCGCCGCTTCTAGAATCCGGCGCTCCAGTACCGCTGCCCGTAGCTCAACTGGATAGAGCACCAGCCTTCTAAGCTGGGGGTCGCAGGTTCGAGTCCTGCCGGGCAGGCCAGCGGCTTGTGGGTCTACCCTGCGAATTGTGTGTCCCTGGGACCGGCGCTCGGGGGCAGCACGACGGTCGGCCTGAGGCCCAGCAGTCGACACAGGTGTCTCGGGGTGTCAGCGTGGGCGCAGGCCGTACCGGCTGCGGCAGCAGGTCGGCCAGCTCCAGGTACATCGGCCGGCTCACCACCCGTGCAGCGCTGGACGGCAGCGTGCAGGCCATCAGGCTCAGCACCATGGCATGGCCGCAGACCAACTCCATGATGATGACGAAGGCGGTGATCTGCCCGCCCGTGTTGGTCGCCAAGGGGCAGGACGCGCGGCGCGTCAGGGCAGGTTCCGGTGAGCCACGTCATGGGCGGCAAGCCCTGGCCTGGGGCAGGCCAAGGCCTACAATCCGCGCCGCGACGCGAGGCGCCGCCCCTGACCATGAGCAGTCCACAGGCCCCTTCCTCCAGCTCCGCCTTGCCCCTGGCCGGCAGGACGGCCCTCGTCACCGGCGCGGCACGCGGCATCGGCAAGGGCATTGCCACCAAGCTGGCGCAGTCCGGCTGCGACGTGGCGGTCAACTACTACAACAGCCACGAGGAAGCCGAGGCGCTGTGCGAGGAGTTCCGCGCGCTGGGCCGCCGCGCCGTGGCCATCAAGGCCAGCGTCAGCCAGCCGGACAGCGTGGACGAGCTGTTCACCGAACTGCGCAAGCACTTCGACCACCTGGACATCGTCGTCAGCAATGCCGCCAGCGGCGTGCTCAAGCCGGCGATGGACATGACGCTGAAGCACTGGCGCTGGTGCATGGAAACCAACGCCTTCGCGCTGAACCTGCTGGCGCAGCGCGCCACGCCGATGATGGGCCCCGGTGGCCGCATCATCGCCATGTCGAGCCTGGGCTCGGTGCGGGCGATGCCGAACTATGCGTTCATTGGCGCGTCGAAGGCGGCGCTGGAATCTCTGGTGCGCTCGCTGGCGCAGGAGCTGGGCCCCGGCGGCATCCGCGTCAACGCGGTCAGCGCCGGCGTGGTCGAGACCGACGCGCTGAGCCACTTCCCCAACCGCGAGCAGCTGGTCGAATCCTTCAAGGCGCGAACGCCCGCCGGGCCGGTGCTGACGCCTGAAGACGTGGCCGGCGCGGTGTACCTGCTGTGCCTGCCCGAAGCGAACATGATCAACGGCCACACGCTGTTCGTCGACGGCGGCTTCGCGATTTCCGGTTGAACGCATGAACATCGATTCGGGCCTGGCCGGCAAGGTGGCGCTGGTCACCGGCGGCAGCCGCGGGATCGGCCGCGCGGTGGTCGAGCTGTTCGCCCGCGACGGCATGGACGTGGTCTTCTTCTACCGCGGCAACCAGGCCGCGGCGCAGGAGGTGGTGGCCGCGGTGCAGTCCGCCGGCGGCAAGGCGGAGGCGATGCAGGTCGACGTGGCCGATGCCGAGGCCGTGGCCGCCGCGGTGGAGCGCGTCGTCGACAGCCGCGGCCGCATCGACGTGCTGGTCAACAACGCCGGCATCGTGCGCGACAACATCCTCGGCATGCTGGAGGATGAGGACATCCGCGCGGTGCTGGACACCAACGTCGGCGGCGTGTTCAACGTCACCCGCGCGGTGGTGCGGCACATGATCTCCAAGCGCTCGGGGCGCATCGTCAACCTGAGCTCGGTGGCAGGCGAAAAGGGCGGCCGCGGCCAGGCCAACTATGCAGCCAGCAAGGGCGCCATCAACGCCTTCACGAAGGCCATGGCGGTGGAGCTGGCCTCGCGCAAGATCACGGTAAACTGCGTGGCCCCTGGCGTGATCGAGACCGAGATGTCGCAGCCCGTGCGCGACCTCGCCGACGACCAGATCAAGGCGCGCATCCTGATGAAGCGCTACGGACAGGCCCAGGACGTGGCCCACGCGGTGTGGTTCCTCGCCTCGCGTTTTGCCGACTACATCACCGGCGAGGTGCTGCACGTCGACGGCGGCTTCAAGATGGAATGAACGGAGTAATCAACATGTCAGAACAAGCCATCAGCCAGGCACAGATCGATGCGGTGTTTCCGAAGGTGGCGCAGATCGTGTCCGACGCGCTCGGCTGCGAACTCGACGAGGTGACGCCCAAGGCATCACTGATCCAGGACCTGGACGCCGAATCGATCGATTTCCTCGACCTGGTTTTCCGTCTGGAAAAGGGCTTCGGGGTGAAGATCCCGCGCGGCAAGATCGTCGAGGATGCGCGCGGCCCGCTGCCCGAATCGGAATTTGAAGCGAAGGGCGTGGTCACCGAGGCTGGCCTGGCCCGGCTGCGCGACTTCCTCAGCGAGGTACCGGCCGACCGTATCAAGACACCGCTGAAGGCCAGCGACGTGCCGCGCCTGTTCACCACGGAAACCTTCTGCAAGGTCGTGATCCGCGCGCAGCGCGCGGCGCAGGGCTGAGCCCTTCGCGGCCCGGCCGGCGATCATGAGCGGGCGCTTCCGTAGCTTCTCCTTCGTCGACCGCATCACCCGCCTTGATCGCGCAGGCCCGGGCGGCCGCGTCGAAGGCCACTTCGGCGTGCCGCTGGGCGTGCACTTCCCGGCTTCGCTGATGGCCGAGGCCGTGGGCCAACTGGCCGCCTGGTCGGCAATGGCGCGGCTGGATTTTGCCCACCGCCCAGTGGCCGGCCTGGCCGACGCGGTGCACTACCACGCCATGCCCCACCCAGGCTGCACGCTGCAACTGCAGGCCGACATCGAGCGCTGCGATGCCGAGGCCGTGGCCTACAGCGGCAAGGCCTTCGTCGACGGCCGCTTGGCGTTGGACTTGCAGGACAGCGTCGGCCCCATGCTGCCGATGGACGACTTCGACGACCCGCTGCTGCTGCGCGCCGACTTCCATACGCTGCTGGGCGCCGGCGCCGCGCCGGGCCGCTTCGGCGGCGTGCCCGAGCCTGTGCTGCAGGAGCTGCAGGCGGCACCTGGCGAGCGTTTGTCGGCCGTGCTGCAGGTGCCCGAATCCGCGCCCTACTTCGCAGACCATTTCCCGCGCCGGCCGGTGTTTCCCGGCACGCTGCTGATGGACGCGCTGGCCACGCTGTCGCTGCAGCTGGCGATGCAATCCGCCCCGCTGGCCCCCGCCGGCCCGCTTGTCACACGGAAGGTGAGTCAGGTGAAGATCCGCTCGTTCACCGCGCCCGGCGCGCAGCTGCAGCTCGAAGTCGTGCTGCAGGACATCGACGTGATGCGCGCCCGGTTGAAGGTCAGCGCGCGCAACGACGACAAGACCGTCGCCACCGCGCGCATCGAGGTTGCGCCGCGGGAGGTTGCATGAACGCCAGGCGCCGTGTCGCCATCACTGGGTTGGGCCTGGTCACGCCGGTGGGCAACGACGTGGCCAGCACCTGGGCCGCGCTGCTGGCCGGGCGCAGCGGCGCCAGGGGCATCGCCAGCTTCGACGCCAGCGGCTTCCCGGTGCGCATCGCGGCCGAGGTCAAGGGGCTGCCCGAGGCCGCGGTGCTGCAGGCGCTGGGCGAGCGCAAGCTGATCAAGTTCGCCAACCGCTCGCACCGTTTCGCGCTGGTGGCAGCGGCGCAGGCCTTCGCCGATGCCGGCATCCGGCCCACCGCCGCGACGGCCGAGCGCTGGGGCTGCGTGGTCGGCACCGGCATGATGGGTGTCACCTACGACGAGCTGGCCCAGGTGCAGGCCGATGCCGCGCCCACCGGCGAGCTGGAGCCCACGCGGCTGCTGTCGGCTCTGGGCTCGGCGGCCGACCCGCTGGTGTTCTGCCGCAGCAATTCCGGTGCCGGCGCGGCGCTGCTGGCGCGGGTGTTCGGCATCCGCGGTTATTCCAGCTCGGTGCACACCGCCTGTGCCTCCGGCGGCCAGGCGGTGGGCACGGCGCTGAAGCTGATCCGCCGCGGCGAGGCCGATTGCGTGCTGGCCGGCGGCTTCGATTCGATGATCAACCCGGTGGGCCTGGCCGGCTTCTGCCTGCTGAACGCGGTGTCGCCGGACAACGATGTGCCCGAGCGCGCCAGCCGCCCCTTCGATGCCACGCGCAACGGCTTCGTGCTGGGCGAAGGCGCGGGCTTCCTGGTGCTGGAGGAATGGCATGCGGCGCGACAGCGCGGCGCGCACATCTATGCCGAGCTGGCCGGCGACGGCAACTCGCTCAGCAGCTACCGCATCACCGATTCGCACCCCAGCGGCGACGGACCGATCCAGGCCATGCGCCAGGCCATGGCCGATGCCGGCGCGACGCTGGGCGACGTCAACTACCTGAACGCCCACGGCACCTCCACGCCGATGAATGACCGCAGCGAGTGCGCCGCCGTCAAGGCCGTGTGGGGCGAGGCGCGCGACCGGGTCGCCGTCAGCTCCACGAAGAGCGTCACGGGCCACCTGATCGCTGCGGCCGGCGCGGTGGAGGCCGCGGTCTGCGCGCTGGCCATCCGCCACGACATGCTGCCGGTCAATGCCAACCTGCGCGAGCTGGATCCGGATTGCGACGTCGACGTGGTGCGCGATGCGCCGCGGCAGCGCCGCATCCGCGTGGCGCTGTCCAACTCGCTGGGCTTCGGCGGATCGAACAGCTGCCTGGCCTTCCGCCACCCCGACGACGTGGAGGCAATTCTGTGACCCACCCCCTACGGCCTTCGGCCGCCCCCTCAAGGGGGCACCGCTGGCGGACCGGCAGAGCCGGCTCCGCGGCGGTTGCTCGATGCGTCGGCTGCACTGGTCGCGCAGCGCACCTCGCGCGCAGGAGCCGCTGACATGGGCCCGCCACGCATCCTCATCACCGGCGGCGGCGCGATCTGCGGCGCCGGGCAGACGCCGGACTCGATCCTGGACGCGCTGAACGAAGGCCGCTCGGCCATCGTAGCGATCACGCAATGGGACACCGAAGGCTGGCCGGTGCGCATCGCTGCCGAGGTGCAGGACTACAACGCCGGCAAGCTGACCGGCGATCGCAAGCTGCTGAAGCACATCCGCCGCGGCGACGTGTTCGGCCTGTATGCGGCCGACCAGGCCATCGAGCAGGCCGGCTTCAACCCCTGGCGCGAGACGCTGGACGAAGCGGCCGAGGAACGCTTCGCCGACGCCACCGGCGTGTTCGTCGGCTCGGGCGGCGGCACCTTCGGCAACCAGTACGACTACTTCCCGCTGATCGCCGCGGCCAAGGGCCAGTTGCCGGCCTTCGGCCAGGAGCTGGCGGCCACCGTCAACCCGCTTTGGCTGCTGCGCTCGCT